>DAMU01000020.1 GCA_002499705.1 Euryarchaeota archaeon UBA91
CTCTCATGTCTGCGGGGCCTCGCCGAACGTGGCAATGCGAATGCTGTGTCTGACGTAGGTGTTGCTGCGCTACTTGCTAGCGCTGCGGTAAAAGGCGCTTTGTTTAATGTTGAAATTAATTTACAATCACTTCCCGAAGAAATGGGAGTTGAAATGCGTAATCAAATCAAGAATATGCGACAATCGTGCAGTGAAGTATCACGGGAAATAATGCATGCAGTGCATAATCGAATTGCTGGATGATCAGCGAACTTGTGAGCCTGTTGAAATTGGCCCATCGGTTGTAATCAAGCGCACATTACCTTCTCCGTCATCAGCAGCAAGCATCATACCTTCAGAAGTAATACCTCTTAGCGGCCGGGGTTTCAAATTAGAAACAAATACAACGTTCTTCCCGACCATTTCCTCTGCGGAATAATATTCTTTGAGTCCAGCGCATATGGTGCGTCCACCTTCACTTCCATCATCGATTGATACGACATACAAACGGTCGGCATTGGGGTGGTCTTCAACGGAAATAATATTTCCAATTCGTAAATCGACTTCCATGAACGTTTCAAATTCAAGATAAGTTATTCCTTCTGGTGCTTCATTCATTTTCGTATCCTCCTTAGGGGCTTTCTTCTTCTTTTTACCACCTTTCACCGAGTGGCCCGGTTGTTCACTCGTATCAGACATCTCAACGAGAGACTGTTCTGAGGCGAGAATTTCATCTAAATCGAGTCGTTTGAAGAGTGGTTCTGGCTTTTCATCACTCCACGTCATTGGTACACTCCAATCAATGGCTGAATCCCAGTGGATCTGAGAAACTTCACCAGATTGCCCTAATGCAGTCCACAATTTGGCAGAACTGAACGGCATGAATGGCTGCATGACGATGGCGAGATACCGAGAGATTCGCCAACCGAACGAAAGTGCGGATAACGATTCAATACGTTCTTTGTCATAATTTGGATTTGAACCGCCATCTGAAACTGAAAGGAACTTCCAAGGTTCGACGGATTGAAGAAGTTGATTGCCAAATTGGGCAGCAGTCATTGCAAATCGAAGTGCTTCTTTGAATCGGTGCTGTGAGAGTGATTCGGTGATAGATGAATGCAAATCTTCGAGTTTTTCTTGGGCGCTTAAAGTTCGATCCAAGAGGTCGAATTCAACAAATGGCCCGTTCGGAGATGTAGGGAGTCGAGCACCTAAAGTCAAAACGCGATGGACAAAATTGCCATAAGCTGCATTGAGTTCATTGTTTATTTTTTCTACAAAATCTGGCCAATTGAAATCCGAATCGTGATTTTCAGGCATATTGATTCCGAGGTAATAACGCAAAGTATCAGGGTTGAATCGTTCGAGGAATGCTGGCAACCAAACGGCATGTTTACGTGACTTGGAGAATTGTCCGCCTGCAAGCATGAGATATTCCATGGCTGGAACATTGGTCTCAAGTGAAAGTTCGCCAGGTGCAGGCAACTCAACTGAATCATTCGATTTCAAGCCTTTATTGGCATGGTTCAAACCCATGATGAGGGCAGGCCAAATTACTGTGTGGAATGGGATATTGTCCTTTCCAAGGAAATACAAATGACGAGGCTTTGATCCATCCGCTGCAACACACCACCAATTTTTCCAAGCTTCTTCTCCGTTTTCATGTTCATTCGCATAATCTGCTGCCCAAATTCGAGCGCATGTGGAATAGCCTTGCACTGCTTCAAACCAAACATAAACACACTTTCCATCCCATTTTGAATCTTCCATTGGAAGGGGGATACCCCAAGAAAGGTCACGGGTTACTGCACGAGGTCGTAGGCCCATGTCCAGCCATTGTTTTGTCATCGCACGCACATTTGACTTCCAGACGCCTTGCTGACTTTCAGCATGTGTTTCAAGTGCTTTTTGAAACAAATCTAAGCGGTAGAACAGATGCTCGGTTTCACGAATTTCAATTTGGGCTGAAGGATTCATCTTGGAAACCGGATTTTTCAGTTCTGCAGATTCATACGTCGCACCGCATGTGTCACATTGGTCGCCTCTGGCACCGTCATCGCCGCATGCCGGGCACGTCCCCTCGACATACCTGTCGGGGAGAAATCTGCCGTTCCCATCATCACTGAGTTCATAGTATTGCTCCATTATTTTGGTCTCAAATAATCCAGCATCCATTAGTTTTACGAAATTCTCTTGAACCATCTTTTTATGGCGCGGGTCGGTAGTTCTGTTGAACAAAGCACCGCCGTATTCAATGCCTCTTACGTCAACATTTGGCTCCCAAGTACAGCCTAAATCGAGAAGAGCTTGTTTGTTCATTTCGTGGTATTGGTCCACAACCGCTTGAGGTGTGGTCGAATTTTGCTCCGCTGAAACGGTGATGGGCGTTCCGTGCTCATCAGAACCAGAAACCATGAGGACGCGGTTTCCTCGTGCCCGTTCAAATCGGGCTTGTATATCCGGAGGGAGATAACATCCAGCGACATGGCCGAGGTGTAGTGGGCCATTTGCATATGGCCATGCCACACAAATGAGTACATGCTCGTTCGACATAATGCCCCTCATTCTACGGGATGAGCACTATGCTCTTGACTTTCACCCATGAAAAGGTCCGTAAAGAGCGAAAGTGAGGGGTACGAAATAGGGGTCATTTTCAATAACCATTAGCGTCTCGGTTTGATTACACCCGCACGGTCAGGGGAATTTGAAAATATATGGGGAATGTATTCACATCTGCAGTTGGAACTACAATTGGAGCAACTGGCGAGGGTAGTATGACCCTCCTTGTATTCTACATCACATTAGCACTCGGTGTCTCTTTTCTTTGCTCTATTTTAGAGGCAGTTGTCTTATCAATAACTCATACCTACATCGCAGTTCTCGAAAAGGAAAAAACAAAACTTGGGAAAATGTGGAATAAACTGAAGGATGACGATGCTGTTCGTCCTTTAACTGCTATTCTTACGCTTAACACCATAGCTCACACAATGGGTGCTGCTGGAGTAGGTTCGCAAGTTCAAATGATCTATGGGGAAGAATCGTTAACAGTCGCTTCAATTATACTCACACTTGCAGTACTGTTCCTTTCCGAAATCATTCCAAAGACTTTGGGCACTGCATACTGGAAACAACTTGCTCCTGTAACTGGCCGTTTACTGACAGTTATCGTAAGTTGCTTGGCCTTCCTTATCATTCCTATTCAGATGTTGAAGTCAATTTTGCCAAAGGGATCTCATTCACTTGTCACTCGTGATGACGTAGCAGCTTTAGCCGACTTGGGAGAAGAAGAAGGTATCTTAGAAGAAGATGAAGAAACAGTAATTCACAATTTACTACGTTTACGAGAGATAAAGGTCGCTGAAGTCATGACACCAAGAGTTGTTATGACTGCTTTCAACACCTCAAGTTCTGTTAAAGAGGTGCTTGATGAACATAAGATCATACGAGTATCACGTATTCCTCTTTACGATGAATCAATTGATGATGCATCTGGAATCGCTATAAGATCTGAAGTGCTCATGGCAGCAAGTCGTGACGAGTGGGATTTGACAATGGGGCATTTTAAGAAACCCGTCATATCCATTCAAATGGACTCAAATGTTGATGAAGCACTCGACATGTTCTTGCAAAAGCGACAACAATTTGCGTTGGTGCGTGACGAATTTGGCGGTGTAGCTGGATTGGTTACTATGGAAGATGTGCTTGAAACGCTCTTGGGTGAAGAAATCGTAGATGAACTCGATGAAGTCGATGACATGCGCGAACTCGCACGTGAACAACAAGCAGACTTACTTGAGCAAGAGTGAATCAAATTCCTCAAGCCATTCAAGTAAAAGTGCCTCTCTTTCTACGTTTTTACGCGCTCCAGAATGCGATAAACTTTCGATGAGATGATGGGTAAAAGGTATCTTGTCAGTAAATTCAGATACGGCCGCATTGTAGTGGTCGCGTCCCAAGTGTTTGTCATTCATTGATTGAAGACAAAGAGTGGGGACTGATGGAACCCCCCACAGAGGAATATCAAATTGTTTGAGTCCATCTAGCACATCTACATCAGGATGCATCACAACTACATCTCGAAAGACGCGCTTCATGTGCAATGGACGAATAAATTTTGGAATCCTTAAACGCTGAATTATGCCATGTGCAATATTCGAATACAACAAGAGAGGGGATTCAAGAATAAGCCCATTGAGTGGAATCTGATAAGGAATGATTTCCGGTTCTCTGGAAATACGTGTACAAATGTATCCACCCATGCTGTGACCATAAAAAAACAAATGAGAAACATAACGAGACTCTAAAATCGAATCAAGGCTCTTGAGATGAAATTGGATGTGTTTCGAAGCGGTAATGGCGTTCCACCTGGGCAGTGGTGACGATGAACCGTGGCCAGGCAGTTCAATAATCGCCACATGCCATCCTTTGTCAATGAACCATTGAGCACGCTGGGATACCGATACTGAAGAGCCTCTCCATCCATGAATGAATACGACAAAAGGAGCAGTTTTATTTTGATGATAGAGTTGAATATGTGTCACTTTGGAATCAAAAGTTGGATAATGAGAAGACCACGATGGAGAGTTCAGTGATAGTTTGGCTTTGCCAGGCGAGATAAATAGTGCGCTGACAAGAAACTCAAGATAGGCATTAACTAAGCAGAAAACCATGATGAGTGTCCAAAAGGTTGGAGAGTCAATCACGGGTGCAACTCGAATGCTAATTGCTGAAAGGACGGCACATCCAGTCCACACGAACGTACGTGACCATCGAGAATTAAATATCATGAAATCTCAAAAGGATTAATCAGATTTTTTGGTTGCTTTCTTAGCAGTTGCTTTCTTAGCAGTTGCTTTCTTAGCGGCCTCTGGCTTCTCTTCAACTTGTTCTTCGGAATCAGTCTGTTCCGATACATCAGCAGCCTTTTCAGCTTTCTTTGCGAGCTTCTCTTCCTTACGCTTTGTGTAACGATCGCCGTATGATGACATGTTTTCGAGCTTTCCAATGAATCCAGTAGAAACTTCACCTTCTGCAGGGACGTGCTTAACAAGGAAAGCACCGAACATTGTGTCATAAAGACCTTGACGCATTTCGCTTCCTCGCTTCATAGATGAATTAACGAAGTAAAGAACGATGAAGACAAGACCGATAATTGACCAAACAGATGCCCAAATCTGTGCGCTCCCAGTTTCGGAAAACATCGAACCAGCAAAGACCATCAAAAAGACAACTCCAGTAAGTCCAAGAATTCCAGTCGAATTGACCATCAGTGCGTGGATGAAATTAGGCTTAAGGCCGTTCGAACGAATGTTTTTGGTTCGAGAGATGAAGTTGCCGAGTGTTCGTCCAGACATGATTGGGATGACAATCAAGTTGAATATGAGTGCTGCAAGAGCGACCAGTGCGAAAATAGTTGTGAACGCGTCAAGAATAGCCACCGAGAAAAGGAAGGCAAAAATTGGCCCGAGGTTGACAACGAAGTTCACAAACCAAGCAATACGGCGAGCGTTTGGTGAAGCGATCTCAAAGTTTTCAGGAAGTCCTGCTGGGGCAATTTTGACCTTTGCAGGTTTAGCAGCCTTGACTTTTGCTGCGACAGGAGTTACTGCTTTTGCAACAGGTTTTGCCTTTGCGACTGCTTTAGCAACCGGCTTTGCCTTTGCCACTGCTTTAGCAACTGGCTTTGCCTTTGCAGCTGGTTTGGCTTTTGTCCCTGCATCATTTGCCTTGTCAAGTAATCCCATTTATTCACATCCTCATTATTCTTGGTAGAGCGTAGCAATTGCTTCGTATATGCTAAACTCTTCAGTTTGAGTAAACTCGGTCACAGATTCACCGCTCATGTTGCCAAGTTGTTCATCGACTATCGCTACAAATTGAACGCGTAGGTCGTGCTCTGCTTCAACAGGATTCATTCCGACCTGTTCATAGATTGCAAATTCTTCACTTTGAAGGAATTCTGATACGATTTCCTCGGATAATTTTGATCCAAGAAGATCATCGACAATAGAAACGAAAGATGCGAAAAGTTCGTCTTCATCGGAAGACTCTTCAGATTCAACAGCCTCTTCAGCAACTGTTGGCTCCATCGAGCCATCAATCATCGCCATGATAGATTTACGCTCAGCCATCAAACCCTCAAGAACGGGTCGCAACTGAGAAAGGACTTCAGAATCACCCGCTGCCTTCGCAGCTTGATACTCTGGCTTAAGGGTGCGAAGTTCACCCTCGATTGCAGTAAGTTGAGATTGTAAATCACTCGATTCTCCATCTTCAATGAGTTCAACAACCGGGGCGTCACGTATTTCGGAAACCTTACTGTCGTGCTCTTTCTTGCGTAGAACAATAATTTCACGGTCAAGTGAATGGCCAAAACGGTCAGCATACCGGTCCAGGAGTGAACCCGTTTCTTTCTTGGCTAAACGGTCAATGTGTCCATATATTTGTTGAAGGGGTTTTGTCGACCTTTTGGCCCACATTTCGCCATACTCATTTTTTGCTTCTGGCTCAGTTGCTGCTTGAGCAACTGGGGCTGTCGCATCAGGAAGCGGGAGTGGAGCAGGTGCTTCTGGGAGTGGAAGTGGTGCAGGTGCTTCAGGAAGCGGGAGAGGGGCGGGTGCGTCAGGGAGTGGCAGAGGAGTTGGTAACGCTCCGGGCGGTGGCATAGGCATACCGGGAAGTGGCATAGGTAAACCGGGTGCAGGGGGTGTTTGAGCGTCTTTTTTCTTGCCTTTGCGCAGACCCATGTGGTTCACCTCTAAACCGCTGGATGCGGGTGGAGTCTTGAACCTTACCTTCTCATATACTCAAGATTTAACGTATTCGCACTTGATAATTATGAGGAGACAATCTTTGCCCAACCTTTCAAAATGAGGAATGTTGCACCTGCTTCATGGATTTGAAAACGTTCTCCAGATTGCTTGTCATAGACCGTATCTCCAAATTGTGATATAGAATCGTCAACAATCATTTCAACTTCCATAATATCTTGCGTACTTAGTGCCAATGCCTCATGCAATGGAGAATACGGATTGGAGCCATCAGGGTCAAGTCGGTCAAGCGGAAATTCACTCACGCGCATTCCCGACTTTCCGTGCAACGAAGTTGGCCACCGTATCTGTCGGCGTACATCGATAGTGACAACTTCGTCTGTCTCTCCTGCAGAACCTAAAACAACGGATGAATCGGTCTTAAGCAAGTCAAGGAACAGTCCCTCGTATTTCTCGAGAACACCAAAACTTCCGTTACGAAGACGTTCTGACCGAGCGTCATGATTGACGACAGCGGCCAAACTTTGAATCGAAGCCTTGCCTTTGGTCGTTGTTCTTCCCTCTCGCTGAGATTGACCCAACAGACCTTGGTGTAGCATGTTTAAATCTGCCATGTATCCTTGATCCTTACGAGCAATTGAACGTAATTTGTCGATCATTCCGCCCATGCCGTCGCGTATTCGACGCGTCCAACCCTCCGAGCTGAGGTCGTGATAACGGGCAAGTCCACCTTTGACATCAACCCCCTCTCCTCGAATAAATGAAACCATTTCACGACGAGCCTCTGAATCAAGATGAAAAAGAGATGGGTCTCTATAATGAAGATGGAATCCACGATGACCAGAAAAGGTAACTTGCAAATATTTCTCGTCAAACCCAAATTCGGGTTGTAAAAAATCATTCCAAAGTGACCAAGCCTGTTCATGAATCACTTCAAGCATTCCAGGGAAATCCTTGTCAGTAACCCCTGGTAAGTGGTCTCCATCCAAGTCAAAAATTAAATCTGCACCTCGCCATATTTTGTCTGCCATTTTCATTTCAAAGGGCCGATCCCAATATGCAGTTGAATAAAAACATGAATGCATTGAACGCTCTGTAACAAATTGGCGAACAGATTGCATATCGCTAAACCCTTTGTGACGGATAGGGGGTGCACCACCAAATGGAATGAACATCCATTCACGGGTTTTTAGTCGAGGAGGGGTCCAAAATTCAGCACTTCGGTAATAGGCGCCAAAGCGGTGTGCAAACCTCGCCCAACCTGCAGCCATACAATACCCCAGTATTCGGGTAGGGTCGAAGGTTATTGAATGCACGCCGAGATTATTCGGTCATCCAGAAGCGTTCTTCAGCCTCTCCAACAGTAGTAGAAGTGTCAGCGCCGGTCAATTCGACATAATGTTCCCAACACATGTAGTATTTCCCAACGACCATTGCATTACCGAAGGTAAGTCGGACTCCACATTTTTCACATCGAGGGCCAATTTCACCGTTTGGTGCTTGAGCAAGTGTGATATGTTCATGCGGCATAGAATCCCTCTGTTTCATGCCAAGTGGGTTGAGTCTTTGAACTTGAGGTTCAAAATATCACCATTCTGCTTTTTCCCATTCAGGGGTAGCACACCAGTTCAGTAAGTCAATTGCTACTTCGCAAGACTCAGAAACTTCAGGGTTTTCATCACCTAGAAATTGTTCAAGAACTGGTTTCGCATCGAGATTTCCAATCGCACCAAGTGCTTCAGCGGCTTCATGGCGGACCATGATGTGTTCCTTTTCATCGGCTAAGCGTTCAATAAGTGCTGGGAGCGCGACATCATTTTGCATCTGACCGAGGACATATGCAAGTTCATGCCGAAGTAAAGCACTTGATGCATCGAAACCAGT
>DAMU01000023.1:0-1444 GCA_002499705.1 Euryarchaeota archaeon UBA91
TTCTTCATAATTCATAACCGCCCATGAACGAATGAGAGGGTTTTGATGGGAAAGGGCGTTTTCGATGTGTACCATAGAATACAGATCAGGGTTGCTGTGGAGTTGTTCATTCGCCCAAGTCGACGATTGAAACGGGTCTTCAATGAGGGTGAAAAGAATCCAACGAAGAGTATTTGGTTGTCGGTGAGGGCATAATCTCCTGGCGTGATGAAGCCACTGTTCTACAGGAGCTGCAGTGAAGAATTCAAAGGCTTCACCATCAGTTATCGTGAAAGTTGTGTCGTCCAAACGCTGTGGTCGAACAAAATCAGTAGGTTGAATTGTTGGAAGTTCTGCTAATTGTTCAGAAGTGAGAATCTCATGGAGAGTGTAGGGTACATGCGAGGGAGGAAAATCCTCGCTCCCAAGAAGTAAAACCATACTCGCAACCATGTCTGTATGCAATGGAATCGGACGAATTCGTCGATTAAAACGAACACAGGCATTCACTCTATTGAGGTGAATAGGGAGATGCCTTGAAGCGAACGTAGACTCGAGTCCGAGGTCAAGGCGAGCTGCCTCAAGAGGGAACATCTCCAGGCTCTGCCCATTGATAATTTGACACAAAGAGATACGCTCACCATTTCTATGAGCCGACCAAAGACTGCCTGTGGCAATCGCCTCGCACCAATCAAGAGCACGAACAACTGCATCAACCCGCTCTTTGTTAATTCCGCTTGGAGGATGGAGTGGGCCAAACGGCGTGTCGAGGATCACATAAACTGAAAGATTCAACTCTTAATAAGGCATGAAATTCCGGTGAAAATATCTCTTGCGCGGGTGCACAAGGTGTAAGAAATGATAAAACCAAAATCGTGAGGGTTGGGCCATGTCAAAGCCCCATACCCGACTTGCAAAAGTCATCCATTGGAGTTTTGTCGTTCTCTATGCCTATGGCATATTCAAACAAGTTGATGATTTATCGCAGTTAGAAGACAGGGGCTTACTTCTTTTTGAAGTCGCTTTTGCCACTTTATTTCTCGTCATCGTCGTCATGCGATATTCCTACATGAGGCGTTTTGAAACGTTTCAAGGTGCACGAGAACCCGTTCCAAAAGTTCACACTTATTTTGCCAAAACGGTTCATTTATCCATGTATGCCTGTTTCATTCTTCTTCCACTGACTGGCTTGGCAATCGCAGGATTGTATACCCAAGGATATACGGTAAATGCAACGCCAGATGAAGCAGGGAACATCATGGATGTCGTCTTGGATTTACATGGAACTGTAGCTGACCTCAGTTATTTCCTCATCGTCGTACATATTTCTGCAGCACTCTGGTCTCGAGTGAAAGGAGAGGGTGTCTGGAGTTCAATGGTGCCAATCTTACACGAAAAAGAGCCTACGAAGAATAAGATGATAAAAAGAATATCCGCATTGGAAGACAATTTTTACCGTCGTGTT
>DAMU01000023.1:1778-2720 GCA_002499705.1 Euryarchaeota archaeon UBA91
CTTTTCTTCAAAGGACAAGCGTTGATCCTCAAAAATTGTCTTATGTACAAGCTCGATTTTGACCAAGAATACTAAGTAATCTCAGTGTCTACATGCCGTTATGGGCCTCTTTGAGCGGTTTTTTGGAAGAAAAAACAATCATACACCTGAAAATATGATTCGCGCAAACATCCAAAATATTGGATTGCATAGTTTCCCCGATGATGAGGGAGCGCGTTGGAATATCGATTCGATCGAATTTCAAAATGGAATGTATATCGTTGTAACATCTCCAGTTCCACACGTTGGATATGAGAAAATTCGTTTCCACCTACGAGACCCTTCAGTCAATGGAGTAGCTGCTGCTGACTACTGGGAAGACGGTGAATGGAACGGTCTGTTCTCCTCTTGAAACACTTCGGTTCAATGGGTACAGTTTGCTTAGTTCGCCATCTGCAGGTGCTTGACTGAAGGTGCAATTCCCAAGTCTTTCGGGAAGAACATGGTCGGTTCTGGAATAGGTATTGGCGTAATCTCTTGACCAACCAAAGCGACCCGACTCGGACGTGAATCCGACAATACTTTTCGACCAGTGAGAGGAGCAATTTTGTTTGAAAAGTCCATGATATCTTCGTGGCTTGGCATGTTCTCAACACCGAGGTTTTCACGGCTGTGTCCAACGAAAACATATCCCTTATTTTCGATGTAATCTGGGTCTGCTCTTCGGTCGAGTGCTGCGAACTCTTTGATGTGTTGGTCAGACATGTTAATGCCCTGCATCAAGGTGTGGCGGCAGACGATTCTCGTGTCAAGAGATGGTAGGAGGTCGAGTGTTTCTGAAAACTTATCCCAAGCGTTGGTGTTCCACTTCGGCTTACAGACTTCATCGAAGACTTTCTTGTTCGGAGCATCGACTGAAACATAGAGTTGCGTTGGTAAAGTGTCGAGTTTTTCAATCACTTT
>DAMU01000092.1:0-19430 GCA_002499705.1 Euryarchaeota archaeon UBA91
ATTGACTGTGAATTTCTACATTTCCGACGACGACTGCCATTCCTGTTTGCAAATTTTCACTTGGTTTGGGATGTTCAGAAAAATTCACACCATCGCTCCATAGATGATTTTTGACGTCAATATCTTTCACGATATGCAACGGGTGATACGGCGCGCTTGGACATTGAGATACATTTTCACTGAACTGCTGCGACTGAAACGCCGAGATCACTTTCTCGTATGAGAGAGGCTTTGTGAATGTCGCTTCAACAAAAACTTGGTGCCCATCTTTTCGAGCAACCCGTTTGCACTTCACATCGACTTCGATATCTGCGGGATGAATCTCTGAATTTTGATGGGTTCCAAAGACATGTAGAAATTCATCGTGAACTTTTTCTGCCTCTCCTGGAATATCTGGATTCACTTCTCCTCTCACGGCATTTTCATCAAACAAAAGCCGCCAGCCTGCGCCAGAAAGTGCTTGTTCACTGCGCATTTTTACTTTGGTCACCTCAAATTGGCGAAGTGCGGAGATCGGAGAAGCCATCGGTATCAATGTGCAATTTGTTCCACATGCATGAGGGCCTTTTGTAGTAGAGAATTCAGTGAAGTGTTCTTCATTGACATCGGGAATAACGAGAGGTATTCCCTGTTTTCGACGATGAAAACTGGCGTTTGAAAAAACGGCAATACCAGCTTGGGCCAGTGTTGATTCAATGTGTTCAGCGGCATCGCTTGGCAGGCAAGAAAAGGCAACTTCGATGTTTAATTTTGTCAATTCATCAAGAAAAGATTCACTTGAGGTGTCGAGAATAGGTACAATGGGTAAGTTTGGACGTTGCTGCTCAAGCCGCCAAGGAATTTCATCCAAAGTCTGGTGAGTTCGTTCCGCCCTGCCTCCTATGGCCGTGAGTTCAAACCAAGGATGGTTGAAGAGGCGTTGTTGCATCCGTTGTCCTACCAAACCAGATGCGCCGAGTACGATGGTAGGTCTACGGCGCATATCGGCCGCTCTCAACTGAATGATTTGAGGCTTGTCGTCTCATTGAATTGTCAAATTCCCTTCACCCATTCGAGTTTCGTATGGTGTAGAAAATATTCGGCGAACAAGCAATTTGCGAAAGATGTTCCAGCCGTCTTTGACTGAACCTAATTTTGCTTCTCCCAATCGCTTACTGTAACGAATGGGTACGTGTTCAATTTGAAGTTGTTCAACTGCGCAAGAGGTATACATTTCGGCTTCGATTTCAAAGCGCATCGAATTGAGTTTTAAGGTCGAAATGGTTCGTCGTGAGAATGCCCAATATCCTGAGCACAAGTCATTCATAGGCACCCCGAAAAGGGCTACAGCAATCCATGTCAACACGTGGTTTCCAAAATAGTTGGTTCGATTCATAGCATCAGGGTCCATTGCTCCGCCCAGACGGTCACCGACGACAACATCCGCACTTTTGAGCTTCGAAAGCATTTTTGTCATCTCTTCAGGATGATAAGTTCCATCAGCGTCAAACATGACTAAAGCATCGAATTCAGATTTAAGAAAGTGTAGAAATCCTAATCGCATTGCAGCACCCTTGCCCTTTCCTTGCTGCTTCATGAAAGTGCAACCAAAATCTGTAGAGATTTTCTTTGTCTCATCTTGGCTGCCACCATCTACTACGACAATCTCCAATTCCCATCCTTTCTTTGCGAGTTGTTTGGTTGGTATTCGAGGAAGTACGAGCGCCAAACCTTCCGCCTCATCTAAGGTGGGAAGAAGAAGCATGGCTCTCTTCATGGTCCATGCTATTGCTGTTTGGCTTTGATGACTTCGCTTATTCAGTCGATGATGGATGTATTTCTATCCAATGAAGACGTATACCGGTCGCGTCGAGAATCACGTCACCCCTACCAGAAAGTCCGAGAGGGTTGAGCCACCTCTTTCCACTGTTGTCGTTTTCCCAACCGATATCCAGTTGCAATGTGGTTCCAAGTTCCAGTTGCTGAAAGCATACCGAGTGCCAACCGGCAGAATAACTTGAATTTTGGAAGGCTTGATTTCCTTGACTTGTCAGGCTCATCGTGACTTCTTCAAGGTCACCCCTTGCCTCAAAAACGAGACACGCCTCTCCGCTTACAGCCTCTTCCGATGTAGAAAAAGTCACGGCAGCATCGGTGCCTTCGGTCAAGGTAGCACGCTGGTCTCCTAATCCCAGGGTGTCGCGGAAACGATGGTCCCTCCATGGCTCATCTCGCATCTCACACCCCTGTTGACAAGTTGACGAATTTACAATCATAAACTGCGAGGTTGATGCTAAACCTGTTGAATCAAATTGCCATAAGACGCTCCCTTGTGATTCGACAATCGGTGACCAATACACTGATTGTGCCAATGTCCAACCAACCGTTCCCATGGGTGAGGAAAGCGCATGAGTAATGTTGAGTTCTTTAATTTTGGAAGACAGATCAGAGTAAACTGCAGTGGTGGCTGCAGCTTGCAGGCTGCTGTCAACATGGATGAGACCAAGCGTCGGAATGCTGGTCATGTCAACATGAGATGGGGCGTTGAATACATAACCCCAGTGCGAGTTTTCCGAATAGACAATACTCCCACCTGGCAACCCTGCCAGTGCTTCTCGAACCTCAAGGTCACCTTGTGTTACTGCATGCAATTCTTCATGCTCTGAAATTTGTAACAAGACGAGGTTACCGAAAAGAATGCCAATAACCAAGAGACCAGTAAGTGCTCCTGCAATGTATTTCTGGGGGTGAGGGTCCCAGCCAATGGTCAGTAGACTTCGCTGTTCATCCAACGATGTCAAGCATGTTGAATCGCTCCACCAAAGGGCTACAAGTGCTGCTAAAGGTATGTGGAACGCATGAAGGCCCATCGAATACAAGACGTATGAAAGTAAAGAAAGAACGGGAATTTGTTCAAGACCGTCAATTAAGTGAATCGCAGTGAGCAGCCATAATCCTGCAAACCACACACTGAGCAGTCGCCCTTCTATACTGTTTTTCAAATTCCAAGCAGCGGTTATTCCTAAGATGAGCAGAAGTCCGTTGTAGGTGAGCATTGGACGGCCTCCTTGCCATCCATATTCAGCAAAGACGGCAGCATCCAACATTCTTGGAGCCAAAATCAAAAGCGCAATTGCTCCGGCTATAGTCAAAAGAATGACACTCGCAAAAAGTAATTTTTTGATGTTTGCGCCAAAGGTTTCATCAAGACTTAATCCGATGATAAGGTGGGCAAGCATCAGCATTCCAAGGTAAATCGCTCCAGTAGGATGAATCAATAATACGCTGAAAAAAGCGAGAATGAAACCAGAGGTGTGATGTTTCCCTCGGGTCGAAGTTGGGCGAAGCAACACAAGTAAACCGACGACCAAGCCAAGTTGACTCGCAACCGTTGGATACCCCGAGTCAAATGCTTTGGCAAAGAGGCCTGCGCCAAGGCCCATTGCCAGCACGCCATGAGCGCCAGCACCGTGTCGGTCCATGGCTCCCCCGAGGCCTAAAAGAAGAGCAAAAAGGCTGTAATGGCCAAGTTCAAAGACAGCGTCAGAAGAGGAGATGTTACGGGTTTCTTGAACCCAAGCTGCGAGTGAGGGAAATGCTGGAGAATAGGTCCAAAAACCATCGTTTGTACCGGGCAGTGAAAGATTTCCAGCAGTCGCAATTTGGTTTGTCAGAGTCGAAAAACCAATCCAATCAACGCCGAACGGAAGTTCTTGCAAGAGAGGGAGTGTAAGGCAACTTGCTATGACTCCAGCGGCGATGGCGAACATCCATGGCTTACGCTGATTTTGTAGCCATCTTTGTGCAGCTACTTCATCGCTGATACTTTCTTCTGGAGTTCCGTAAACTTCCCCATGCATAGCACGTTCAAGCTTCTGCCATGAACTCAATCTCTTACCGTCTTCAGGGCGCCGACGAATGTGAGCGATGGATGCCACATTGAGGAGTAGAAGTAACGCAGACATGAGTTGCCAACTCCACAAATCACTCAACAACAAGAGCCCAGCAAGACCGTAGGCAAGCAGTAATCCCAGAGCGGGTGCAAGTAACATTTTTCGTAACTGGTCAGCACTCGCATCCAATACTTTGCAGAGTGCGTATCCCGGCGTGAGGGTTACCAACAGCAAGAGGGCCCCTGTCAGTAACATGAGAGGAACTTTGGCTCATAGACTTTGATTGTTCGGCTAACAATCATATGAAAGGGCACGGTCACCGAGGTATGGTGACCTCTCCACTCAATTTTCATCCGGTGGTAAAAATGCCAGATGAGTATTGGGTTTTCGATTTTTCACGAGGACCTCAAAGTGATTTTGAGAGCCATTATGAATATTCTATTGGCAAGTATGACGAGCGACGTCCAAACATGTATACTACACCTCTCTTTGGTGGAGTGAGAAACCATCACGTAGGCCTTGATATTGGCGCACCAGTCGGCACAGAAGTGTTTGCTTTTGCACCCGGTAAAATTCATTCTTTCGGAATGAACGACGAGGATGGTTCATACGGTCCGACGATTATTACGGAGCATACAGTGTCACTCCCGGTTGCCGTCGGTTCCTCGCAAAAGGATGAACTCAAAACATTCTGGGTTCTCTATGGCCACCTTCGCCTTGACAGCCTTGACGGGCTAGAAGTTGGACAGACCTTTTCTGCTGGTCAGCGTTTAGCGTTCATTGGTGCAGAGCACGAAAATGGAGGCTGGCCCCCTCATCTTCATTTGCAAATTTCACTAAAGAAGCCAGTCGGTTATGATTTGCCTGGCGTTGTATCGGAAGAAGAACGTCTGCAGGCATTGAACGATTACCCTGACCCTCGACTTATCGTGGGAAATGTGTATTGAATTACTGAACGGATTCCAAATGGGCTTTCAGTGCAGAAATGGGGCCAATAGCAGCAGGATCTTTACCGTGTAAGAACGCTAATGCAATGGAAATCCAGTCCATTAAGATGCATAAGTGGAGTAACGATTCGAGTAGAGTGTTACCTTCGCCGGCGATTTTCCAGGCAAAATCCGTAGCAGCATGTGCGACCATCCAATCCATTCTTTTGCCAACTTGCCGATGTATTCCTTGCCAAGTGAGCAGTAAGAGAACGTGGTCTATGCCAGAGGCATCTTGATCTGAACCTACTCCTCCCCACGCAACACTTTCATTGTGATTCATTTCAGGTATAACGCCTATACGAGCAAAACGTGCAGCATTTTCATTCAATTGATTCTTGAATCGATTCAATGCAGGTTGTAATTCAGTTGGACCCAATAATGCAATTGGGCGCTCAAGCATACACAGAGCGAGCTGAGCAACATCACCCTCTGGGTCATTGAGAATATCAAACCCATCACAGGCTGCTTGCAATCGAGCAAACATTGCTGCATCTGCCCCTTCACGAGGTTGAGGAAGTACGCCTATGCTTCTCAAAAGTCCGAGTTGGCGGCTGAAGATATGTCCAAATGCGGTTCGAGGCGGCTGCCCTCCAACCGAAGGAATCAGAAAGCAACTGGGATACACTTCAGGAAGTCCCGAAAGGATTCCACCGGTAGATATGATGATGGCAGTAGCACCAGATTTTAACGCCGTTTCGGTCGCTTCAAGTGCTTCTTCTGTGTTGCCGCTGTGTGATGTTGAAAGGACGAGCCAGGAGGGTTTCCACCATGACGGCACGACGTAATCTCGTTGAATGAAAATGGGTAGATTGCCATGAATGCTTGCCAAAGCGGCAACAAAGTCGCCACCGGCTGCAGACCCGCCCATTCCAAGACACAAAATCCCGTCCCACTGCGTAGATGCAATGTCGTTCATCCAAGGAAAATGTTCTGGAGTAGCATGCTTGATGCCCTTTTCTAAATCCTTGACAAATGACCGAGTAAATCCAACAATTCCTCCCTTGTCCAGAGCGTCTGCTAAGTCAACCATACCGACTTGTTTTTCTTCAACTCCAGGTTCAGCCACGGAGTCCGTTGAAGTGTTCTCCTTCATACCGACTTCCCCTCGTTTTCGTCATCACACCCAAGTTTGTGGAGTGCTAACCATTCACCGTCTATCCGTGCAAGACGGAGTTTTTGGCGCGGTGTATGGTCCCAAGCAATTCGAACCGCAGCCATGTTCCAGTTTGTAGGGTCAAGAAATTCTGCAACAGATGAATCTTCATTGATGATATCGACGATGACATGATCTTTCATCTGGGCTACTACATTTGAAGACTCAAGGTCCCTCCACGTCGCTCCGGTTCGTTCTTGTCGGTCGATTCGAGACATGATGGCACCATCTTTAGACCATGAAGCAACCCTCCAATAATTGTCTCTCCATCGTAATACATCACCAATGTCGTATCCGGGTTTTCGATACAGTAATGTCAATCGCGTAACGTCTACGCCGTCTTTGCGACCAACTGTTGAATTTGATTCTGCGACATGCCCGCCATACGTTGTAACCAAGTGACGTCCCCATGTGCGGGCAAGTCCTTTGCTACCAAGAACAACATCATAGCCTCCGGTAACTTGGCCTTCTGAAGTGATGAAAAACATCGGGTCATCCGATAGGCTTTCAATTACGGTGTCAAGAGTAGAACGAAGTGTTGTGAACTCATCTTCAGAAAGTCTTCGACCAGTTGAGCGTAATTGAACGGTAGCCTCAAAATAATTTCCAGCCCGACGAGTACAGGTTAGACATACTCCATTGGCCATTCTCGCACGCATTTTGTGTTCTTCTGTGAAATGTAGATTTTCAATAACACCTTCAACCTGTAAATAGAGCATCGTGTGCCGGTCAGAAATCGTTCTCGATTCAAGAGCAAGACCGATATTCTCGGCCTTTTCATGAAACTGAACATGGCGCTGAATGAGTTCATCCCAAATTTCTTCTTCAGAAATGTGAACCCATTTCCCCTGTATTTCGACAATGCCGCATCGAGCACAACGAACCCACGGAATGTTCTCAGGCACTTGAACAAGATTGATTCTTTTTCGCAGGCATGACTCGCACATCCGGTCGCCATACAGTGGAGGATCTGCACCGCAGACTAAACAAAACTCACGTCCAAGTCCTTCAGCCATTAAATCCCCCTCATCAACGGGTAAGGGTACTCGCTTTCAAACCGTAGCATCATCTCAAGCATCTTCGGATTACTTCGTAAGTTCATCTGCTTGGGCTGGGTCAATGCCAATACTTGCTTCAACTGCTGCGAGTCGGTCTTCTATCGAGCGGCTTCTTGAGACGATGGTCCACGTCCAAACAGCGATGGCTGCAATCATTCCAAGATAAGCAAAAGAGAGGTAATTCATTCCGTCCATTCAATTTCCCCCATCAAGTCTTTTTTGGGCTCGCTCAAGGCGTTGTTCCATATCTGTAATTCGCATCGAAACCAGCATGTGGCCAGCGATAAAGAGAGTAAATGACAAGGCGCCCAATAAGACTACAAATCGCATACTGCCGTTGATTGAACCCTCTGCACCGATTCCACCAACTGGGCCGGGATGACGAATTTGCCAGATGCGTGTCGAGATGTAAGTCAACGGCACAAGGATAAATCCGTACAGCCCAAAGGCGGCGAAGGTATCTCGAGTCTCAACACCGTCTGGCTGGCTTCGTCTACCCAATACCAAGAATATGGCGAGCAGTGTGAGCAGTCCAAAAGAATTCAATCGAACATCGCTCCAATCCCACGGAGTGCCCCATTCAGCCGCACCCCATATGCATCCGGAAAGGACGACCATGAGGCCACAGGCAAGTCCAGCTTCTGAGCCAGCAACGTGAAGTTTCCAACCCATTGCATTTCGCTTGAAGAACCACATCGCTGAGCCGATGAACAACACAGTGAATGCGATTAATGCAGCCCAAGCAGCGGGAACGTGCCAGTAGAAAATTCTCTGTGCTGCAGGTGATTCAAAGGCATTAATCGAAACACTCGGTGCCCAATTGAAGGCAAGGTAGAGCGTCGATGCAATGCCAACAAATCCAGCGAACAGGAGGACTTCGGGTGAGCGACCTCGCATGGTTCGCACTACGACCACTCCTTCTTGAACTTGGGTGCTTACATGGATGCAGCATATTCAACGATTAACGCCCATGGTAGAATCAGTATAGGAACTAAGAGTTTGATAAAAACCGCATTAGGCCGGGCAAGTCTCAGAGTACTCAGTTCGATGAATCGAACACAAGTTAGCGTAATCCACAGTATTCCTGCACCGATCAAGGAGAGTTCCCAATTGATTCCATCGAGAAACAGAACGCCTCCGAGTGCAGCGAGGATGAATCCGAGTGTTGGTGCTAAAAAATCAGCAGAAGGTAATCGGTTAACATGTGCTCTCCACCAATCGACTGATCGTTGTTCTCGCATCAAATATACCACGGGGTCTCCTGCAAGGCCGGCTGCAAAAGGTGGAGCCAAAACAAATCCAAAAAGAAGGGTTTGATCATCGATAGTGGCAGGATCGATAAAGGCCAAAAGAGTGCCAATAGCCAAGAGTGCAGTTAATCCGTTTCGCGCTAATCCTGCACGAGTGGAGCGCAAGTAGCGATGTCCAGTTCGGGTTGAAACCAACCCTCTTTTTTCTTTGATTCCCACCGACTTCCACGCACTTCCATCAGTGTGAGGCTGTTTCGTTTCCGTCTCCAAATCATGCAGTCGTGTAGCGCATTGCATTATCTCAGCATTGTGCGAAGCGATAACGAAAGCATGCCCGGCGTTTCGTAAAAGTTCGATGTGTGTGACTAAAGCAGCAAGAGCCCTTTCGTCTAATCCTGCATCGGGCTCATCGAGGAATACCAATCGAGGTTCGTCGGAAACCATTGCAGGAAGAAGTCCCGCCAGAACGGCAACTTTGCGAGCTTGCCCACCTGATAATTGTCCGATGCGGTCATACCGCCGGTGCGCAAGGCCATAGGATTCTAACATTGGAAGAAGGTCGGCTTTCATATCCGATAAAGCGCATACAGTCATCAAGTGGTTTTCAACGGTTTCATCTCCGAGTAAACCGTTTCTTTGGAGCGTTAAACCAAAAGGATATTTCGCCAAATTTCTTCTCCCTTCGCTGTCAACAACCAGTGAGCCGTGATGGTAGACCGAGCCCTTCTCCAGAGGCATTAAACGCGCACAACTCTCAATCACAGTGGATTTTCCTGAGCCGTTTTCACCATGGAGCACGACCACGTCTTTTGATGCGACTTCGAGATTGAAACCGCTGATGACAATGCCCATTCCTCGACGGACTTCGAGGTCCACGAGGCTGAGTAGCGATTCTGCCATGAAGTTGCGAGTTTGCAGACCGACATCAAACCTCGCATTCAACCCTCATCAAACCATGAACTCAAATGAGACTTCTCAGTAGGCATGGCATGGCGACAGTCATGTCCTTGTTCGGAACCTCCGAATGGCTGTTGTTCTCGCTTTGGGTCTTAGCAATCGTTTGGCCGATTGTATATGCAATTCGTCATCGCACCTCGTTGGCTTTATCGATCACCGTAGGTTTGCTGCTTGCTTATCTTGTTCAAGTCTTGAACCAATTTGCAGCAGTGAATGGATGGGTTGGTGGCTGGCTATGGTGGGATTTTGTACTTATCCCTGACCGAATCAGCGGCTTAAATTGGTTTCACACTTTCTTTTCAGCTGGATTTTTACACAGTCAATCCAATGCGACTCACGTTTTAGGAAATATTCTCGTTATCGCACTGGTAGGAGTTCCTCTCGAACAACGCCTTGGACTGAAGCGTTTTGCTTTGGTTTATGGAATCGGTTTATTTGGTGGTTCATTGGCATGGTATCTTCTCAATTCCACATCAGGGACGCCTTCCTTAGGGGCTTCTGGTGCTGCGTTTGGACTGTTTGGTGCTTACCTCGCCGGCTGGCCTAAAGACGAGATTCCTTTTCCACTCATTTTGATACGAAAATGGCCTGTGTTTTACCTTGCTTTGTTTTACTTTGGAATGGAGGTTTTCAGAGCATACTCGACCCTCGGGCTCAATCAACCGAGTGATGTGGCTCACATGGCGCATCTTGGAGGATTTTTGGCAGCCTATCTCTTGTTGCCACTCATTGCCAGAGGTGGTCCGTATGCGCTTGGTGTTGAAGATGGAGGACCATCATCTTCCAGTGGAGAGCGTTCAAGACTGAATCAAATCAAGAATTCCATGGTTGATATGTCGAGTTTAGTGGACCCTTGGACTGCCCGAAACATCGAGGTGCCTCGAAGCATCCGTGACCCGTTACGTAGTCTTCTTGCTTCAGCCGATGAACCCGAAACTCGCCTCGCTTGGATGGAGCATCTTGCTGATGTAGGAGAATGTCCAGATTGTCAAGCTCCACTTGGTGTTGTTGAGCGATCTTCAGGACCTCAACTTCAGTGTTCAGTTGAACCTCAACACCTCAACTGGCCGTAGTAATTTATCATATCCTCCCCAAGCCCCTTTAGGGGCTGGGGAGTGGCCAAAGAGAGGATAGGCTCAAAGGCAGTACCGCCCAGCCTTAAGTCGGAGTGGTAGGTTTGCAGTCGTCGGCATCATGGAAATCTCAACGCATTTCTTTGTTTTTAGTCATCGTATTTTTGTTCGCTGACCTTGGTGTTCTTGCCAATGAATCGGATACTACTCCTGTCGAATTCGAAACTCAGTCGCTCTACTCTGAACCAATTCTTGTTGACGGCTTACCTCCGTTGATGTGTGGAGATGAATTGTGCTTACGACCGATTCGGGACATCGATCGTGGAGACCGCATTTCTGCAGAAGAAGTTCAATGGTGGCAATCATACGGTCCTGACCTCGATTGGAATGGAATGGACGATAGACTCCAGCGGGTTTTGGCTGGTGCTGAATCCGTATCTCCAACTGCAATTATTGGACCTGACGGTCGAAAAACCGTAGCGATAGTCGTTGATTATGCATGGCGTGCCAATGATGCAGAAATCGAAACACTTCGTGCTGTATTGGATGCTCACGGCTGGGTTGGCGAAGATGGTGGCGCATGGTTCCAACAACTTACGGACATCGACTCAGTGGCAATAGACAAAGTTCCAGTTTCTGCCCTCATGGACCTTTATTCGATGCATGGCGTCGTCGTCATCGAAATGCAAAACGTCATGATTCCATCCAACGATGTTGCCGCTAAAGCCTCCAGAGCCCGCCCTTCTGATGTCTATGCTGCTACAGCGTATGAGCGAGATTACATCGGTGATGGAATTGTCGTCGCTGTACTCGATACTGGTGTTGATAATGAACACGAATCTTTGAATGATTTTGATGACCAAAGTGATGAACCGGATGAAGACCCTCTCTCATACAATGACCACAAATGGGTGGCAGGCTATGATGCCACTTCCTCTGCCTCAAATCCAGACGGCTCTCAAGACCCAGATGACGGAAATGGTCACGGGACGCACGTTGCGGGCTCAGCCGTTGGAACCGGAGACAGCAGCCGCATCCATATGGGCACTGCTCCGGGAGCGTATCTTGTTGACATCAAAGTGCTTACAGATGCTGGAGGTACAAACTCACAAGCATCGCTCAATGGAATTCAATGGCTGATTAACAATCAAAATACTGATTGGGGGCACAATTCCTCTACCCGTGGCATTCAAGTTGCTTCGATGTCATTCGGATCAGCATCCTCACCCCTCGATAACGAGAACCAAGGCGATAACGGCAGTGGTTCTGAGGCTCGCCTCGTCAACGATGCGGTGAATGCATCGATTGTTTGTGTTGTTGCTATGGGCAACGACGGAACCAACAGAGTTCCATCGCCTGCAAGCGCAGATAGAGCAATTTCAGTTGGTGCCGCCACAGACCGCGGTAACATCAACAGAACCAATGACAATGTCGCTGATTATTCCAATACAGGTCCAAGACTCGACGATAATGATGACGATGAATGGGATGAACTGAAGCCCGATATTACCGCTTATGGCTCCGACATTATGTCTGCTACTGCTCAGACTGGAACTTCATTCCCTGGCCAACCTGCAAAACCTCTTGCCGGTTCAGACTATGATTCTAAAGACGGTACGAGTATGGCGACTCCGATCGCTTCAGGCATTGTCGCACTGATGTTACAAGCGGACCCTTCTCTTGAACCACAAGAAGTCAAAGACATTCTACGAAACTCGTCTGAAGCACGCGGCAGTGCAAGTGAACCGAGCGTTTCAGATCGCTGGAATGATGAATGGGGCTTTGGTCTCATCGATGCTTCTTGTGCTATTGATATGGTACTCGAAAAAGCGTGCACTCCACTGGAAGCGAACGGTGATATCATTACGCCACCTCCATCCGGGAATGGTACAGGTGACCACGTCGACATGTCGAAACCGACCAACGGTACTTGGTGGATTGAAGGTAACTTCGTCCGCATTTCAGGCACTTCTATCGCAAACGATGATGGAGATGATTATACCAAGGTGCAAATCAAAATTGAGCAACACCTCGAGTCTGGAACAGTTCGAGAACTGCAGAGTTGGGTTGATACTGGAGGGGATGTCTCTTCTTGGTTCATCGATATCTCAGTGAAGGATAATTGGGTCCGCCAAGATGAAGATTATGTCTTGGTTATGGCAAGGGCGCTTACCGATGAAGGGGATGAATCATCACTCGATGTCCGTTGGGTGAATATTGCTCGTATGGCGGTTACAATTGCAGGTCCACCTCTTGGCACTGCACTTCAAGGCACTGTTGAATTCAGTGGTACGGTCGAAGGCGTCGAACATGACATTCTTGAATACCGTGTAAATAACGGCGACTGGTTAGTCGGTGAAGAACTAGCCGAAATGGACGTTGGTTCGCAGGATTGGTCGTTTTCATGGAACTCCAATTCAGTCGATGATGGGTCGCATAGAATTGCCTTTAGAATGGTAAACCAAAGTGGAGTTGTTACCGATGATGTTCGTCGCACTTACACGGTCGATAACCAACCTGCTGCTCCTGATTTCTTATTCCAAGGTACCGTTGAAATCCGAGACCAAGACCTCCCGGTTTATTCAGCTGTAGCTGGAACGGTATTGGAAGTTGATTTCACCATTGGTAATGTTGGTGATTTAGATGCAAACGATGTCTTTGTACAAATCGATGCCGTTGGTAGTCAATCAGAGACTTACCCGCGTGAGACTCGGATTTCTACACTCAACCAAGGTGAAAGTCAGCAAGTTACTCTCTATTGGTGGGCTACCGAAGCAGGTACTCACGATGTGACGATTACGATAGACCCCAACAACCAGCACGGAGATCCAAACCCAAACAACAATGTCTACACCTTTTCTTTTGATGTCGAAGAACGTCCTGTTGAAGCAATGCTCAGATTTTTGCCCGGTGCAGTTACCACGAACCCCAAGGTTCCACTCCCTGATTCAATGTTCGATATCGATGTGAGGATTGACAATTTAGGTCAAACTGAAGCGATGCAACTGACCATGCGACTTGAGCGGTGGACTTCTGACGGTTGGCTAGAAATCGGAACATCAAGCATACCGATTGTTCCAGGTTCTGAATCGAGTTCAGGTCAAGGAATGGGTAATTTCAATGAAATAGGCAGACCTATTGGCTCGGAAGATTACCGGGTGATTTTGGAAGGAGATGGTGTTGAATCAGAATTCAGTGAACACCGTTTTACGGTTGTCATTGATGATGTAAGCCTCGGCTCTCAAGTGAGCGTTTCGCTGAGTCAAGGAGAAGTTGCCATTGATTTCATTGGTATGGAAAATGGCGGACTTCTGTTTACAACTCGCGAAGGAGAACTCCATGTTCGAACAATAACAGAATCCATGGTGATGCAAGTCGATGTCCTTCTTGAAGAAAAGTGGGGTGGCGAATTGGCCACATATTTGCGGGATGATGGATTGGTTCAAGCGGTTTGGAATCGTAAAACCATAAGTCCAGATGGCTATACTCTTACTGATTTAGCATTCACTTCTCTTACCCGTCTTGCCGAAGAAACACCCGTACATCATCAAATGCCTGCCATCAAGTTGTCTGAGGGCTCATATTGGGGTCTTGCCCTCACTGAGTACGATGAAGAGATGGTCTTGTCCGGCTATCACCGAGACATTTCTACCTCGGGTTCATGGCAAGATATCACTTCCATTTTTACTCTAACTTCAATGAGTCCAGACAGTCCTTCCTCTTGGAGTCCTCCCAATGTGGTGTTATCTGATATTGATATTCGACCATCACAAGGTGATGCCTTAGCAATAAGTTTGGGTGAAGAAAATCTACATATTCTCTATCAAGAAATTCGGGATGACGTTACCGGTTTAGACCGTGTTGGAATGATGTATACGCACGGCAATCCCGATTATGCTGCATGGGGATTCCAATCATCGGTTGGAGACAATGCTCGCATGGCACAAATGATCGTCTTAACCAACGAGAGTGACGATGTATTGATTGCTTCATGGATTGAAGGAAGAGGTAAGGATGCAATGATTGCCCATGTTGTTACTGATAATTCTTGGTCGCATGATGCTGAACGAATAGAAGCACCAGGTGCAACCCACATCGAATTGAACCCGACTTCAGATGGTGTGCAAATCTTTTACGATGAAATCAATGGCTATGGCCCAGTTACCAGATACGGATTGCTCTCAGATAGTTCGCTCGGTCAAACACTCGCACTTTCAAACATCATTACTGAGGGGTTCTTGAAAGGGCATGCAGGTATGCAATCAGATGGAATCCTCCTCCTCTCATCAGCAAGCGGTTCACTCAAAATGCGTACCCTTGCTGATATGAGTGGTGAATCGAATCGGGAATCAGGAACATTTTCATTCCTTGACTCACTCCTCGCACCTCTCCCAGGGGATAAAGAAACCAAGGTAATTATCCTCGGTGTCTCATCAACCTTGTTTGTCGTCTTCCTCTTGCTTATCACGCTCTCAGTTCGCTCTTCTCGACGTCAGGAAGAATTGATTCGGAACAAGGAGAAAAAGTATGAAGATTCTGATACCTTGGAATTGCTCGTCAAACCAATAGAAGATGACGGTCCACTGCTTGCTATCGATACGGAAACAGAAGATTTAGTCGTAGAGATGGAAACACCTGTTGCGGTTCTTGATGATGAAGAATTGAGTCTCTCTGAATCGCTTGCAGTAAAGAGTGAATCTGGTGAAGGAAACGCTCGGCTTGACCGTAGAATGAAACGTAAGCAACAGCGTGAGATTAGCGATATGGTTCAATCGATGAGCGACGCACTTCCACCACTCCCAGTTGTTGAGCCGGCTCCACTGGCTGCGGAAATCGATGTAAAATCCCTGCCTCCGTTAGATGCTGGCCTCCTACCACCGTTACCCGGTATGCCACCATTGCCAATGATTGCTCCTCCTCAACGGGAAGTCACATGCCCTGAGTGCTCTGCTAAATTTACTGTTAAAGATATGACACTAACTCGTGTAGATTGCCCGATTTGCTCGGCCAAAGTTGATTGCTGAGGCGTTATCATGTGCGGTATATTTGGGTATCTTGGTCCTCGTCAAGCCTCGAATATTTTGCTTGATGGATTACGCCGTCTCGAGTATAGAGGCTATGATTCAACAGGAATCGCCGTGAAAGATGGAACAATTGAAATTTATAAAAAAGTCGGTAAAGTCGGAGATTTAGAAGTGACTCTACCCAACTCTATTCCCGGTAACAGGGGTATTGCTCACACGCGATGGGCGACGCATGGCGTTGTATCAGACCCCAATGCTCACCCGCATCGCTCTGCAAATGGAAAAGTGGTTATCGTTCATAACGGCATTATCGAAAATACACGCCAACTTCGTACCTCACTCACCGTCCAAGGTGTTGAACTTCAGAGCGATACAGATTCTGAAGCACTTGCTCACATTATCGAAAGAGAATTGAACGTTGATAATAATCCTGAAAATGCAGTGCGTCGAACACTTCATCTCGCTCGAGGTACATGGGGATTGTGCGCCTTATTTCTCGAACATGATGTTATCGTTTGTGCGCGTAACGGTTCGCCCCTCATTATTGGACAAGGAGAGAATGAGATGTTCGTCTCCAGTGACCCCCATGCTCTTACCCCCTACACGCAACGAGTCGTTTTCTTAGAAGACGGCGAAATAGCAACTCTCTCTCAAGACAAAATGACACTCTCAACGCTCAAAGGTAAGAATTTCAATCCCAGTATTACTGTTCTCGAGCAAGAATGGGGTGAATCAGAACTTGGTGAATATCCCCACTTTATGCTGAAAGAAATCTATGAGCAACCTGATGCTTTGCGTCACTGTATCAGTGGAAGGCTTGACCGTGTTCGAGGAAATGGACGTCTTGGCGGTCTTAATCTTGAACCGAGAGATTTAGCCAACATCCCTCACGTTCGGCTTTTAGGTTGCGGAACGGCTTATAATGCAGCAGAAATAGGGCAATTGCTGATTGAAAAGTTAGCACGAATTCCAGCAGTCGCTCACATCTCAAGCGAGTTCCGTCATAACGACCCCGTCATCAACCCCAATGCATTGCATTTTGCCGTAACCCAGTCAGGAGAAACTGCAGACACCTTGTCGGCAGTCAAAGAAATTCAACTCAAGGGCGGCAGCGTCTATGGTGTCGTCAATGTCGTTGGCTCATCTATTGCTCGTGAGTGTGGAAAAGGAGTATACATTCACTCTGGTCCTGAACAAGCTGTAGCATCGACTAAAGCGTTCTCGAACATGGTGGCGGCATTGTCAATGTTCGCTCTTCAAGTTGGACGATCTCGTGCGACCAGTAAAGAGCAAGGGAAAGATTTGATCAACGGATTGCAACAAATACCCCATCTTATCGAAGAGTACCTTGACAATCAAGGCCCGATTCTCGAAGCAGTTGAAATGATTAAAGATGCAAAAAGTGTTCTTTTCTTGGGCCGAGGTATTTCGGCTCCAGTAGCCAAAGAAGGGGCGCTTAAACTGATGGAGATTGCTTACATCCCTTGTCTTGCCTATCCTGCTGGAGAAATGAAGCATGGGCCTATTGCTCTGTTAGAAGAGGGCAGTCCGGTTGTTTTTATCGCACCAAACGACCATGTCAAAGTCAAAACAATTTCTGCGATGCATGAATGCAAGGCCAGAGGTGCTCGAATTATTCTCATCCATGAAGAGGGAGATGAGATTGCGAGTGAAGCAGATATCAGTATACCAATACCTCGAGTTCATAACCTACTTTCGCCTTTATTGACGGTTATCCCTACTCAATTAATCGCCTACCACACGGCACTTGCATTGGATTGCAATGTCGACCGTCCTCGCAATCTTGCGAAGTCGGTTACCGTAGAGTGAAGGCATTCACAGAATAGTGAATCGTTGTTCGTCTTCTTTCCAATTGAACGGTTTGTATCCAAGACGATGGTTGGTGTGTCGCATCTTTACAACACCCATCTTTCGAGCAACATCATCACCCGAACGTTCCATCACCAAATGAATCACTCCATCGGCGAGATAGTCTTCAACACCGTATTCTCCAAACTGCTTGTGATCTTCTCCAGTCATCTCACAGATGAAGAACGATGTTAGTCCGAGACGCCGAACGGCCTCAAATAAGCGGAAAATCTCATCACGAGGGTTTTCCATCTTGGTGAGTGTGAAAAATGCTCCAAGTGAGTCGAATACCAGTAATTCAAATCCGATTGAGTCACGGTATGATGTGAGTTGTTTGATCAATTGACCCATCCAATCCACACGATTACTCATGCCTTGTTCATCGAGTTGAACTCGCAAATCAGACAGGTCTATAATTGCAATACGGTTACTTACTCGCTTGTCATCAATGTTCATACCCATGTTGGACATGTGAGAGCGAAGAGAATCCTTGCCTTGCTCAAGAGTGACATATATTCCGCTGGTTTCTCCATAAAGAACAGCATTGTAAAGCATGGAAAAGGTAAGACTCGACTTCATTGCACCGGATGCACCAGCAACAATGCAGATGTGCCCTTCTGGGATTCCACCCTGCATATTTTCATCTAATCCTTCAATATGTGTTGGTATTCTTGATACATCACCCATGCCGGCACCATGTGATGGTAGGCACTTTGATTCTTCAACCTCTCCCTTCTTTTTCTTGCAATTTCAAACCTCAATGAGCAAAAAAGACAAGTCACTCTTTCTCTTGGACAAAGTGAGGACGAAACGTGGAGGTATGGTTAGCATCGCAATCTCTTCGTCGAGCAACCATGCTTCAGGAATATTTTCCTGAAATAAAATGTGAAGGTTTCCCAGATGTTGATGAGACGCCTTCACCGGGTAGCGTCGATATGCAGGTGTTATCTATATGCCAAAAAAAATCTCGGGCTGTTCCTGAAAATCATGAATTTGATGTAGTGGTAGTTTGCGATACCATGCTTGCAGACCCCGATGACATGGATTTGGCCTTGGGTAAACCCAATGATACAGTAGAAGCTGCAATGATGCTGCACCGTCTTTCTGGAAGGCGCCACCAAGTTTGGTCTGCCACCGGCATTCAACTTCATGGGCAATGGAAGTTCTTTGTCGAACATGCCATTGTAGAAATTGATTCACTCAGCGATGAACAACTTGTTGAATTAGTCCTAAGTGAATCTTGGAAAGGAAAAGCGGGTGGTTATGATTTAGCAGGTCCGATGGGGGCATATGCTCAACTGATTGATGGTTCTGAATCAACAGTACTCGGTATTGCAGGTGAAGCAATGGATTTGCTGAAGTCATTTTCACTCGGGCATGAGTGAAAGAAGACCGAGTTCATGTCGGCCAACATCGACTACGACGTCTTTACCTGGCAGCAGCAGCAGTTTGTCCTCTGCATCTAAAGCAAATATCCCAACACCTGACTCGTTACTCATTTGTTGGAGTTCTCTACGGCAGACATTTTGATGCGTATCCATGTGAACCATTGGCCGCAAGTCTACAATTACTGAGTCGCCTTGAAGAATACGCTTTGACATTTCACGGGTAGGAATGCGGTTTTTCTCATCAGGGGAGACGTAGCGCAAAGCCCTTCTTGGAAATGAATTTTTAACACGAGAATGAGCTCCTAAGTCATGGAACGCTTCACCTTCAGCAGTCATTGGCCCCTTCCACTTGTAGGGGGGTGTATGAGGTGTAACAGAGGGGGTTTTTTTTACTGCCAAAGGCGCTGATTTCAACACTTCTGGCTCGCGTTGTGCTTGAAGAGGAGAATCAAATGTCTGCTGTTCAGGTGCCTTCTTCTCGAGTGGTTTATTTGCCGCTGAAGCAGTGTTTTTAGGACGTTTTTTTGCATTATTTTGACCCTCAGGGTCTGGTAAACCAAAAAACTGCCACAAACTCGCCATTCTTTCACCGTTCACAAATCGAGATCATCAAGGAATCCTGACATATCTGTACTTGCAGAGGTGCTTGGGGTATTGGTAGTTGTCGGCTGCGTTGGTGCTTGTTGGCCCATTTGTGCGGCAAGATATTGTTCACCGTAATGTTGCCATTGCTCCATTGTCCATCCTTCAGGTAGGCCAGAAGCCGGTAAGGCAGGTCCAATTTGTTGTGGTTGAAC
>DAMU01000092.1:19762-19917 GCA_002499705.1 Euryarchaeota archaeon UBA91
AACAGGTTGTTGAACAGGTTGTTGAACAGCAGGTTCTGACAAAGCACCTAATGCGGCGAGAGCATCGGTCGTCGGTTGGGCTTGGACTGGCTGTTGATAGGTATCGTATGCCTGTGCATAGGGGTCAACTGCCTGTGCAGGTTGAGCATAGGGGT
>DAMU01000009.1 GCA_002499705.1 Euryarchaeota archaeon UBA91
TCTCCACTTGCTGAAGCATAAGTTTTGAAATTGACAACGACCAGCGGTTTGTTCATGTCTTTGGCAGAAGTGAAGTGCATTTGAGGTCTTCGCAGGTTCGGCGAATATTCATTCCATTCGTGGCCATTGTCCGCCAACCAAATGAGAGCCTTCGGGAATGATGCTGTCGTGTCCTACAACGACATTCTCAATATGGGCGTCTTTTCCAATCTTTACCTGAGTCCCAATGAGGCTTTCTTTGATAACTGTATTCTCACCGACTGAAGTACCTTTCAAGAGCGTTGAACGGTGAATTTTACTGTTCTTGAATTCAACACCAGTTTCAATCATTGACTCAGTTACCATTTCTGAGGTTTGGCTGGTAGGCGAGCCATACCATGAGTTTCCATCGACCTTTCCACGAGTAAAACGTTGTTCTTGGATACAGCGATGAACTGCATCTGACCATGCGGCTGGAGTTCCGGCGTCGATGAAATAACCCTGGAATTGTTGACCATTCAAAAGGCGATCTTCAGCAAGGCTTGGAAAAACATCTCTTTCTATAGAATGCTTTCCTTCAGGCATATATTCGAAGATGTCGTCTTCAAAAATATATGAACCTGCGTTAATTAAATTAGAAAATATTTCATCGGGTTTCGGCTTTTCTTTGAATTGGGTAATGCGTGAATCATCATCCAATCCTACAATACCGAAGCGTGTGGGGTCTTCTACTTCCCAAAGCGCAAGACTTCCGACTCCGCCGTTGAGTTTGTGCAGGTCCAAGAGAGGTTCGATTTGAAGGGAAGACACGATATCACCGTTAAAGCAAGCAAATCGGCCGCTTACAACATCCTTGCAGTTCCCTAAAGCACCGCCAGTTCCCAAAGGTTTGGTCTCGTTGACAATTCGTACATCAAAATCTACCTCAGCATGAGCAAAGTAATCTTGAACCATTTCGACTTTGTATCCACCTGCAACGACGACTTCATCAATTAGGTGATGCGGCACGCCTTCGACGACTCTCTCAAGCAGAGACATGTCAAGCATAGGGAGCAACGGTTTCGGCATCGTATTGGTCCATGGACGAAGGCGAGAGCCTACTCCGCCTGCCAATACAACCACTTGCATGAACAGGGCCTTTCATCGATTACCTATCAAAACACCTCTATTCCAGACTCCGATACTCGACTGTTGGATTCAATTGTGCCAAGTGCCGCATCAAAGTATTCAAAGACGGTCTTTCTTTGGGATGTTTGGAGAGCATTATGAATATCCACGAATACCAAGGAAAATCCCTTCTTCGAGACAACAACGTTGCTGTTCTTGAAGGCGTGCACTGCACAAGTGTTGAACAGGCCTTGTCTGCCTATGATTCCCTTGGAAGTAAAGTCGTAGCTGTCAAGTCTCAAATTCATGCAGGTGGACGAGGAAAAGGAACTCTTTACCACCCTGAAACACGTGAACACGTAATGGACGGTGGAGTGAAAATCGCTTTCTCACGAGAGGAAGTTGAATCCTATGCCACCAATATTTTGGGTAACATTCTCGTTACGATTCAAACCGGTGACGAGGGTAAACTCGTCAGTAACCTGTATGTTGAAGCCGGATGCGATATTGCTCATGAATACTATCTTGCTTTACTGGTTGACCGAGACAACAAATCTGTCCTCATCATGGCATCAACAGAAGGTGGCATGGACATTGAAGACGTTGCTCACAACACTCCTGAACTGATTCACAAGGTTGTTGTCGATTCAAATGCTGGACTTCTTGGTTTCCAAAAGCGGGACTTGGGTATGGCACTTGGGCTACAAGGAGCAGCATTGAGATCGTTTGGAAAGATGTTGTCAAACATGTATACTATGTTCATTCAAGAAGACTGCGCAATGGTCGAAATCAATCCACTTGTTCGAACCGGTGGCGATGAAATCGTTGCTCTTGACTCAAAGATTTCATTTGATGAAAACGCAGAATTCCGTCATAAAAACTGGGATGACTTGCGAGACCTTTCCGAGGAAGAAGATGTCGAAATACGTGCAAAAGAGACTGGATTGTCGTATGTAAAACTCGATGGAAACATCGGTTGTTTAGTCAACGGTGCTGGACTCGCAATGGCGACTATGGACGTCATCAAACTGTATGGAGGCGAACCTGCCAATTTCCTTGATGTTGGAGGTGGAGCAGATGAAGAACAGGTCAAAACGGCATTCTCAATTATCCTTGAAGACCCGAATGTCAAGGGTATTCTCGTCAATATCTTTGGCGGTATCATGCGTTGCGATATCATTGCTCGAGGCGTTATTGCGGCAACTGAAGCTCTTTCATTAGAAGTTCCTCTCGTCGTTCGACTCGCCGGAACGAACGTTGATGAAGGAAAGGCAATCTTGGCTGCTTCAACTTTGAATATTCACGCTGCTGATGATTTAGCAGAAGGTGCTCAAAAGATTGTTGCACTTATTGGAGGTGACGAATAATGTCGATTTGGATTGAAGAAGATGCAAAGGTTTTGGTTCAAGGAATCACAGGAAAGCAAGGAATGTTTCACGCAGACAAGATGGTTGAGTATGGAACCAAAATCGTTGGTGGATGCACACCTGGCAAAGGTGGTCAAACCGTTGAACTTCAGGGAAAACCATTCCCTGTATGGCACGGCATGATAGAAGCCATTGAAGCAACTGATGCAGATGCTACCGTGATTTATGTCCCACCACCATTTGCTGCAGAAGCAATCATGGAAGCCGCAGATGCTTTTGATTCAGTCAAAGGCGAAGGCGTTATCGTTTGCATCACTGAAGGTATTCCAACCCTTGACATGGTCAAAGCAGTTGCCTATGTTGAGAACAGACCTGGAGTTCGTCTGATTGGACCAAACTGTCCTGGAATCATTACCCCTGGCGAAACTGGTGGAGCCAAAATAGGTATTATGCCTGGGCACATTCACGCAAAGGGCCGTATCGGTATTGTTAGCAAATCTGGAACCTTGACCTACGAAGCAGTTGCTCAGACAATGAGCATTGATGAAGGACAATCGACCTGTATAGGTATAGGTGGAGACCCTGTCAACGGAACTGGATTCATTGATTGCCTCGCTGCATTCCAAGCCGACCCGCAAACTGAAGCAATCATCATGATTGGTGAAATTGGCGGAAATGCTGAACAAGAAGCCGCTGCATGGGCTGCTGATAATGTTACCAAGCCGATTGTAGGATTTGTTGCAGGCGCAACTGCACCTCCAGGCAAGAGAATGGGACACGCTGGAGCAATTATCTCCGGCGGAAAGGGAACTGCTGAAGAAAAGTTTGAGGCATTTAGAGCCGCTGGAATTGCTTGTGCAATGGATCCTTCAGAACTTGGAAAGGTTCTGCTTGAATCGCTCAAAGCCGTTGGCTTACGGTGAAGCCATTAACCGATATCCTTTCTGCAGAACATGGCAGAAGAGTCAATGTTTGACCCTGCTGTCTTGGATGGCTACTATTCAGAGGACTTTGAAATTGACTTTTCATGGATGAGAAAGCCGACTCAACATCAGTTTCGATGGCGGACCTTGAACAATCGCTGGTATTCTTCGCCTCGCAGAATACGGGATGCAGTGACGTTCGTCAAAGCAGTAGGAAAAGTGGTTCCAACCGATGTTTATGTCTCAACTTCTTCTTGGCTCAATCCTGTTGATTTGCCTCGTCTTCATGATAATGAAGCGTCATATCCAATACTTCTCGACCATTTGGTTGTCTTTGATATCGATGTTCCACCTTTTTCACAGAAAAATATGGAAGTTGCACGCAAATACACCGTCAACATGTTTGATTGGATGAAGGATAAATCAGAATATTCATTCTCTCACGTGACCTTTTCCGGTAGCAAAGGTTTCCATCTTTTTTATCATGATCTCAATAGAGAAAAATTCCAAATCCCTGACCCGAAACTTCGTGAAGATACAGTGAGGCAATCAAGAAAGCAACTGCTTGAACAAGCCGTTGCAGACGGCCATCACATCGATACAAAAATAACGGCTGATACTCGTCGGATCATACGATTACCCGGCACAGTTCACGGAAAAACAGGGTGGATATGTTCCATCATTTCAGTTGAACAACTTCATCGACCATTCAAGGAATGGATGAATGA
>DAMU01000051.1:0-657 GCA_002499705.1 Euryarchaeota archaeon UBA91
ATTGCGGATGAATCTGTATCGACGGTGACGTTTGTTTACGATGTCGATTCAGCAGCTTTTGAATCAGCAGGTTCGAACACTCCGGCGCTTCTCAATGGTCCCTGGCACAAAGGAGATATGGCGATTTTTTCCATGCTGGTTCGTAACCACGGGGAATTACCAGGTCGAGTTGCATTAGTTTGTGAATCAAATGGCCAAATCTACACGAGCGATGAACTCTCTCTTGAAATGAATGCCGCGGGTGAAGTGACCGTTCAACTTCCGCTAAGCATTGAAGGTGAACAAGCTGTCAATTGGTCACTCTCATCACCTGATGGCTCAATTGATTCAGGTCTGAACGGTACTTTGTTTGTTCCAGTAGAAGTACAGCAGACATTAACCCCGCTTATTCGCTCAGTCACATGGGACGCTGAAGAAGGGGTTCATCTCTCATGGTCATTGGAAATGAGTGAAGGAATAGATCGCCCTGTCCGTATCCGAATTGGATATATGGACTCCGGGTTGGAAGTGTATCCGCTTGATTACGAGATGGTGATTTCTGAAGGCCTTTTGACAGGAAGTCAAACACTCGGGTTTATCGATGCTGATCGTGTTTCAATCCGGGCAACACCGCTGAACTGGACAACAGGCTTTGGCTTTTCGAGTCATAGCCTAAGC
>DAMU01000051.1:1047-26736 GCA_002499705.1 Euryarchaeota archaeon UBA91
CCGGGAGAAATTGGTTCAATCGAAATCATGGTGAGTAATGTTGGTGAAGTGACTGGGTCTACTGGTTACGTTGTTTTATCGACTGAAGATGGTATTTTCCTTGGAGAACAGACAACAACTGCCCTTGAAGCAAATTCTCAAATCGCTTACGCTTTCTCTTTTACTTGGCCGGAAGGACAAAGCGCTTCTCTCAAAGCAACTTGGGTTGTTGATGCAGAGAGTTTTGATGCCGCAAACACCTTTCAATCTGGAGAACTCAATGTGGTTGAAGAATCATTTGAAATGCCATGGTTTGGCTTGTACGGTGGCATCCTTGTTGCGGTTGCAATCGGTGCCGTGATTCGAATTTATCAAAACCGAGGTGTCTCTCCAGCCAAGCCGAAAGTTCGGAAGGACTCCAAAACTTCGAGCACCAATAAATCGCGTTCCGCTCAAGCAGAGAAAATACAAATTTCATGTCCAGAATGTGCCCGACAATTGAGAGTCCCGTCTGATTATGGCGGTCAGGTAAGATGCCCAGATTGTGAAACAAGGTTTGAAGTGACGCCCCGAACAAGTCCAACTCCTGATGAAGTCGAGCATGTTGAAGAGGAAATACTAGACGAAGATGGCGAATCCGAAAAGGATGGAAAGGTCGAAATTCATTGTCCGAAATGCCAACAATCACTGCGTATTCCAAACGGTTACGCAGGTTCTATCAGGTGTCCCGCATGTGAGGAAGTTTTTTCATCCATGGAGTGACTCTCTGTCCGTAGGAGGCGATTAGGTGAACGGCCACTTCCAAGAATTCGAAGATCAATATCTCATTACAATGTATGACTATTTTGAATCTCATCCAGGTCAGCGAGTGAGAACCGGTGAACTTGCTTCTTCGATGGATGTATCTCCCGCATCTGCAACAGAAATGGTTCAACGTCTTGCATCGAAGGGATTGATTGACTACGAACCTTACAAGGGAGCGCTCTTCACCGATTCAGGGTTGGTTCGTGGAAAGATGATGAAGCGTCGTCACCGACTTGCGGAAGTCCTCCTCGAAACATTGTCTTTTGAAGGTGATATTCATGAAACCGCGTGCCGATTGGAGCATGCTATTAACGATGATTTGGAAGTAACTCTCTCGCTGCTTCTCGGCGACCCAGTTGACGGTCCAGTAACCTTTGGAACTGAAATGCCTGAACCATCTCCTGAGATTTTACAAAGAATCCATTCATCAAAATCTAAAATTCAACTTCTTCATCAATTGAAGGTAGGCGAGAAAGGGGTTTTGGATGGAATGCTTATGAACGATTCCGGTAAAGAAACTTTGACCTCTCTCGGTATTAAATTGGGTATTGAAATTGAGCGTTCTGAGTCCGGCTACATGTTTTCCAATGGTTCGGAACTCGTGTGCTCTCCCGAACTTTCTACGAAGTTATTGATTCGGGTTTAATTGCAATTCTCTCGATGAAACAGTTTTGTGTTCGCTTACGCTGGGTTTGCCATGCCCAAAGCGGATTCCGAGTCTTTCAATGAGCAATCAGCGTCTGTAGAAAGCGAAGAAAACGTTCTGTTGTCAGAGCGATTTTGGTACGCTCTGGACCGTCAGATGCTCGGTTCAGGACTGCGTTTAATTCTCATACTTCCTGCCTTTTCCATCTTTACTTCTTTTGGGGCACTCGCTTTCTCATCCAGCTCACCAGAATGGTGGAGCAAAATCGAACCGACATTGGGTATGAGTTTTGCTTTGGCTTTGACTGCGCTAACATTCATCATATTACTTGGGTACATCCTCGTTCAAATATTCCATCGCCATCGTGTTGAGTTATCGATTCGCAATTTTGAAAAAGAAGTGAAAAGACTCAATGATAAGCATCTTTCAGTTCAGTCGCTCCACGGATATGAAAGCCTGGCTGACTTACTTAACGGCGCTCGTTCAAACCACTCATGGGCGCTTTCTTTTGCAATAATGTCAAGTCTATTGCTTGGGAGCATATTTGTGTTTGATATTACCTCGCTGAATGGAAAGATACTGCTGCTTTTGTCTTTCTCAACGCTCTCTCTTTCACTTGGACAGCACATACCTACCCGTTCACGCCCCTTCAATATGGATGAGAGAACGGGACTCTTGGATGCCTATACTCCGCCAATTCATCCGTCAACATTGGAAATGGTGTTTGACGATTTAGTAAAAACTCACATGGACCCTTTACTACGTTCTGAATATGAAGTCTATTCCAAAGAAATCGAAGCATGCTTTCAGAAGGGTGTTGATACTCAATATGCGCGCGAGAAGATTTTGATGACACTTTACCGCCATTCGAAAGGACTGGATTTCAAAACAATGCAAGCAGAACTGTCCGAAGTTCTCACCGAAGGGGGAATGGAATTGGTTCAAGAGCATCCTGTATTCACTATGGAGGAATGGTTGAGCATCATTCATCATATTGAGCGCTCATGTCCTGCCTTTTTCAGAATGATTGGACGAATTGAAGAGGACCTTGGGGCAGGTCGTTCGAGTACGACTTCTGGAATTGTTTTTGAAGTGGATATGGAAAATGTAGTGCACGAACGTGCGAACCTTTTCACATTGATTCATAACTTGTCAGACACACCTCGAAGTATTGTCGTACGAGTCCAATCGCCTGATTTCAGGCCACATGATTTAGCGATGACTTATCTTTTGAATCCAGGTGAGCGCCATTGGTGGTCTTCTAAGCCACTTCCTTTAGCGGCTGAGGGTGATGATGATGTACTTGGATTGATGTCAGGTCTTCTCCGTGATGGCACAGTTGCTTGGCAATCTCTTCTTCCCGAGCGCTTCGGAGAGGCGACCGTTTCAGTTCGCTTGGAGGAACTCAGTGGCGATTTGATCATTGGACGCCAAATCAATGTTCGAGTTCGGACGAAATATCTTCAGCGGATTCGATACTTCAGTGCCTTGAGTGCGAACCTCATTGGTATTCTTGGAATCACAGCTGGTATCTTCATTAAAATCAATGATATTTTTGGAAATATTGGTGTTTAAATTATTTTTTTACGATGGGTAGATTTGAAATGGGTAACTCTGTGCACGAAGCATGCGCGGAAGACCTGATGAAGCGACTCCTGGTCCAGACTCGGAACTTCGAGATGAACTACAGGGTATGGAAGCCCGTGTTCGTAAGATGAGAAATACTCGTAATTCTTTCAGTGACCAGGCTCGTACAATCGCTGACAAGCGAAATTCAATACAAGGCCAGTATAAGGAACACCGGGAAAAAATCGACCTTGTGTTGACCGAGATGAAAGCAATTCGTGCTGAAATTAAAATGTTCAAGGAAAAGCGAAATGCTCTCCAACAACAACTTCGTGATATCATTAGTCAGGCGAAGGGCCGACGTGAAGAGAAAGGCGAAAAGAAATCTGCAACAGCAGAGTACGCAAAACTCCAACATGAAGTTCATTCACTTGAGAATACTTTTGAAACCTCATCAGTAGGTCAGAAGAAGGAAAAAGAAATGATTAAGCGAATCAAAGAAATGAAAATTCGAATCGAAGAACTTGCTCCTGAAGTTACTCATTTTGAGTTGATCAAGGTCGACCTAAGTGACCTTGATTCTGCGATTAAAACTCTGCGAGCTGAAGCTGATGCAGCACACCAAGATATGCTCGGTGCTGTTGCTCGAGCGGACGTGTTATCTCCAGATGTCGATGAAGCATTTGCCCATCGTGATTTCTTGAAGGCAGAAGGCGATCGTCTTCACAACGAATTCCTTGAATTGCGTCAAAAGTCTGATGATATGCACAACAAAATCACCGAACTTATGGTTGACGTCAATAAAGTTCGCGACAAACTCAACATGGCACGCGATGAACGAAAGTCTTGGATGACAGATCACAACGCTTCAGTAAATGCCGAGATGAAGACTGGTGCTGAGTCATCAGAGGTTGCCGATGAACTGGTTACAACACTTTTGAACTCCGGTGGAATTACCTTTGGGGGAATTGGAGAGGGCGATAACGCGCCTTCCGGTAAAAGAAAAGCCAAGTCAGGTAAGAAAAAGTCGATGCGTAAAATCGACATGAATGCAAATCGCCGACGGTGAGGTGTTTTCTTGTTCGGAGTCATCATGGCCGGCGGCCAAGGCTCACGATTACGCCCATTGACGCTCACTCGTCCCAAACCAATGGTCGAAGTGTTAGGAAGGCCCGTGATTGACTTTGTTAAAGATGCAATGCTTGAGGCATCGATTGATTCAATTATTGTAACTACAGGTTATCGAGGTGAACAATTAGAACAGCATGTAGAGTCCTGGAATGCTGATGGTCAGAACACTCAAGCATGGGTGAATCAAGAAGCCAGCCCTATGGGCACAGCGGGTAGCGTTCGACTTTTATCTGAGCACTTGACTGAAACTTTTGTCGTTGGTTCCGGAGATTCAGTTGCCTCATTTGACATTCGCACCTTACTGCATGCACATCGAGAAAGTGGTGCAAAAGTTACTATGGCACTTTGGGAAGTTGAAGACCCAACTGAGTTTGGTATTGTCGGACTTTCTTCGACCCACCATGGGCCGTTAGACGGTCAACTTCGCCAGGGATACATTTGCCGCTTTATGGAGAAACCAACTGCTGAAGAAGCATTCAGCAATGTGATTAATGCAGGTCTTTACATCATTGAACCAGAGGTTCTTGCTCTTGTCCCAGAAGGGGAAAAGTTTGATTTCAGTAAGCAACTTTTTCCAATGGTCCTTGAGAGAGGTTGGCCTATGTTTGCTCAAACCATCGATGGTGTTTGGTTTGATGTCGGCCATCCATCCGAGCTTATACGTGCACAACATACACTCATTGCACAACGAGAATCACTCCCCTTCCCTCTTCCAAATGGGGTTTTCAGTGAGGGGAATTTTGTATCTTCAAGTGCAAGTGTCGAAGGAAGTCTGAAGGGTTCAGTAGTCTCTTCTGAGTGCCATGTAGGTGATGGAAGTCGATTGCAGGATGTATTGCTTATGTCAAATTGTAGAGTGGGTCAACAATGCCAGATTGAAGATTCAGTTCTTGGTCGAAGTGTGATAATCGGCAAGGGTTCAACTTTGAAAAATGTCATCATAGGTGACGGTATTGAGTTGGAAGAAAACAGCCATTTTGAGGGTTGTAGGATCCCTAACCTCGATGATACAGCATCCGTTTGACTCAAATACCTCGGTCTAACGGATTGAATTGTTGACCATGTCATCCGATACCACCCCCCGCCGTAGTTACGACCGTTCATGGGAAGAAATTGAAGAAATGCTTCAACGAGCAGAAGTCAAACGCCAAGAGTGGAAATCCTGGTTCGATGAATGCAGAAAGAATGAGGACAGGGACGGAATGAAGGAGGCTGCTCGAAATCACAAGGCCCTTGATGGAGTCGTTAAGACTCTAAAATGGACCCTCGGAGAAGAAGGTATCTCAAATCCTTTGGATTGATTACCAGCCACGTTGTGCATATTGGACATCGAGTGTTTCGAGTTCATCACCCTTCATAGGGTCTCCTACGGTCATTGCCATCGCTTCAGTTACTTTCTCTGCATTGTCATAGTGTGCAGTAGCCAACACAATAGCATCTGCCATGGTTTTTGGGTCCGATGACTTGAAAATTCCAGATCCTACAAAGATTCCATCCATGCCCATTCGCATCATGTGTGAAGCATCTGCAGGAGTGGCGATACCTCCTGCTGAGAATGTTACGACAGGGAGCCTTCCCATTTCCTTAACATCATTCAAGATGGCTTGGATGCCGTTACTCATTGATTCGTCGATTGCTCCGAAAGGAGTGATTGGGTGCAAACCGGGTAAGTCCGATGCATCTGCAAGAACTTGATATCTTCCCAGAATCATCTGTGCCACTTTTTCAATACCCACTTCGTCAAGTGATTGAATTTGTCGAATTTCTTGATCGATGAGGCGTGCATGGGTTACAGCCGCAACGAGATTTCCAGTTCCAGCCTCGCCCTTCGTGCGAATCATGGAAGCACCTTCGTAAATACGTCGGACTGCTTCGCCTAATCCTGTTGCACCGCAGACAAAGGGGATAGTGTAGTCTTTCTTGTTAATGTGGAAGTATGGATCTGCAGGAGTCAGCACTTCTGATTCATCAACCATATCGACGCCCATGGATTCAAGAATCCGAGCTTCACCTTCGTGACCGATTCTTGCTTTTGCCATCACAGGGATAGAGGTGCAGTCGAGGATCCCCTGAATCATGTCAGGATGGCTCATGCGTGCTACCCCGCCGTCTCTGCGGATGTCTGCAGGGACTCTTTCAAGAGCCATGACAGCAACTGCGCCTGAGTCTTCAGCAACTGCTGCTTGCTCAGGGTCAACGACGTCCATGATGACGCCACCTTGCTGCATTCTCGCAAATCCTCGCTTGAGCAAATCACTGCCGTTTCTGAGTTGAGTAAAGTCGGTTCGAACCATTCCAATCAACCATTCCAGTGATGCGCCCTTCATGAACATTGGTTAGAGCAATTGATACAATAAATGTCAATTGCTAATGCGAAATCAATCATCTGCAAGGACGGGTGTGTCGCCTTCAGCAATTTCTGCATCAACAGATTCGTCAGCATTGCGGTCAATCCACTCTTCTTCCTCGTCAGGAACGTCTGTATCTGCAAATATAGCATCTACGGGACACTCGGGGATGCAAGCACCACAATCAATGCACTCGTCCGGGTCAATAACAAGATATCGTTCTGCTTCACGGAAAGCGTCCACTGGGCAAACTGCGACGCATTCTTGGTATTTGTGGTCGACGCAAGCGGTGGTTACAATGTGCGGCATGACTATCTCTCAATTTGACGAAAACCTCGTGATACATGAAGGCTTTGAAAAAAAGTCGTCATTTTTGAGCATCAAGCCACTGTTGACCGTAGTAATTCCACTGTTCAAGAGTCCATCCCTCAGGAAGACCTTCAATTGGCACAGGAGGAAATCCCTGTCGAGGTTGCTGAATCTCCGGTTGAGCAGCGGCAAGCAGAGGTATTGGAGGTAAGTCGATCATGGAATTGACATCAGTGAATTGATTGGTTGAATCTTGGATTCCCGATTCCAAAAAGAGAACATCGGTTTTCTTTTGTTCAACCTCTTCTTTTGGTTTGAAGAATTGAATGGCCACAAGATACAGCAACAGCCAAACCCCCGTACCGATTAAAAGAAGGGACATAATCAATTTTGGAGTCATGCTCATCTCACTGGATTTTGACTCAGCGTCATTTGAAACATCTGTGCCATTTCCGGGTTGGTTAATTTCCTGCTGTATCGAATCATTTTGATTCGAGCCGCTCAAATTTTCATCATCTGTGGTTAAATTATCAATGTTCGTTGCAGAATTATTCCCCATCTCAGTTTCGGAATCTTGTGACGAATTCTGTTGGTCATCAACCTGCGTATCGCAGCCATCTGGAATACTATCTTCATCTGTATCAAGAGAATCGTCAAATCCTTCACACATATCGTCACTGTTAGCAATACCATCTGAATCGTTGTCGAGCAGAACATCACAATCATCCGGAATCGAATCATTATCGACATCGAGTGCGTCATCAAAACCAGGGCACAAATCTATAGAATCTTCTACTCCATCCGAATCCGAGTCGATGAAGGAATCACAACCATCTGGGATGGAATCATTATCCACGTCTGTTGCGTCATCAAATCCCCAACATACATCATTTGGGTCCTCAACCGAATCGCCATCTGAATCGTCAATGCACCCATCACCATCACTGTCCCACGGAATCGACTCTTCTTCTGGGCAAAGATCAGTCCATGTTTCCAAATAATCGCCAGGTGTTACGCCCTTCTCAGTAAAGACAGGTAAGTCAACAGCATAGCGGCGAACCTTGAAAATTACATTTGCTGTTGATCCTGCATTATTACCTGCAGGAATTTCATCCCCTTGAGACAAAATACCTTGGTTTGTCACCGGGCTGATGTATTTCCATACAATTTCTCCTTCTAAATCGACTTCAAGAAGAGTGCCTTGAGTCCCGAAGGTGACCAACGTATTTCCATTCGGTAGACGTTCAGCTCCTGAAATAGACTGAGCATAGATGTCTTGGTTAAGACCCCATGACCAGGAGGGGGCATTTGGCCCCCAAGTTCCGTTTGATTGCAGCGGATAATTTCCTTCCACATAGGCGACTTGGATGACATCGACTGAGGAATAACTGGGTGAACGGCCGTTACCGTTGTTGAATACTAAAAAGTCACCAGAACCTTCTCGGCCTTCCTCAATCCATTGAACATCGTGTTGGCCAAACAATTGCTGGTCGCTGGAAAGTCCTCCATCATAGGCCTGAGGGTTGCCCCAGCGATACAAGAAATCTCCGCCTTTGCCTGAATTACCGCCTGTATGTCCGGCTGCCTCAGCAGTCGTTGTACTGTGGTCAATGATGTAAAATTCGTTGGTATTTTTACAAGAAAGTGCGATTTGGTCAAGTGCAGCATTGTAATCAATTCCGTTGCAATGCATCCAATCAGCTCTTCCCGCTTGGTTTCCAGTTGCTCCAACAAAATTGATATCAAGCAGTTCTGGGTGTTCACTTACGACGCCATAGTTGTCCTTCGAAGCATCGTAGTCCTGGATTAAATGATCCCAAGCATGCCATTCCCAAACGATGTTCGCTTGATTATTAGCGAGTGGTTCGATTTCAATAATGTGGTCTGGCCAAACGTTTGCATTTCCTCCCGGTGCATCACTCGCAATGGCAGGATTTCGGCCGGCTTGTAATGCCTCAGCCTCAGATTTATCTTCCCATGCAATGGCTAAAATGTTCCCATTCGGCATCGGTTCTATGTCGTGGTGGGTGATGTAATCCATGGAAGAGTATTCCCACGACCATTCAGCGGTGCCATCCCAACCTATGCGTTCGATTTTCCCCGCAGTTCCTCCGCCGCTGAAGTCACCTACCGCTTGTTGAGCAATATTTGCAGAACGTAACAAGTCGCCGTCTTCCAGCAAATAGGATGCCAAACCAGGTCGGTGACCACCTGGCGACTCCCACGAATGAATTTCACGACCGTGTTGGTCAATCAAATAACTGGATGTCGAAGGCATGGGGGAAAACAGAGTGTAGCCCGGACTTGTTGAGTTTGTGCACGAAATTAATCCCATTGTCCATGAACCGTTTCTGTCAGCATGGCAATTCGGTATTTGATTCGTATTTTCTGCTTCGGAAGAGGAACCCTGCGGTAGTATGGTTAAGCACAGAAGCATCATCACGCTGAGCATGATGGCACGCAACTTTGCATCCATAGCAAGTGCTCATCGCAATAGGACTTGAACTTAGTGCAGAGCCGTTTTTACTGTTGATTCACTCTGCAGATTTGGCTTTTTCTAAAGCTGCTTGTAAGACTTTTTTGCATTCATCTAAGGCAATTTGTCCAGGATACACTTCGACTTTTGTATGGCATTTAATTGTCGATACTTCATCTGGTTTGGCAAGAATCACTTCACCATCGATGAAGGCGTTATAGTCGAGGCGAAAGTGAAGTGTATTGTTTTCATCAAAGCGTACTGCGATGTCTTCGATCAAAGTGTGAAGATTTTCAACACCAATTCGTGAGAGTGATTTGAGGGAATTGGCTTTCTTTTTGCTTCTTCCGGTCACCATGTGCATCACTGAACCATGATAGGAAGTCGTTTGTTCCATTTCGACCATTTCTGAATCGCCAACAAGCCATGCAACAGCATCCGCAACGACAGATTCCTCTGCAACAGCACTCACCGTCGCTCGCCATGTGATGTGATGGAGGCCCACAACCTCGGGGTATACTTCATGCTCATGAGTTTACCGAAGAGAACCGTTGGAAACCGTTCGATTGGCGAAGAATGAACACTCGCCCTAAGAGGCTTCTTCAAATAGGGGAGGTTAGTGGCCGACCTGCAAGTGGGGTAGCCCCCGCAAGACATACACCCCGAGATGATACAATGGCAAAAAAAATCAGTGTGAAGGCACGTGCAGCAGCACGTAAGCAGCGAGACAAGTGGAAGAACAAGATTTGGTACACAATTCGTGCGCCTCGAACACCCTGGGATTTTAAGAAAATTGGAGAAACTCTAGGTGAGTCAGATGAACATATCCTCGGCCGTGTCTATGAAATGACACAACAAGAATTCAATGGCGACTTTACGAAGATGCATGTTATTCTTCGATTCCGTGTGCATGAGTGCGTAGGGCAAGATGCACTTACGACCTTTATTGGTCATCACCACCAAACCGATCACATCCGCCGTCAAATACGCCGTTATCGTGGCAAGGTTGACGATGTCGTTGATGTGGTTTCTACTGACGGATACCTTGTCCGTCTCAAACCGCTCATCATTACGCAAAAGCGTGTTCAAACCTCGGTTAAGCAAGCTATGCGCTCCAAGGCTCGTGATTTGATTATCGCTTTTGCTTCCAAAGCAACGTATTCAAAGATTCAAACACAAATTCTTGACGGAACTCTGGAAGAAGAAATCCGCAAGGCAGTCAAGCCAATCTATCCAGTCAAGTCTGTTGCTATTCGAAAGAGTCAACTGCTTCAAGCAGGTGTCGTCGCTGAGAATGGTAAAACACTTGATGAGATTCACGCTGAAGAAGCACGAAGCGATGCAGAACTCAAAGCCAAGAAGGCAGCAGCACTTGCCTCGGCCATGGAAGGCGAAGAAGGCGAAGAAGGTGAAGAAGAAGACGCTGCGCCTTCGATCATTGACGCTGCTGAAGCAATGGAACCTGCATCTGACAAAGCACCTGCTGAAGAAGCACCTGCTGAAGAAGCACCTGCCGAAGAAGCACCTGCCGAAGAAGCCGCACCAAGTGCTGATTACGATTCAATGAAGGTTGCAGAACTCAAGGAACTCTTGAAGGCTGCAGGAAAACCGGTTTCTGGAAAGAAAGCGGATTTAATCGCTCGTTTGAACGAATGATTGCCTTGTTGTCACGTTGTCGTGAATGCCAGCGAAAGCAAGGTCTCGGCATGAGTTAAGCCGTAGGTTTGACATGCAAGAGGCGCGAGGCAGTGGTATGCAACGGCTTGGAGTGATTGGTGGAACCGGACTCATCAACATGACTGTTGGTGATGAAATGAAGCAATCTGGACTCTCCCTTGTCCGCAGGGATGACGTCACCGTCGAAACGCCATGGGGTGATGTTCCATTGACATGTATGCGCTTACAAACTGATGGCGAGGAGAAAGAACTGTTCTTTCTTCAACGACATCATAACAATGGCCAAGCGAGCAAACCCCCTCACATGATTGAACATCGAGCCAATATGCGTGCGCTTGCTGATGCCGGCTGTGAAGCGATAATGGCAGTCTGCTCTGTTGGTGCAATCGCTTCTGACTTTCCCCCGGGGAAAGTGGCGCTCGCCCACCAATACATCGATTTCACTGGAGTGGCATCGACATTTCATGATGATTCTGCGGTGTTTACTTCAGTTACGGAGCCTTTCGATTCAAAACTCAATTCACGCCTGAGTTCTGTGCTACAGTCTGCACAGGGTTTCTCTGCAGATGAACACTTATTCTACACGTATTGGTTGGCACATGGTCCCCATTTTGAAACCAAAGCTGAAATTGACGCCATTGATTCAATGGGTGGTCACATGGTTGGTATGACCATGCCACGAGAAGCTAAACTCGCTCGTGAACTTGACATCCCGTATGCTGCTGTATGTATTTCTTCCAATTGGGCAGCAGGTCGAGAACCCGGAGATTCAAGTGCTGATTTAGACCATCATTCCGTTTCGTCTCAAGCCAACCGAAGGCTGATGCCGGTATGGGCATGTTTAGTTGAACTGCTCTCCTAAGATAAAGACCAGAGAATTCCCGTTTTAGGGTGACCTAAAACTTAGATATGTGAACTCTTGCCACTGAGCATGGGAGTCGTATCAGATAACGGTCTCATTGTTGTTGGTGTACTATCTGCCATCGTACTTCTCTCAAGTTTGACATTAAGTTTCGTCTTGGAAGAGGAAGAGATTTCCTTTTCGGTGAATGATGAAGCAATGATGAATGATGTCTTCCAAATATCATCCTTCGGTCCCAGGGTTACGGGTTCATCTGAGGAAACCGTTGCTGCCACATACATCAGCGACAGATTTACAGAAATCGGCTTAACGAACGTCCAAATTGAAGAGTATCAAGTCATGGGTGCTTGGTTTGTTGATGCAGAACCTGAGGACCATCAAATCTTGATGCATGCACAACTGGAACAAGGAGTTCAAAATGCACCCGGACTGCCAGATGGAAGTGCCGGAACTGCGAGGGTTCAACTCGAATCGAGCGGTAATTTAGACCACATAGACAAGTTTACGTTCTTAGGTTATTCTGGTTCCACACACAAGCACGATAATATGATCACATATATTGGAAATGGTTCGAGTGAAGAGTTTTCATCGGTTGGTGACATGACTGATATGGCCTTAATGATCAATTATGACAATTCAAGAAACCTGTCCGAAATTTACAAAGATTCGATTGACCGAAATGCCGGAGTCGTCATGATTTACACCGAGGGTGTCGAGACGCCTCCATTCCGCTCAGTAACCGTTCAAGAAAATGGCAAAACCGTTCCTTTTCCAGAAGCATACGGTGGCGAATATGCGAACTCACTCATTCCATTCATCTATATCTCAGAAAGCGTTGCAGATACGTTCCATGGATTCATAGAACAAGCATCTGATGATCCAACTCTGTTCGCCTCTTTGGATGGTTTTTGGGAAGGGAATAATGTTGGTTTGAGAACTGTTAAGGTCGTGACAGGTGAGTTGCCAGGTACTGGAGATGGGGAGATTTTGATTGGCGCTCATCATGATTCTGTTTACATCAGTCCCGGAGCAGTGGACAATGCTGTAGGGGTTGCGCAACTTCTCGAAATCGCGACTGAATTAAGTGACATAGAACTCGAATCTACAGTAAAATTTGCAACTTGGGGCGGTGAAGAATTAGGTTTACTTGGAAGCCAAGCATATATTGAAGCCCATAGTGATGAATTGGAGGATTTGGATTTGTATATTAATCTTGATTCCACGAACCTTAACCCCGAAAAAGGCCTTTCCACGTTAGGGATTGAATCTTCCGAGAAAGGTTTGGTTCAAGCTATCTCGAACATCAATGATGAAGTGCTCGATGATGGTTGGGATGACTATTCAGCGAGCGTCGCTTGGGTTGAAAACGGCGGAAACAGTGATCATCGTTCATTCAATCAGAGGGGAATTGCAACGATAGGTTTCTTTGGTTGGGAATACGAAGAATATCACCGCCAAACGGATGTTGCAAACGTCGTTCACAAAGATGGACTCGGTTTGACGGCTGAAATCGTTTTACAACTTGTCATTGCTCAAGGTGGCCATCACAGCGGCGATGAACCACTTATTCAAATTCAGGGACTGGAAGGTGAATCATCGTCTTGGGTTTTCCCGTTCATACTCGCATTGATGGCTGGACTCGCAACAGGTCTTGGAGGACTCATCGTCTTTGTTTTGAAGGAAATAACTGCCGAATTGATGGCGTTTATGCTCGCAATGGCAGCCGGTGTGATGTTGCTGGTTTCAAGCGTAGACTTGTGGTTCGGTCGAGCTTTGGAGTTCGGTTTTGTTCCGATTACATTTTCCTTCGCAATCGGTGTTTCAATTGTATATCTTGTCAGTTATTACACATCGAAAGGCGATGAGGATGTTGAGTTGACAAGGGAAAAGAAATTGTACAAATCTGGAATGTTAACCGCCATCGCACTCGCAATCCATAATTTCCCTGAAGGCCTGGCTATGGGTGTTGCAGTTCTCGAATCTGCTCAATATGGGGTAGTCTTGATGGCTGCTATTGCTTTGCATAATATCCCCGAGGGTATCGCTGTAGCCGCACCGATCCAAGCAGGTAATGGTGGGCGGTTGAAAGCAACGATGATCGCCATGGCGACAGGTTTGACTGAGCCTCTTGGTGCTTTGTTTGCATTATTGGTTCTCGGGTCTATTCTAACACCATTGATGGTTGGTTGCTCTCTTGCTTTTGTGGGTGGTATTATGACTGTAGTCGCTTACAAAGAATTGATTCCACAAGCAATGAAGCAGAACAGGCCCAAACACATGATTGTAGGTGCCCTTTTTGGAGCAGCAGTCATGCAATTGAGCCTTCTTCTACTCGGTTAAATTGTGTTCAATGAGATGTTGGTCGGTTGCTTAATCGTCACTCAAATCATCGCGCAATGTCTAAAATCTGCCAACTTGAACACCATCTATGGAAGGAATGAACGTCGACCAATGGATGGCGCATGAAGCCCAAAACGAATGGGAAGTCATGATGAAGAAAATTGCTGTCTTTCATGACAAACATAACTTTGAAGAAAACAATGGACACGATATGGGCTACAGAATTGCACTTACTGTCGAGGAACTTGGAGAGTTGGCAGCAGCCGTGACCAAGGGCAAACCACTTGCTGACTGTGCAGAAGAGATGGCGGACATCTTGCTGTTGTTAATGGGTCATTCCTTGGCAATGGAAATTGATTTGAAGGCTGCTTTTGAATCGAAATATGCCAAAATCATGCAACGTCCTTCTCGACAAGGTCGTCTCGGTTTGCGAGTCACTGAATACAATCCTGAAGATGAGTAATCATCGAATCCAGTGCTGGAAAATCATGTTATGCTCGTCACGAGGACCTGCATCAACAAAGCGTTCTCCAATCATGTGGAAACCCTCGCCCTCCATCGAAGGAGCAAAGGCGTCAGCGCCCTCAACGCTGGTATCGATGATGGTTTTGTGAATCTCTTTGGTATGTTCCAAGAACAATTGATAGATCTCTCCTCCTCCGATAATCATCAATTCTTCTGATTCTCCAAGTTCAAGAATCTCCTCATAACTCAGAACCTCAACATCATCTCGCGGTGACCTGGAGAGCACAATGTGCCTGCGTCCTGGTAATTTTCCCGGCAAACTTTCCCATGTCTTTCGACCCATTACCATCGTTTTTGACATTGTAATACGTTTGAAGTGTTGCAAATCTGATGACTGACGCCATGGAAGATCGCCATCTTTACCGATAGCACCGTTCAAGTCACATGCAAAAATCATGGTAAACATCACTTCACCTCAAATTGCAATCGGGGCAGAAATGTGCGGATGATGCTCATATCCCACGACTTCGATATCTTCGAAGGTAAACGAATCAATGGTTGTACACTCTGGATTCAATTTGAGTGTTGGCAAGGGCAGAGGGTCTCTGGAAATCTGTAATTTCGATTGCTCTAAGTGATTTGTGTACAAGTGCGCATCACCCAGAGTGTGAACAAATGTTCCAGGCTTGAGGTCGCAAATTTGGGCCATCATGTGAGTTAAAAGTGCATATGATGCAATGTTGAAAGGAACACCAAGAAAGACATCCGCACTTCTCTGATAAAGTTGACAATTGAGTTTTCCATTCGCAACGTGAAATTGGAAAAACGCATGGCATGGCATCAATGCCATTTCTTCCAATTCACCAACATTCCAAGCTGAAACAATAATTCGTCTGCTGTTCGGGTTATTCTTAATCATGTCAATCGCTTGTTCGACTTGGTCAATTATTCGGCCATCATTTGCTTCCCATTTGCGCCATTGTTTGCCATATACTGGTCCCAAGTCGCCGTTTTCATCAGCCCATTCGTTCCATATACGGACGCCGTTTTCTTGGAGATATTTGACGTTGGTATCACCTTTCAAAAACCAAAGTAATTCGTGAACAATAGAGCGAAGGTGGAGTTTTTTGGTCGTGACCATTGGGAAGCCTTCAGAAAGGTCAAACCGCATCTGATGTCCGAACACAGAAAGTGTCCCAGTACCTGTTCTGTCACCCTTCTCTTCACCTTCGTCCAAGATACGCTGAATGAGTTCATGATAGCCTTTCATCGAGACACCGAATGCTTGTCGTAACCGACAGCACTTGAGCATTCTTGAGAGGCTCGGTCTCAAAGCGTAATGAAAAGAGCATCACTCGCATCACTTGGTTCTGAGAGGTATTTTTCTCTCTCTTCACGGGTGAAGTTTTGGAGCAATGGCACGAGCGTATCCTTTACCTTTTCAAGATCCCAACAGCGACAAACATACCACCTACGCGCCATTTCAGCAAGTGTTGAAATCGCTTCATGAACGAGACCAAGTTCATTCATTTCCATCATTGCATGAAGTTCGTCATAGTCTGAAGGGAGAAGTTCTGAGCAGTCTTCATACACTTTGTTTGTAGTCTGATGGGCTTTCTGAGCCAAGGTTCCTGGCGTTGCATGAATTGGCCAACCAGCGACTCCGAGAAGAACCAGCGAGACAATCGAATCTGTTGATGGTGTTTGTATTCCCTTTGGATCTCGAAGGACGCAGATGGGTAATTTATCCATATACACGGTAAGGTGAGGGTCATCATCGTTTAGTCGTCGCTGAATGCATCGAAATATGTCTATTGCAACTGATGGACCATCGTCATTTGAAATAAGAAACGGTCGATCACTACCGTATTTGATGCTCCATACCGGTGTGGCGTTGACAATCGAACAGAGTAGTTCCATACCCCGCAACTCGGCTGCCAATTTCCGAGGGCTAAAGTAATCGTCTAACTCCAGTTCCCCAAGTGATGTCTCTATACGCTCCACGTAGGGTTGAGCATTCGACATTACTTCAACTATGGAGCGCCCAGAGCAGAAATGCTCCCCATTAATTGGTCAGTGAATTTTCTATAGAGTGAAGAGAGGAATGAGCGAACTTCGTGTTCTTCTTGAGTTGAGAGTTCGATCAGTTGTTCAGCCTTCATGTTTCCTCCGTTTTCATTTTCAAGCCATTGCAACCACGTAATACCTTTTCCGGCAGAGAGTGTAATTGACCGCCAAAGACGAGGAACTTTGTGATCTTGTGGCATCATCATATTTCGAGTTCCCATAAGCGCGATTGGAACGACAACCGAATCGGGATAGGATGCTGCAAGTCGTGCAACTCCAGTTTTTCCAGGTAAGAGATACGGCGCTTCGGTGCGTTTGGAACGTGTACCTTCCGGAAAGATACCTAGCGCTTGGCCTGAACTGAGTACATCGGCAGCACTTGACAAAGCTCCTTGTCCACCGATGTCTCGTTTGGTCTCGATTTGACCGGTGGCTCGCATCGCAAAAGCCATGGCTCCGTTTTTGAAGTGCCCGTCCTTTGCCAAGTAGTGAGTCGTTCTTCGAGCAGATGCGATGACGAAAATTGGGTCGACATGTGAAAGGTGATTGGCGGCAAGAATGACCGAGCCTTTTCTGGGAATGTTGTGAAGTCCGTGCATTTTAGCATTGAGTGCAGGTCTCAAAAGCGGAGATAAAAACATTCGAAGGAAACTGTAACTCGGAGTTTTAGGCAGAGGTTGGCCAGTTGTTGGAATCAACCAATGTTTTTCGAGGGTTTGCCATGCTTCAACAAGTGATACACCCTCTGTCATAACAAAATCCAAGTCCGTTTTCGTTTTGACTGTTGTCCTTCTTTTCATCACTGAGTACTCATTTTCCTACCCCGTTTCTCAACCCTAAGGGATGCGTCCAAAGTATCAAGACACTCCGCATCGACCAAGCACCATGGCTCCAACACGAAACGGTGTATTTGTGCAGAGTCTCACCCTCTCGATTCTCCTCTGTTTACTCTCCTCAACGTTCAGTCCGGTCGCTGCCGCCGATATTTCCTGGGAAGAAGACGGTTGGTTACGAACTGCTCTGGCACAAGAACGCCTTGATTCCGGTGATGAATTTGGCTGTTATGGCATGCCTAACATAGCGTGGAGTGCAGATCCAGGTGCTGTGGCTCTTGAATGTCAGCAATACATTTCTGAGCGAGTTATCGCCAGCCAATGGGGTGAGAACCCAATCTCAACTTTTACCCCTTCCGGACTGACAATGCGTCAGCATACTACGATTGCTGGTCAGGGATTTATGGTTCACGGTGATCAAAACGGCTTGTCGACTACTGCTTGGCACAATGCTACCGACGCTCCAATGGATGATTGGGACTGGTATAATCTCGGACGAAGAGGTGGAAGCTTAGAGCAAATCATTGGTTCAAAAGAGGAGGTTCAGACTGCTGTAGAAGAGGGTGGACTTGTCAACCTCTATTGGGTTGGTCGTATGAATGATGCAACCATTCGTCACGACCGTGATATTACGGCTTACCTCAACGATGAGGCTCAGGCTTGGATGACAACATGGGGCGAGGCTTGGTCCTACTGGACGGTGCATGACTGTCATCAAACCGCATATTCAAGCGAGATGGTCAATGGCCAAACGATTATTCAATTTGAATCTCTCATTACAGAAGAATGTTCTGCAGTTACTCCACTTGCTTGGAATGTCCCGGTGACCTATATTCTTGATGTTGGTGGAATGGAGGTTGCTGAAGTTCGAGATTCTCATTCGGACTTGACTGATTTAACTGGAGTGAAAAAAACTGCTGAAGGTTACACTCAAAACGGAACTCAACACCTTCACCTCTCGGTGATAAGGGGACATAACGTCACTATTGTTGTTAACGGAACCGTTGATTTCGATGTTCTTGGACGTTCTCAATTCTGGAATAACTATTCTGCGGCTGTTACCATTGCTGCTCATGACACAACTGATTTATTCAAATGGTCGAAGCGATTTGGAGAGGAGGCTCATCTCAAATTTACTTGGCTTGTACAACCTCGTGATGGTTTGGGAGAATCTGGCTGGCTCGCAGTCTTAGCAATTGTCGTGGCTGTTTCGACGATTTCGGGAATGATGTATATCCTCAAGAAAGAAGGATTGGGACCTTTCGCCGAAAAATATTCTCACCACCTCCCCGAGATTACTCAAGAGTCGTCTGAATCGAACTTTGAAGCCGAATGAGGGCGAAGCCTTGATGCCTTGAGGTTGTCACCGAGGGGTTGGAGGATAGTGATATGGGCGGCGAAGATGTAGTCATCGACCCTTGGGGAAGTGCCCAATCAACCGATTATTCTCGGATTATTGAGCAATTTGGCCTCTCATCAATGGATGATGTTCGCCTTCCTTCGCCATCTCGCCTCCACCGCCGTGGCATTGTCTTTGCACACCGTGATTTAGGACAAGTGCTCGATGCGCAACGTCAAGGCGATTCTTTTGGAGTTCTCACGGGACTCATGCCAAGTGGTCAAATGCACATGGGGCATTCAATGGTTATTGACCAAGTAAAATGGTTCCAAGAACTTGGAGGTGATGTCACCATCGCAGTTGCCGATTTGGAAAGTCAAGCTACCCGTGGAGTTTCGCTTGAAAAAGGTAGAAAAGTGGCTCTCGAAGAGTATATCGCTCACTATGCAGCATTAGGAATTGATCCTGAAAAGACCAATGTTTACTTTCAATCCTCTCGACCTGTTGTTCAACGTCTTGGTTTTCAACTTGGAAAACGTACAAACCTGAACGAATTCGAAGCTATCTATGGTTTCAGTGGTGAGACAAACCTCGCTCACGTTCAGGCACCTTTGGTCCAGGTGGGAGATATTCTCCACCCTCAAACCGAAGAATATGGCGGTCTCAGACCGATTGTTGTACCCGTGGGTGTAGATCAAGACCCCCACCTTCGACTTACACGTGGCCTCGCATCCAAGACGAATTGGTTTAATGTCAATGATGGGAAATCGTCTGGAGTTGTCATCGGCCTTTCTGTCCAAGATGACAATGCCGAAGTGCTTGGCCAGTTGCCCAATGGACGCCTCGATAAAGACCGTTTGAAGACTGTTTTTAGCGGAATAGTTTCGTCTCTTGAGCATCTTGGATTCTCTGACATCCAATCCAACCCGAAGCAAGGCACTGTTCTTGTCCCAAGTGCAACTTCCAAAGACAAATCAAGAATCCGAATGAAACTTCTTGAGTATGAACGTTCATTGGGTGGAATGGGCTTGCTCGCACCTTCATCGACGTATCACCATTTTGCAGTCGGTCTAACTGGTGAGAAGATGAGCAGCAGTAAACCGAAAACAACGCTGTTTTTGCGAGATGATTTAGCCACTGTGGAAAAGAAAATCAAGCGTGCCTTCTCCGGTGGGCAAGCTACTGTTGAAGAACATCGACGTTTGGGTGGTAATCCTGACATTGATGTCGCTTATCGCTACATGATGTATTTCTTTGAAGATGATGATACTTATCTGGAAAGCATCAATGCTGATTATCGTGCAGGAAAAATTCTCGCTGGTGAAATGAAGCAATTATGCATCGATAGAGCGACAGCATGGCTCGGAAATTTACATGAGATGCGAGACCAAACCGCCCATTTAGTTCACGATTTCCTCGCAACAGACGCCCGTTAATTATCGACATCATCTGAGGAAAAGACCGCAGGGTCAGGACCTATTGGCAACTCGGCAAGTTCCTCTTCGGTTAATTCACGCTCGACTGCGTCCGGGTCAAGAATCATCGAATGGCCATTTGGGTCTAAGAATTCAACTGTGAACACGCTTTGTTCACCTGCTTGTGCGATTGAAGTGAGTAAAGAATCCAGAGTAATCAACGCATTGGCATTTTCTTCACTCTCTCCGGATTCTGTTGCTATGTCACGCTCGACATCTCGGCGAACCATGTTAATGATGTCGACAAAACGATTCAAAACACCTTCGATATTGCTCACATAGCCAGTCGAGTTTGTCCCCGGCATGACTTCTAAATCCAGTTCGGGAATGCGCACTGTACAGGAAGATGAGCGTACAACTCTTGATCGTAGTTTTTCACTGTCATCCATCACAAGCGCCCATGCACCTGCTTTCTTCCCTTCTGCAGGAATAAAGTCCGTCTGACGCCAACCGCAGCTGTGGCATAATACGGTGACTTGGGTGTGTTCTCCGAAGTAAGGTATCTCATCGACATTCGCCACCATTCTGAGGTGCCCTTCTTCTGAACAAATCGGGCACGGTATGTTTACCGGCTGCTCTTGCATCACATCGGCCGCCTTCCAAGTTCCTTCGCGTCAACGGCAAAAGCTTCCATTTCTACTCCACGAACGCCTCGGCATCCGGGTGGTAACAGCATCAAGCGGGTCTCAGTCATTTGAATAATCTGACCGCCCAAATCAGTGTCGATAAAAGAATTAAGTTGTGCTAAAGCAGCATTAAATTCGACTGTTTTTTTCATGAGGCGGCTCATTTCTACGATGACTGCGTGGTCGTCGGCAACCCAGTCCATCAACTGGCTGCACCCAGTAATATCATTCAAAACGGCTCGATGCAAGACCATGCCACTCTCAGTTGTGAGTATTGGGGGATTTGGATACAGTTCTCCTAAGTCATGGTAAAGAACATCGGTAGATGAAGTGATTTGTGGCTTTGATTGCTCCATACTCGGCATAGAAAAAGTTTGAAGCGGATTCACTTCATCTTTCTCCTCCAATTCAGAATCCTTTTCCAATTCAGCATTTCTAATTTTTTCATCCGCTCGTGCCAGTGCATCCAAGTCAGGCATCGACGGTATAACCGGCTTTGGTGGCGTTGATTTTGGTTCGCTCGGTGCGCTGGTGAAGGCATCGAGCGAAGACTGTGCTTCGTCTCGTTTTCCTTTCTTCCCTCTGCGCATGGCACTGGTGGGGCGGAACACCTCAAGAAGACTCGCATCAAACTCGAGTTAAACACGTCATTTACGATGGCTGGTATTGTTTGCCGAAAGACTCGTTGGGTTGATAAGGGTAGATGCGTACCGTAATTTTGCGCCTCAAGGTTCAAAAGGTGTCGACTGAAAGAAGGGATTGATGACAATGGATGCACAGCAGAACGTATTGAAAACCGGAACGAGTACGATTGGAATTACATTTGACGGTGGTGTCGTCGTTGGAGCAGACCATAGAGCCACTATGGGCCACTTTATTGCCAACAAAAGCGTTCAGAAACTTTTCAAGATTGGTGACAATCTTGCACTTACAACAGCAGGGCTTGTTGGCCACGCTCAATCTCTCTCGCGAACACTTTCTGCTGAAGTTGCACTGTTTCAACTTCGCCGTCAACAGCCAATGACTGTTCGAGGCGCTGCTACATTGACCGCTAACATCCTTTCAGGTCGCCCTCATTGGGTGCAACTGCTGATTGTTGGTGTTGATGATGAAGGCGGACATGTGTATTCCATCGACTCTGCAGGTGGTTCGATTCCAGATACCTACTGTGCCACAGGTTCAGGTTCCCCTTACATGTATGGTGTGCTCGAAGACGGCTTCAGCGAAGGCATGTCTCGGACCGATGCATTGAAACTCGCGGCACGTGCCCTCCACGCATCGGGGCAGCGTGATGCGGCCTCCGGAAACGGCATGGATTTGGCAGTTATTACCGCCAAAGAAGGCTTTGTGTCCCTCCCTCAAGCAGAGATTGCTAAACTTCTTGCTTGAGTTATTTCTACTCCCGCAGCTCAAAACTGCACTCCGATAAGGAGGGTTTGTGCACATTAATTGTGCGAGCTCGGGCATGGTGAAATTATGCGTCTATCGTTTAAAGAGTTGAAAGATCAAGTGGAAAAGATTGTCCCTCGTGACATACCGTACACTGTAGAATTAGAAGCTGGGAACATTGCTTTGGTTACGCCTGAGCCGAATCGTATCCTTGCTGCAGATGGCTTACTGGCCAAAATAGCGCACAAAGTGAAGCGAAAGATTGTACTTCGACCCGACACATCAATCATGAAGTCAGAAGAAGATGCAACGAAAATTGTTCGAGAAATTATTCCTGAGTCTGCTGATATCACTCAAATTTATTTTGATGCCTGTTACAGAGAAATTACGGTTCAGTGTAAGAAACCTGGCGATGCAGTTGGTCGTCGAGGGGCAAACCTTCAAGAAATTCGCGACAAGTGCGGATGGCTGATTTCTGTTGAAAGGACCCCGCCATTGATTTCGAAAACTGTTCATGACATCCGTGGTTATCGCCACGCGCATGCTGAGGAGCGAAGAAAACTTCTGAAAGATTTCGGACTCAATATCCATCGACCTCAGCGTCCAGGTTCTGCATGGGCGCGAGTGACTGCACTGGGCTCGTATCGCGAAGTCGGCAGAGCATGTCACCTTGTGACAACCAATGAGTCCAGAATCATGATTGATGTTGGAGTCAATGTCGCCAATGATTTAGAGCCAATGCCGTATTTTACCGCTCCAGAAGCCTTACCAATCGATAAATTAGATGCAGTTGTACTTACCCACGCTCATCTTGACCACGCTGGTATGTTGCCCGTACTGTTCAAGTATGGGTATCGGGGACCCGTATACTGTACTCCACCGACTCGTGATCTGATGCTATTGCTTCAAACAGACTATCTGAAGATTGGCGGTGCAGAAGGAAGGCGTGCTCCGTATGACATGGAAGATATCCGAATGTGTATGCGGCATGTTGTCGATGTGAATTGGGATGAAACTACAGACATAGCACCCGATGTTAAAATGACTTTTTCTAATGCAGGACACATCCTTGGTTCATCTGCAGTGCATCTGCACATTGGAAATGGCAAACACAATCTCTTGTTTAGTGGAGACCAAAAATTCGAGAAATCTTGGCTCTTTGAGGCTGCAAACTCACGCTTCCCACGTGTCGAATCACTGGTTTTGGAATCAACGTATGGCGGAAATGGAGATTTCCAACCTTCTCGACAAGAAGCGAATCAAGAATTGAAAGATATTGTTTCAAGAACGCTTGCTCGTAATGGAAAGATGATTTTCCCTGTGTTTGCTGTTGGACGTAGTCAAGAAGTAATGATCGCCATCGACGAATTATTCCGTTCAGGCACTGTTAAACCCGTTCCTGTTTGGTTAGATGGAATGATACAAGAGGCTACGGCAATTCATGCTGCTCACCCTGATTTCTTAGTGAGCAGTCTGCGCAAGTCAATCTTGAAAGACGACGACGGCAACCCATTCAGTAACGAATGGTTCCGACCAGTTAAGAGTCGAGAATTAAGAGAAAACATCCTCATGGATAGTTCTCCTTGCATCGTATTAGCAACCTCTGGAATGATGAACGCAGGTCCTGTTGTTGAGTATTTCCGACAGTGGGCTCACGAAGATCGCAATTCTCTTTGCTTCGTCGGATATCAAGCAGAGGGAACTCTTGGACGTCGTTTGCAGAAAGGATTCGGCGAAGTACCTATGATTGTGAATGGGAAGACTGAAATGGTAAAAATCGGTTGTGAAATGGTAACCATAGATGGATTCTCTGGACACTCAGACCGAAGGCAATTATTAGAATTCGTCGACCAACTTAAGCCGCCTCCAAAAAAGATTATTTTGCATCATGGTGATTATTTCAAATCCAATGAATTGGGACAAACATTGCGTGAACGGTTCAAATGTAGAACCTACGCTCCAAGCAATCTTGAGACCATTCGCTTAATGTGATCACATCAAGGGGATTTCATAACCCGATTCCAAAGGGTCGGGTAAATTGCGCTCTTCGGCTTCACTCTGGACTTCGTTCAAAGTTTTACCATTCGAGTACTTTGATTGAATTGGTGTAGAGCTGCGTTCTTTCGATGTTTCGGGTGAAGCATCGAATAAGGACCAAGCAAGAATCATAAAAATGAAAGTAAACCCTGCTGCTGCTACGAGTAAACTACTTCCCCCATCAGCGATATTAATCACAAGTCCAGCGACAAGAAGAAGAATGGCTGCCAAAACGAGAAGTCGTCGTGAAACTGTTGCCATAACACGCTCACGACCATGTTCTTCATGAACCCGTTGCATCTGTACCTACACCATGTACTCGTCTGGTGATGAGCGTTCGTCCAATGTAGCATGCCCAGGTTGGCTTATGACTGCCGTAGCTCCTTGGGGTGAAAATGCAGAGGATGCCTATGACCAAGGTTTAGTTGAACTGGGGCTCGGTGATTCACGTTTAATTGAAATGAAAGGAGCTATGCTACCGCTTGGATTTGGTGCGACTCCTCCACAATCGCTTCCTATGGGTTCTTTGGTTGAATGCCACATTGCCACTGCTTATGCTTGGAGTGGTTCTTCAGCATGTGCAGGTGTGGCTTGGGCAGCATGCGTCACACCCGAAGGAGACGAATGTGCAATTGTAGCAACTGTTTCAACCGAACTGGATTATGAGGAAACCACCCTCATGCTACGCCGGCATTTGCAAAGAAAACTTGCGAGTCGTGATCTTGAAGTACTCTCTTTCGATGTTGCTGTTGATGAAGTAACTGCAGCTGCAGACCATCATGGCGTGGCGATGGCTGCTCTCATTTTACCAAACTCACTCTCGCTCGGTGCACGAACAGGTACTGGGCCAGTTCGTGGTGCATTGACTCGAAAAGCATCAGAGCCTGCTCAGAAACGAGTTGATGTGAAAGCACCTGCCGCTCCTGCACTGCGTCCGGGTTCACGTCGAACGAACACTGATTTTTCTCTTTGAGAAGTCTTGAAGTACCCTCGCCATGAAGTCATGGTATGTCCGGTGCTGGATGGAATGTCGTCCGATGCAGTGCATGTTCAACATGTCATGGGCATCGGAAAATAGGCCGATTTTGCCCTCATTGCGGTCAAAAATTGCCTGCAGATGCTGAGATTGTCACCACTGTAGCAACTGCCGCAGAGTTACGAATTGAGGTCGCTCTGGCCAATACGCCTGAAGAATTACGAGACATGCTTCGAAAACGTCTTGAGCAAAATCATACTCTGTTTCACCAAGAAGAGACGATTTCTTTCAAAGGTCTTCCCAAATTACTGCTTGACGCAACAGATGAAAATGGCGTCCTGACA
>DAMU01000043.1 GCA_002499705.1 Euryarchaeota archaeon UBA91
CCAATGCTGATTCCTAGAATAAGTTGGAAATTACTTTTTTTCCCAAACATTCCACTGTGAGCGAAACACGTCAGTGCATTTGGCCCGGGCGTTAACAGAGCGATGCCGATAATTGCCAACATTTGCAGCATTGCCGTCGCTGCATCCATGCCTCCCGCTGAGTATACTGGTATGTAATTGTTGAGTTTTGAGCAGAATTAGCACTTCTTACTGCAACAGGCTTAATCTCTGGCGGTCAGTGGGCGGTCTATGGAACAAGAAGAGATAGGTGTCTTTCATTTTTTCAAAAGCCTACCTTTGCCTCTCAAAGTTTTCCTCATCGTTGCTGACTTCGGCATCCTGATAGGATTGCTTTACTACTTCTCTTAATCGAATTCTGTTCCCCATGAGGGTATGGGCATTCAAAATTTCGGCTTGACAGTAACAGATGAAGTATTTTCGATATCGAGTATCTCTTCTTCATCTTCCTGTTTACGTGAACCTTTCTTCGCTTCCAATTTGGAGATTTGGGTTTGAAGAAGTTCGAACTCAATTTCAAGATCTTCCACGATGTCACGAACAGTCTCAATTTGGCTGTTAATCCTTGAAGCGAGTTTTTTCATCTTTTTCAAGACGCGCTTTTCTGACACAATTCTCCCAGCCATCATTCATTTATCAATTGATAGCATCCTCATTGGATTGCTTTACTTCTCCTCTTCTTCCCATTCAGGGTAAGGGCATTCAAAACTAAGACTCCATCCAGCATATGCCGCACCGATATAATCTGCATAGGCGATGATGAAATCCCAACGTCCACTGAGATGAACTGGTTGTGTTCGATTGCACTCAAAATGAACGCTAACTCCCCAAGCATCGGTGGTAATGTCTGGCGTTCCTTTGTACTGTAATCTCTTTTCTTGATACCACATTTCCTTACCTTGAAATGTTGACATTATGTGTGATTCGAGCTTCTCTCGAATGGCCTTCAAACGGTTCTTTTCTTCATCCTTTTCTTCCATAATTCTACATCATTCAACCCTTTATGAACTCGTAATTTCATTCGCGATTCTCTTCAGGAATGTCCGGTTAAACAAACAGACTTTCATAAGTCAGCCCGCTTAAATCCGCTTATGAAGTATTCAATTTCCGTAGCAACACTTGTTCTTTTGGTTGTTCTTGGCGCCGCTTCTGGTGCTGCACTCACTTCGATGGTATCTTCTCCATCATCCTCTAGTGGCACTTTCTCCATTGACGCACCGGAGGTTTACGGCATCAATCAATTCACACTGTTAGAAGTTGATGATGGTGATAACAATGAAGAAGACGTCATCACAGAAATTCTCCATGAATTTACCTTTGAAAGTAACAATGCTGGCGGAATTGTAACTTGGGACTTTGGCGATGGAATGGTTTCTACTGGACCAACAGCTACGCACTCTTATGCTTCTCCAGGCCACTATACAGTTACTGCAACATCAACCTCTACAGAATCAATTCAAGTTTCCTCTGTTGAAATTACTGTCGACCTTCAATCGAATGTTGAGTCGGATAATATGGAATGCGTTTGCGCCCCTACTGCTAAATCTACCGTTATCGATTTGCGACCATCTCCAGGCATTGTCTCCTTAGCGGGCGTAGTTACCGTAGAACACGATGGAAACAGTGAAACTTGTTCGATGCGCAACCCACTGCAAGAATGCCATGTTCGTGTCATCTTAGAGCACACTGTTGATGGTGCAGTTGTTGAACAGGTGGTTCTTTTCGATGATACATTTAGAAGCGATGAATTGAGTGTTCCTTTTGAGATGTTTGACCTTGAAATCGAACCCGGTCAAGGTATGCAATTTCGACTTGAAACAGATCAAATCAGGGATTGGCACAAGCCACTTACGGATTGGAGCATGACTGCACCAATGGATTCCAGTGCTTAAGAGAAGTAGAAATACAGCGGTATAACTGAGAATACACCGATGTACATCAGTGCCTTCAGTGGCCGCACCCACCATTTATTCTCTTCTGCATCCATGAAATCTCCCATTGCTTCAACAGCGGGTAAGACTAACTCGGCGACCATGGTAGGTGTTTCTCCTTTCTCTTGATGAAGATTTCCCAGTTTTTGCAATCAGGATTCATTTCATAGAGTCACAAACAAATTACGTTCTCGGGTGAAGAGAGGGTCTTGAGAACGTGCATGTCAGAATGCAAACTGCCCACTTAGATAATATACCATCACAAAAAGCGAGCCTCGTGGCACAAGGTACAGTCAAGTGGTTTAACCAAACAAAAGGATACGGATTTATTGAACAAGAGGGCGGCAACGACCTGTTTGTTCACATCTCTGAAGTCGAAGGCGAAATTCAGGACGGAGACACCGTCGAATTCGAAGTCGGTGAAGGTCCGAAAGGACCGAACGCAGTTAGCGTTCGTAAAGTCGAGTGAAGTTTCACCGTATTGTTCTTGAGCGGCAACGCTCTGCAAGGTTCATGAGCGAACCAGTCATCATTATACAAACAACTCTTCCACGCAGTTGGAAAGAGTTTGAAGTTGGATCTTTCTGCCAAACTCTTCTTGAGGCTGGCGCATCGTGTATACAGCATTCTTCGGTTCAATCGATGTATCGTTGGGAAGGTAAATTTGAATCCAGTTCGGAATGGGCCATCGAAATAAAAGTTCACGCTACAAAGAAAGAGAATGTGATTTCTAAAATTGAAGAGATTCATCCATATGACGTTCCACAAATTCTTTGTTGGGAGGCATTGGCTTCCGAATCATATGGTGAATGGATACAAATCGATTCTTCAACAGCTATAGAATAAGAAGTACGAGTTTTCTAAAAACCCTAAGAAAAGAAAACCTGTTTCGAGTGGAAACGCACCTCGCGAAGGTGTATTTTTTACAGTTAAAAACCGGCCTTTATAGTCTGTGGATAAAAAGTGCCTGTAAAGACTGCTGAGGTAGTTTTTAGGATTCCCTAAACTGTGCTGAAACCGTTACGCGGCATTCGGTTTTTGGGGTGAACATTATACACTACCTCGGAGGGCAAATAAAATCCAGCGCGAGAAACATACGAGGGGGAACACAGATGGTAATCGATCACGACAAAAACGCAGCAACTTCCGATGGATTCGAACTCGACCTTTCTCAGGAACACATAGAGCCTATGCTTCAAGAAACTCCAGACCGGTTTGTACTGTTCCCGATCGAACAAGCAGAGATATGGGAGATGTACAAATTACACGCAGCTTCTTTTTGGACCGCTGAAGAAATCGATTTGGCTGAAGATGCCAAAGATTGGAAAACACTCAGTGACAACGAGCGCCATTTCCTCAAGCATGTCCTTGCCTTTTTCGCAGCGAGTGACGGAATCGTCAATGAAAACCTCGTGACCAATTTTGCTGACGAAGTTCAATGGGCTGAAGCTCGTTGCTTCTATGGGTTCCAAATTATGATGGAAAACATCCATGCAGAAACCTACTCCTTATTGATTGATGCTTACATCACCGACCCGGCTGAAAAAGATCACTTGTTCAATGCTCTAGAGACTGTACCTTCTGTCAAGAAGAAAGGGAACTGGGCTCTTCGATGGCTCTCTCGTAAGAAGGGTTCATTCGCTCAACGCTTGGTTGCCTTTGCTGCAGTTGAAGGGATTTTCTTCTCAGGTTCTTTCTGTGCCATTTTCTGGCTCAAGAAGCGCGGTCTTATGCCTGGTTTGACTTTCTCAAACGAACTGATCTCAAGAGACGAAGGACTTCATTGTGACTTTGCTTGTCTTCTTCACAACAAACTGATTCGAGGTGCTGGTGAAAATATGATTCACCGAATTATCTCTGAAGCGGTCGAAATTGAAATTGAATTCGTTACTTCTGCACTACCAGTCTCCTTAATCGGAATGAATGCAGACCTTATGCAAGAATATATTCGCTTCGTTGCTGACCGATTAATGGTCTCACTTGGAGCAAGTAAATTGTATAATGCTACAAATCCATTCCCTTGGATGGAAATGATTTCAATGCAAGGAAAAACCAACTTCTTCGAGAAGAGAGTTGGCGAATACCAGAAGGCCGGTGTCAAAGACGGTGGCAACCTCGGAAGTGTCCAACAGCGCTTCTCAGTAGACGAAGACTTTTGAACCGTACCTAACCAAACGAAGATGTTGCGCAATCACACATGAAGAAATGGAGGAATAAAAATGACAATGCAAGTAGTCAATAGAGAAGGCGAGCGAGAAGACGTTCGCTTCGATGCAATTCACGATAAACTCAAGTCGTTAACATACGGTTTAGATCCAAATTGGATTGACCCCGGTCACGTTACCAAATTGACCATAGAAGGATTGTATGACGGAGTTACTACACGAGAACTCGACCAACTGGCTGCTGAAACTGCTGCGTCTCTTGCATCGCAACACCCCGATTACAGCCGCCTCGCAGCTCGTATCTGTGTTGATGACCTTCATCGTTCTACAAAGACAGTCTTCACCGATGTGGTCACCGATTTGCGCGAATACATCGACCCTGAATCCGGTAAGCATGCTCCTTTGATTTCTGAAGAAGTGTATTCTATCATCATGGAGAATGCTGAAACTTTGAACAATCACGTTGACTATTCTCGTGACCATAATTATGATTATTTTGGATTCAAAACCCTTGAGCGTTCGTATCTTCTTCGCCTGCACGGTGAAATTGCAGAACGCCCTCAACACATGTTGATGCGCGTTGCAGTTGGTATCCATCACTCAAACATCACGAAAGCATTGGAAACATATGATTTGATGAGTCAAGGTTACTTTACCCACGCTACACCAACACTGTTCAACTCCGGAACACCTACTCCACAAATGTCATCTTGCTTTTTGTTAACCATGCAAGAGGATTCACTTGACGGAATTTATGATACACTCAAGCAATGTGCTTTGATTTCAAAGTCTGCTGGTGGAATCGGTCTTTCAATTCATGACATCCGTTCAAAGGGTTCGTACATTAAGGGAACCAACGGACAGAGCAACGGTATTGTTCCAATGCTCCGGGTCTTTAACGACACTGCACGATATGTTGACCAAGGTGGCGGCAAGCGAAAGGGATCTATTGCAATTTATCTCGAACCTTGGCACCCAGATATCCTCGCTTTCCTTGATTTGAGGAAAAATCACGGCAAGGAAGAACTCCGTGCTCGTGACCTTTTCTACGCTCTTTGGACTCCTGACTTGTTCATGGAACGTGTCGAGCAAAACGCAGATTGGGCATTCTTCTGTCCGAATGAATGTCCAGGCCTTCAAGATGCGTATGGAGCTGAATTCAAAGAATTGTTTGAATCCTATGAAGCACAAGGTTTGGCTCGTGAAACACTCCCTGCACGTGTGGTTTGGGACAAACTTGTTGAGTCACAAATTGAAACAGGAACCCCATACATGTTGTATAAGGATGCAGCAAACGAAAAGTCCAACCAAAAGAATCTCGGAACAATTCGTTCGTCAAATCTTTGCACTGAAATTATGGAATACACTGCAAAAGACGAAGTTGCTGTCTGTAACCTTGCATCGATTGCACTCAACAAGTATGTTGATGTTGAAAATCAAACCTTCAATCATCAACTTCTCTATGACGTTACCTACCACGCTACTGGAAACTTGAACCGAGTTATCGATGTCAATTATTATCCAGTCCCTGAAGCGCGCAACTCGAACATGCGACACCGTCCAATTGGACTTGGTGTCCAAGGACTTGCAGATACATTTGCTCTTCTCAAGTTGCCGTTCGAGAGTCCAGAAGCACGTCAACTCAACAAAGAGATTTTTGAAACAATTTACTTTGCTGCCTGCACTGCTTCAAAAGACGGAGCCATCGCAGAAGGACCGTATTCAACTTTCAAAGGTTCTCCAGCAAGTCGAGGAGAGCTTCAATTCGATCTCTGGGGAATGAACGACCACAGCGGGCGCTGGGATTGGACTTCTTTGAAGCAAGAAATTATCGAAAATGGTATGCGTAACTCACTTCTTGTTGCACCAATGCCAACTGCCTCAACCTCACAAATCCTTGGAAACAATGAGTGCTTTGAAGCCTTTACCTCCAACCTCTATGTTCGCAGAACCCTTTCTGGTGAATTTATTGTATTGAACAAGCACCTTGTCCGTGACCTCATTGAAGTAGGACTTTGGGGACTTGAAATGAAAGACGAAATCCTTCGGCACAAGGGTTCAATTCAAAATATCGCAGGAATCCCTGATTCGATTAAGGAGCTTTACAAGACAACTTGGGAAATCAAACAACGCCATGTATTGGATATGTCTGCCGACCGTGGAGCCTACATTGACCAAAGTCAATCGCTCAACATCCACATGGTTGATGCAAACCCAGCCAAGGTTACTTCGATGCACTTCTACGGATGGAAGCAGGGACTCAAAACCGGTATGTATTACTTGAGAACAAAGGCTGCTGCAGATGCAATCCAATTCACTGTTGAAGCCAAGAAGTCCGAGGACCAAACCGTTGGTGGATTAGCAGGACGTGCTGAAGACATTTCAAGTCTTGAAGCAATTGCTTGTTCTCTTGACAGTCCTGATGATTGTCTAAGTTGCGGTTCATGAACTTCGTCGAAGTTTATACACACTCGACTGATTGAATAATCACTCGGGGACGCTCAAGTCCTGCGGGTGAGGCCCTGAGTGCGTCGTTATCATCACGCTTCTTTTCCTTACCCGTAGGCTCTTTCACTGCTCAAGCAGTGTGGATTGCGTGTCCAAGAGTTGCAAGAACAGCTTCATGGGTCATTTCAGTCATCGTAGGATGAGCGTGAATGGTTCCAGCAATGTCTTCCAGTAAAGCACCCATCTCGAGGGCAAGTGTCCACTCACCGACCAATTCACTGATATGTGTTCCAACACCTTGTATTCCAAGGATTCGGTGATCGTCTTCTCGAGCACAGACTCGAATAAATCCTGCACTCTTTTCTGCTTCTTGAGTCAATGCTCGGCCGTTTGCTCCCAATGGGAATTTGCCAACGATGACAGGGTGACCAGCTTCTTTTGCTTCTTCAGGTGAAAGGCCAACAGAGACAATTTCAGGTTCGGTAAATACGATAGCAGGAACAGCGACTGGGTCATATGCTCGCTTGTGGCCAGCAATAATTTCAGCAACCATTTCTCCTTGGAAAGAGGCAACGTGAGCAAGCATTTCTCCAGAATCACAAACATCGCCGATTGCGTACACGCCTCGCATGTTGGTTTCACATCGGTCGTTCACCTTGACAAATCCGCGTTCATCCAGAGCAACTCCTGTTGGAGACAATGCTGCCGAGTTTGGTTTGCGCCCAACGGTAACCAGAACTTTATCGACAACGATGTTCTGCATTTTGGACTCATCTTTCTCATTCTTATCGATAAAGTTGAGTTGAGTTCTTCCGTCCTTGGTCTGTTCAACGCCTTTGGCAAAAACACCAAGATGGGTCTTGATTTTCTGTTTCTTGATTGCGATTTCAAGAGGTCTGCGGATTTCTTTGTCAAAGATTGGAAGAACGCTGTCCATTGCTTCAACAACTGTGACTTCCGAGCCAAGCATACGGAATGTGATTCCTAATTCAAGACCAATGTATCCTCCGCCAACAATGGCGACATGTTTTGGCAGTTCTTCAAGTGACAAAGCCTCACGAGATGAGATGACATTGTCGTCGTATGGCATGAATGGAAGTTCGATTGGAACTGAACCATTTGCAAGAATGACGTTTTCAGCTTGAATAATGATCGCATCTTTACCTTCGCCAACTTTGACTGTTTTCGCATCTTGGAACTCAGCCCAACCAGTAACCAGTTCAGCACCAGCATTCTTGAGAAGATGTTCAACACCTTTATTGAGGCGAGTTACGATTCCCTCTTTCCATTCAACCAGATTCCCCATGTTGAGTTCTGCAGGTCCTGGAATAGAGATGCCCATGTGACCATCGTTTGAAGCGTGTTTTGCCAACTTGTGGAATTGGTGAGCAGCGTGAATCAAAGCTTTAGACGGAATACATCCGCGAATAAGGCAGGTTCCACCGGCCTTTTCACCTTCAACGATAATGGTTGACAATCCGAGTTGGCCCGCACGAATAGCAGCAACATAGCCACCTGGTCCTGCACCTATGACGAGAACTTGACATTTTTTGGTTTGCATATCTTGCACCTCACATGAAAATTGTTGCTGGATGTTCAAGGTATGATTTCACCAACTGAACAAGACTTGCACCATCGTGGCCATCGACGACTCGGTGGTCCCAAGATGAGGAGAGGTTCATGATTCGGCGGATGACAATGTTACCATCTTTGACGACAGCCCGGTCCTTTGCATTATGAACTCCAAGAATACCAACTTCTGGCTTGTTGATGATTGGAGTTGCACCCAATCCGCCAAGGCGGCCAAGACTGGTAATGGTGAATGTTGAGCCTGACAGGTCTTCAGCAGTTGCTTTGCCATCTCGAGTTGCACTTGTGACTCGCATCATTTCTTCTGCCGATTGCCAGATGTCCATAGCCTCAACATGTTGAACGACAGGAACGAAAAGTCCACGGTCGGTTTGTGTTGCAATTCCGAGGTTGATTGCTTCATGGCGGGTGACGACATTGGAATCATCATCATACAGGGCATTGCACTCTGGGCGTTCGCCCAGTGCCTTCACCAGTGCTTGCATAATGAACGGCAAGTATGTCAATTTTGGAGCGCCTTCTGGGCGAGTTGCATTGAGGTGTTGGCGTAATTCTTCCAAAGCCGTGACATCGACTTCTTCAAAGTAAGAGAAGTGGGGGATGGTTGAGTATGACGAAATCATACCTTCTGCAATCTTTCTTCGCAAACCGATAACCTTGATTTCTTCTGTTCCATTCAGTTCTGTTCGAGCCGAAGCACCCATTGGGCGTGAACGACTTGCACCACTTGCTCCACCTGCAATGTGAGCATCGAGGTCAGCATGACTGATGCGACCGGCAGGTCCGGAGCCAGCGACCAGATTCAAATCGATGTTTGCTTGGCGAGCGCGTTGGCGAACAGCCGGGCTTGACAATGCCTTGGTCCCTGCTGCACGTTGGACGGCAGGAGCAGCGACAGGTTCTGGTTTTGGAGCAGGAGCAGGTTCAGCTTTTGGAGCAGGTGCAGGTTCAGGTTTGGGCTCAGGCTTTGCTTCAGGTTCAGCAGCAGGTGCTTCTTCTGAGGCTGCAGCATTTCCATCTCCATCGACTTCAAATTCGATACAAACGACGCCGACTGGTAAGGTGTCACCGGCTTCACCGACAATGGAAAGTACCTTTCCGTCTACAGGTGATGGAATTTCTACAGTTGCTTTATCGGTCATAACAGACAGAATTGGATCGTCTTCTTTGACCATGTCGCCAACAGCAACCATCCATTCTACGACTTCGCCTTCGACGACTCCTTCTCCTATATCTGGCATTTTAAATGCAAATGTTCCCATAATTATTCCTCCTGTGTTTTCTTTATTGCTTCAGCTATTCGTGCTGGACTTGGGATGTAATCCCATTCTGTAGTGTGCGGGAAAGGTGTATCCCATCCTGTCACTCGAGTAATTGGTGCTTCTAAATGATAGAAACAGCGTTCTTGGATAGATGCACTCATTTCTGCTCCAAAACCACTGGTCTTAGGCGCTTCGTGAACAATGACGCATCGGCCCGTTTTCTTAATTGAATTCACGACTGTATCACGGTCCCATGGAACGAGTGTTTGCAAATCAATCAATTCACAGTCAACTCCAGAATCTTTGATGGCTTGTTCACACATGTGGACCATTGTTCCCCATGCTATGACAGTGCAAGCAGTTCCTTCACGAACGATTCTTGCTTCTTCTAAAGGAACCACATAGTGTCCTTCAGGAACTTCAGCATCAGGATGGTCATTCCATGTAGGGACATTGTGAGGGTCGCCATAAAATGGACCTCGGTAACATCGCTTTGGTTCAAAGAAGATAACTGGGTCATTGCATTCAATTGAAGCAGTGAGCAATCCTTTCGCATTGTAAGGGTTTGAACAGTAGACGACTTTCAAACCAGGTGTGTGTGTGAATTGAGATTCGGGTGATTGAGAATGGTGATGTCCACCTTTAATGCCTCCACCAGCAGGTGTTCTAAAGGTAAGAGGTGCAGTAAACTCTCCACCAGAACGGTGACGAACTTTGGCAATCTCATTGACGATTTGGTCATAGGCTGGGAAGATGTAATCGGCGAATTGAATTTCTGCAACAGGTCGCAGGCCATTCAAACCCATTCCCATAGCGATAGCGGCAATCCCGCCTTCAGCGAGTGGAGAATCGAAGACTCGGTGTTCTCCAAATTTCTTTTGCAAACCATCGGTGACTCGGAATACACCTCCGAAGAAACCAACGTCTTCTCCAAAGATGACGACGTTCTTGTCTTTCTCAAGTTGTACCTCAAGAGCAGAGTTGAGTGCTTTAATCATGTTCATTTGTGTCATAATCTCACCTCACTTCCCCAGTTCCTCTCGCTGTTCTTGAATGTGCCAAGGCACTTCCTCATAGACTTCTGTAAAGATTGTTGAAGCAGGTGGATAAGGTCCACTTGCTAAATCTCCAAATTCGCATGCAGCCTTGTACGAAGCCATGACTTCATCATCGATTTTCTTGGCTAATGCAGTGTGACGGGTTTCATTCCACATCTCTGCCTTTATCAGGTGTTCTTTGAGTCGTAGAATAGGATCTCCACCAGGCCAACATTTGAATTCATCATTTGGACGATACACTGATGGGTCATCAGAAGAAGAATGGCCACCGGCTCGATAGGTGTAGACTTCAATGTGCGTGGCGCCAAGGCCTGCAGCAGCGCGGTCTCGAGCCCACTTTGTGACGCTGTAAAGAGCGAGGAAATCATTTCCGTCAACTCGCAGAGAAGGAATATCGTATGCAAGGCCTCTTTCAGCAAAGGTTCGCCCACCTGTGGCAAGGTTTGCGTGGGTTGAGATTGCCCACTGGTTGTTCACAACGTTGAGAATGACTGGTGGCTTGAAGGTCGAAGCGAAATTTAGGGCATAGTGGTAATCGCCTTGAGCAGATGTTCCATCACCAAGCCAAGAGATACAGACTTCATCTTCTCCCTTGTATGCACTTGCCATTGCAACGCCCACCGCTTGAGAGAATTGAGTTCCAACCGGTGAAGAAATGGAAATGAAGCGTCCTTCTTTCCACGTGTAGTGAACCGGCATTTGGCGGCCTTTGACGTTGTCCTCGGTGTTTCCAATACAGTGGCAAATCATGCTGACCATGTCTCGGCCACGAACAAATTGTGCACCTGGTTGGCGGTATGAAGGGAATATCCAGTCTTGATTTTCAAGAGCCATCGTTTGAGCAATAGCAATCGCTTCCTCACCGAAAGACCGCATGTAAAAGGAGAGTTTTCCAGTGCGTTGCATTTTGATCATTCGGTCATCAAAGATACGGAGCCTCATCATGTATTCGAGTCCTTGAATCATGGTTTCAGCATCCAATTGAGGATTCCACTGGCCCGAGGCTACTCCTGCATCGTCAAGAACGCGAATCAAACCAGATGCATGTGCAACAGTATCTTGTGCATCACATTTGGCAGGGTCTGGACGGTTCAAGTCGCCCGGCTGTTCGACGAATTTCCCACCGAAATCAGCATCATCTCCAGGCCGAAACGGAGGCCGACCAATCGTGTACGGCGTTGTTGTTGCAGTTACTCTCTCGGTCATTGTTCCACCTCAGCATACCTCTCCCTTAAGTGGTGTCGGTGTATCGTTTTCACGACGAGCAACATACACATATGCACCTGGCATTGATTCTGTATTCTCAGCATCGCGTGTTTTACGTAACAAGAGACCTGCTTTGAAAGAGGAGCGAACCAACGGTCCACTTGCAATTCCAGAAAAACCCATTTCGATGGCTTGCTTTGCCCACACATCATACATTTCGGGATCGGGGAACCGGTCAACTGCGAGGTGTTTGGATGTTGGTGCAAGGTACTGTCCAATGGTGATGAGGTCAACCCCGGCGTCTCTGAGAATGTGCATTGCTTCTGTAATTTCTTCATCGGTTTCACCGACGCCCACCATGAGAGAAGATTTGGTGAGAATATCAGGCCGCAAGATTTTGGCTTTGCGCAATATTTCCAGTGATTGAGAAAAAGAAGCCCGTCTGTCTCGAACCTTTCGATCAAGTCTCGGCACGCATTCGACATTGTGCGCAAATACGGCCAAAGGACTGTCTTCAAGCAGATGTGCAAGTGCATCATGGTCTCCGGCTAAATCGGAGCAGAGTAACTCAAGTGTGACCTGGGGCTGACTCTCGTGAACAGCTGCAATGCACTTTTTGTAATGGTCTGCACCGCTGTCAGGAAGGTCATCTCGGTTCACGACCGTGATGACTGCGTGTCGAAGATTCATTGATTCGACAGCCGTGGCCAGATGGGATGGTTCGTCAACATCGAGTGGTGGTGGTGTTTTGATGGTCCCAACTGCACAGAACCGACATGCACGTGTGCACTCTTGGCCTGCGATCATGAATGTCGCATCCCCGCTTGCCCAACAATCGTGAATATTAGGGCATCGCGCTTCTTGGCAAACGGTGTGTAAAGTGTTATCTTTAACAGCAGCCTTTGTCTTGTTAAATACCGCTTGCTGCTCTCCAGATGGAAGAGTCGTCCGAAACCAACTTGGCAAGCGTTCTCGCTTCTGTTTGGGCCGCAGTGCCGGCGGAGTTTTACTCGCCATCGGTAGTTGTTTGCCCGACATACTTGCTCCCCCTTGATTCACCCCATGCTTTGCCTATCAAAAAGGTGTGCTGTGGGCTTTTTTCACCTTCCTTTGCTCAAACTTCGTTTTGAAGGCGTTTTTGTATGCGGTTTTTATTGAGAGCATTGATGAAGGGTAAACGCTTCGATGAAGCATGGCACAGCGTGTTGCACTGATTACCGGAGGCGGTAAGCGCATAGGTGCTGCTACTGCATCTCTCCTTATGGAACACGGCTGGTTTGTTCTTATTCATGTCCGAAACTCGGTTGCTGAAGCTCAGCAAATTCTTGAGGGATTTGAGCAAAAAAACGGTTCAAAAGCACCCGCAGAAATTCTTCAAGCAGACCTGAATGTCGATGAAGATATCACTTCACTTCTTCAGGCAGTTTCGAGTCATGAAATGGTGAAAAAGAGCGGTGGTTTGCACGCACTTATCCACAATGCTTCAATCTATAGTTCGCAAGACTATGATTCAGTTTCTCTTGAAACCCTTCGTCTCAACACTCGACTTCACATCGAAGTTCCGTTTGTACTTACTCAAGGCCTTCTCCCTCAATTACGTTCTGCAAATGGTTGTGTAATTGGCATGATTGACACATCACTTGGCCTCGCTTGGAAAGGACTTTCTCACTACACGTCAAGTAAAGCAGGATTGAGGCAATTGATGATGAATTTAGCTGGTGATCTTGCGCCTGAAATCCGAGTTAATTGTGTCGCCCCCGGTGCTATTATTGCAGCGGATTGGGAGAGCGAACATTTCGCATCGGTTGTTGAAAAAGTTCCTTTGGGAAGAGCAGGTGAAACCATTGACGTTGCTAAAGCGGTCATGTTTTTGCTTGAATCTACCTACATTTCCGGCCAAATAATCAATGTTGATGGCGGCTGGTCTGTTTCACCTTGAGGCAATTGCCGAAGGGTTTTCTTCAAATCCTTTCGGTAGTTCGGAGGTCTGCAGGGGTGGCTGAGGTGGTCAA
>DAMU01000109.1:0-1874 GCA_002499705.1 Euryarchaeota archaeon UBA91
TCGAACGATACGTTTCCCACAGCCATGCATATTGCAGCGGCTGAAGCGATCACGCATGGTTTACTCCCAAGTGTCCGCGCCCTTCGTAACGCACTCGCTCAAAAGTCGGATGATTGGAGCAACATTGTGAAAATTGGAAGGACGCACCTCATGGATGCAGTGCCCCTCACTCTGGGGCAAGAAGCATCGGGATGGGTTGCACAACTTGATGCCGATTTACGACGTATTGATTTTGCCCTGGATGACTTGTTTGAACTTGCACTTGGCGGGACTGCAGTAGGAACGGGCCTCAACACGCACCCACTGTTTGCACAAATGGTCGCTGATGAAATTGCAAACATCACTGGCCTCAGTTTCTGCTCGGCAGAAAATAAATTTGCGCAGCTTGCCGCACATGATGCGATTGTTTCTGCATCTGGAGCACTCAATACGCTTGCAGTATCGTTGATGAAAATCGCTAACGATGTTCGCTGGCTCGGCTCTGGTCCACGCTGTGGATTCGGCGAGTTGGCATTGCCTGCAAACGAACCGGGCTCCTCAATTATGCCTGGTAAAGTCAACCCCACACAGGCTGAAGCAATGACGATGGTTTGCTGTCAAGTCATGGGCAACAATACGGCTATTACCGTAGGTGGAAGCCAAGGCAATTTTGAATTGAATGTCTTCAAACCAATGATGATTCACAACTTAATGCACTCGATTCAGCTATTGACTGATGCGTGCACGGCATTCCGGACAAAGTGTGTAGAAGGTTTGGAACCTGTTAAAGAAAACATCGCTTCACACCTTGAAAATTCATTGATGCTGGTCACTGCGCTCAACAATCACATCGGCTATGATAAGGCTGCCAAGATTGCTAAAAAAGCGCACGAAGAAGGAACAACACTTCGGGAATCTGCGCTCGAACTTGGATATGTGACCAATGAGGAATTTGATGCCTGGGTACGTCCTGAAGACATGACTGGACGCCCTTCTTCAGAGTAGAGAAGTCACCGTGAACCTTCTACGAAGATGAAATTGATGAATGCTTGGAAAATCAAGTACCATGCGAGGATCATCACGATGAGGGGCGCGCCTCCTGGGTCTGAATCGGTGATCATTCCATATCCTATGATAAGGAGGGCCAATCCGAACAGGAAAAACATTCGATAGATGATTTGAGTGAAGATTCGAGCTTTCGCTGACATCACTCGCCAGCCGCTAAACCCAAACCATTTCGAAATAAATCCGGGTTCTGGAGCAGGTGCGTGGGGTTCATTTGGTCGATTCATTTCTCTTCCTCACTTTGAATATTGAGGGCTTTTTTGAGTAAAAATTCGATTTGTGCATTCAGTGAGCGGAAGTCGCGTTCTGCCCATAATCGGAGTTGTTCATGGAGTTCAGGGTCCAAACGTAAGAGGATCTTCTTCTTCGCCACCTTTCATCCTCCAATCTCATCGAAGCAGCCATACTACTGGGCTTAGAAGTTGGAATAAACCGATTATCGCCAAGAAAATCACGGTGAAATAGAAGGTTTTCGGGGCCTCTTCCTTCGCCATCCAACCCTTTCCCCTTACATGGACGCCTTGCCGGACCCACAAATACCCAGCATAGGCAAGCACGAGAATCGCGACCACAACTGGAATCACAACTTTCGTAATGATCAGTGTCGTATTCATACTCTCACTTCACTGATAGAGCGTTCCTGTGTTAACTACCGGAGTCGTGTCGGTTTCTGAACAAAGAACCACTAACAAGTTGCTAACCATGGTTGCTTTCTTGTCTTCATCAAGTTCGATGATGTTCTTGTCGCTGAGTTGCTCAAGCGCCAATTCGACCATGCCGACTGCACCTTTGACAATCTCGCTTCGAGCAGCGACGACTGCACTTGCTTG
>DAMU01000109.1:2248-7814 GCA_002499705.1 Euryarchaeota archaeon UBA91
ATGCGGGCTTCAAGAACTTCAATTCCAGCGCGCTTGAGACGTGCTTCAACCGAGAGTTGCAACTCTTGAGCGATGACTTCTTGGTGGCTTGAAAGAGCGACCCCGCCAATGTCTTTGTCTTCGATAATATCGTAAGGGTACTTTGTCGCCATTGCGCGCAATGCTGCCTCACTCTGGATTTGGACATAGCCGTGATAGTTGTCAACTTCGAACAATGCTTCAGCAGCATCGACGACTTTCCAGACAACAACTGCTGCAATTTCAATTGGGTTTGCATTGACGTCATTGACTTTGAGTTTCGCAGATTCGAAGTTACGAATTCGGAATGAAATCTTTTGCTTTTGATACAGTGGATTAACCAAAAAGTGGAAGCCTTCTTTTTGCACAGTTCCGGCATACTTTCCGAAAAATTGCAATGCTTGGGCCTCGTTTGGATTAATCACGAGGTAACTGTTCCACTGGAGGAACCAGAGTATCACCAGTGCCAATTGTAGAAATCCGCCAAACAAGGCAGTTATGGTCGTAACGTAGGTGACGAACAAGAAAAGGATAAGCCCGGGGACTGCAAGCCAATGAATGGCAATTCCAAGAAAACCGTTAATTGTGGATTTCTCGATATCTCTGAACATGATTTCATCATTACCGGCTGTAATCTGTTGGGCTGGGGGTGTTGCTTGCATACTTGCTCATTCATCCGCTATCATAGTGATATCATAAAGATATCGGACAAACGAGGCCATTCTGTTAAATATCTCCATCAAGTGCGTAAAGCATGGCAAACAAGCCCGTTTTGATAATTGGCGGAATATGTATCTTACTCGCAATCGCCTCTTTCGGTGTCGCTTGGTCAAGCGGAGCGAGGGGTGTAGAAGAGATTTCGAATGTGGATATTAACGAATTTATTGAAGGCCCAAATACCTCGTTAAGTTACACATATACTGATGAGGATGGGCAGGGTTCAGGCGGCTGGTATGTCATGATGGATGGCGAATACAGCGATGAAAATGGAAACGACAGAACCGATGCATGCGAAGATGTAACGTTCACAATTACCGACTCAAGCGGAAATGATGTCACGGGCGAGGCAGGGCACGTCGTTTGTTCTCATTCATATGATTGGAAAGACGAGTGGGCTGACCCCGTCGAGAATGATGGTCGCATCGTGTTTGGTTATGTCTGCGCAACAATTGACTCAACAGATCAATTGAGATATACTTGCACCATTGGGGAGGAATATACGATTGCAAGTGAGACTCAGCTGTATGTGTTTGACAAAGATTCTCACGACCTTGAATATGTAGATGGTGGATTGGCTCTCCTTGGAAGCGGACTTATGAGCATGCTTGGCGCATGTTGCTGTGGCTTTGGTTTCATCTTAGTGCTGGTTGGAGCATTGACTGGTGGAGCACCGAAGCCTATGGTGGGATACATGCCGCAACAAGGCATGATGCCACAACAAGGCATGATGCCACAACAAGCAATGATGCCACAACAAGGAATGCAACAGCAAGGCATGATGCCGCAACAGATGGGGCAAATGCCTGTTCAACAGCCCCAATACACAGTCGGAGCAGATATTGATTCCAGCCGTGTGGCCGATACTCCAGTCAGTGTGGGTAATTCACCTTCGGGTGTTTGGGAAAAACAACCGTAATCAGTTAACGATCTCGTAGCGCCCTGAGTTTGTCCTGTAAGGCACTCTTACGCTCATCTTTCTTTTCATCCGAGTTTTCGTTCGACATGCGGCGCTCAAACATATCCTGCTCCCAAATGCAAACTTCGCCGTTATCAAACCCTAGAGCAATTCGCTGGTTATTTGTAGCCATTGATTCACAACGACTGCTTGGAGAAGAAATAAGCATGTCTCCAGTTTCAGAATCCCTCACCTCCACGCAACCCTGTGAACCTGACCACCGGCCTGACCAATGCGTTCGTGATTTTTTGTATTCGAAGGAAGCATGTTGTACTGTGATTGCATCACCGCGAGCGTGCCACACTTCCTTGTCCCCTTTTCGACAAATGAGTTCACCATGTTCCAAAGCGGCGATATGGCCCGAAGGTGTTGCCACAAGGTGCTCAACTGAACTTGCTTCGGTCACCAATGTAACTCCCTTGAGGTTCGAAATGGCCCCATTAGCATGGCCAAACAACATAGATTTCTCAAACGATGCCCCGCAAGTAATCGGTGAATCTGTGCCGGTAGAGTGATGTGTTAACTCTCCGTCTTGGTCAATGGAAGAAAATCCACATTTTGGACGGCCTAGGCCAAGCCATAATTTCGATTTATGCTCCACAAGTACCCATGGTCGCTCGTCCATTCGCTGAACCCAATTCATCGCCCCATCAAAAGAAAAATTCCAAACTGCTGATTCAAGAAAATCATTGTGTTCGATATCATAAACAGATGAAACCGCATAAACGGATTGCTTGAACAGTGACAGTGTATCTGCACTTCCTTCCAGCGGATGACTCCATCGTTGCTCGCCACTTTCTGAATCAAGACAAACAATATGCAAGCCTGCTGTGGCAAAAATCGCCCCTTCACTTACAGATAAAACCGTAATTCGGTCGGGTAATACTGTCGACCAAAGAAGTGTTCCCTCCGCATCCCAATGCTTGAGGTTACCATTCCAGCCACCGGCATAAATGCCCCCATCTTGTTCCAGATGTACGGCAGAAACAGACTCTCCAAGAGACCGCGTCATCCAGGTGGAAGAAAAGAGGTCCATGCCTGCCTGTTGGGCTGAGCCTCCTTAAGTTGGATGGAGTAGATGCATCAAAACCAATCACTTCTCATGACGATTGTTGAATCGGGATGTATCGCTTTGGAACTGCAAACGTGAGCAGGAATGCGACGATTCCAAAACAACAGGCTGCATAGTAGTGCCCCATTCCAAAAATAGAGAGTGCTGCTGCAGTCCGTAGAATGGCTACTGAGCCACTTTTCAGCGCCCAAATCGTGAAACCTGTTGCAATCAAAGCAATTCCCATGAAAGCGAATCCGATGGTGATGTAAATGCTTGAAGCCCCTGGATCCATAAGGGGGTGATCCATTTGACTTGGTGTCATATCGATGTTGCGAATCTCACACTCATCAGCCCCGTTTGTACACGGTTGGGATGCGAATTCCTCAGAGGAGGGAACAGAGAAATCAATTGTTGTAAATCCGATTGGTTCAATCATCGCCGGTGGAGAAAGCAACACACGGTTCGCATAAACGTCTCGATGGCCATCGCGTTCGACAATAATATCGACACGGACAAGTCCCGGGTCGAGGCGCTCAAACGAAAATGAACCGTCGAGTTCGGTTTGCATCTCTGTTGAATTCCAAATACCGTCATCATTCCAGGAGATGTAAACGGTAGCGTTTTCCAATGGTTCTTGCTCATCATCATAAACAACGCCTCGGAATGTAGCCGTTTCGTCAGGAGCGGTGAGTGAAAGGCGATAGACGAATTCATCTGGACGCACGAGTCCCGAATTAGGCGACGCGTAATCCACCCCGTTGAGAAAACCGATTAAACAAATGAATAACAAAAATACTGCAATGGCTCGACCCATTGAATGCATTTCCGGGTCAGGCATGGTAAGGATAGTGTTTGATGAGGAAAACGTGAGGTCTCCTTTGGGTTCTGAAAGGCCGGTCAATTCATCGATGTAATCGACTTTTTCCGGATTCATTTCTTCAAGGGCTGCATGCTCGTCGGATTCGCCCATGTATCTCGCAGAACGCCGTCCTACTTCACTTCAATGCGATGTTGGGAATGTGCAAGAAGGCGCGCAAGTGCATGTTCATGAATCCATACACGCAACTCTACGATGCCGTCTGCATGGTCGATGCGATTCGAAACCAAGCCTGCATCATAAACATCAGAAACCAACCCTTCCACCGCCCTGCCGCCATGGGCAGGTACTGGGAGAAGAAGTAAATCCTGAGGTGGCCCAAATAGGTGGAAAAGTATGGTATCCTTCAATTCCTGCATGCCATCTCCGGTATGACAGGATATGAGGATTGGTTCGGGCAAACCCAAAGCTGCAACGGTTGCAATGCCTTCCTCTTTTTGTGATTCTGTCGCTTGATCGCATTTTGTTAGCACCGTAAGAACGTGGTTAACCATCGATGTATCTACCGATTGCCAAGGAAATTCCTCATCGATTTCTTCACCATAAAATCGGGTGAAAACCTCATTTCGGGAAGTAAATAATTTCCGTTCCAATTCTTGGGGAGGGTCGCTTACATCCGCTAAGATGAGGAGCAAATCGCTCTCTAATGCCTCTGCCAGGGTTGCACGGAAAGCATCGAGAGTTGAGGCTGGAAGATGGTCTATGAAACCAATAGTGTCTGCTAAAAGTACTCTCGGGCTCGCTTCCATTCTTCCAATTGTTGTCTCAAGGGTCGAGAATAATTTGTCTTTCACGAGTACTTCTTTTCCTGAAAGAGAAAGGAAGAGACTGGATTTGCCGGCATTGGTATACCCTGCCAAACCAACGGTCATTGCCCCGCCTCTTGAGCGCTGTTTCCTTCTCTCTGACTGAGCAACTGCATGCTTTTTTTGTCGTTTGCGTAAATGAATAAGTTCCCGATTCATATTGTCAATAATTGCTTGTAATGCAGTGCTGCCTGCGCCACCATATCCTGCCCTTTCCCCTGTCGTCGCTTGATTGGCAAGCTCCCTGAGAACAGTTCGGTCACTTTGCATCTGTGCGATACGAACTTGGGTCCTCGCTTCCAAAGAAGAAGCGTGAGAGGTGAATAAAGCGAGCAATAATCGAACTCTGTCCCATACTTCAATGCCGACTGCATCACTTACGCCGACAAGTTGGCGAGCAGAGGCATTGGTGTGCATTAAGACAAGGTCAACTTCCTTCCACGGGTGAGTAGGAACGTTGCGTGAAGTGAGTTCATCTGCGACATCTTGTAACCGGCCCTTGCCGAAAAAACCGCGTGGATCAATGTGCCCAGCTTGATAGAGTGTTTCGATAATTGTGATGCCCATAGTTGCAACAAGCGTGGTGAATTCACGAGTATCTTCTTCTCCGCGAACCAAGAGTATTGCCTTACGCCCCTCGTGATTTGTTCTTGCCTCGCCAAGAGCAACTCCACCGGTACCAGCGAGTACGGGGAACTCTTCACTTCCCTTCGCCATGGTTGTGCGACGAGTCATCCTCATAATAGCCCACCTCTACCAGTTGACATGGGCGAGTTGCATGAGGCAACAATTGAATGGGTTGGCGATACGGACGCTGCCTCGCTTTTCATAGCCGCCGCACAAGCATTCGATTGTGAAACAAACTGCGTTCATGAGGGTGAAGAGGCTACGCTCACTGTGAAAATTCAAAATGTCAATCTGCAGGATTTGCGTGATTCTGTCGATGCTTTACTCATCCAATTCGCAGAAATCGAAGAAGGTCTTTAGAACTTCAAATCAAGAATGACCGGTGCGTGGTCTGAAACATCAATGCCACCTTGACGTTCAATTCGAATACCTTCAATGCAATCTGCTGCTGCCTTATTGAGAAGAAAATAATCGATACGCCAGCCCCGATCTAGAACTCTTGCTTGGCC
>DAMU01000068.1:0-850 GCA_002499705.1 Euryarchaeota archaeon UBA91
CGATCATGATGGGTGGCGGAGAGTTTATCATTAACGGTGCTGAGCGAGTTGTTGTCAGCCAGCTTCATCGTTCTCCGGGTATCGACTTTGTCGCTGATACAGAATCAACAGATCGTAAAACCTACAACTGCCGAATCATCCCAGAACGTGGTAGCTGGATCGAACTCAACGTGTCAAAGAAAGACACGCTTCAAGTTCGGATTGATCAAAGTGGAAAATTTTCAGCGTTAACTCTGCTTCGAGCAATGGACCCCAAACTTAGCAGCGATGCCGACATTCTAAAGCTATTCAACAAGACGAAGGTCGAAAAAGTTGCAGGAAGTCGCAGCGTTTCAAAGCTTGAAGGCAAGACTGCTGCAGACGACATTGTGTATCCAAAGAGCAGTGACCGTGCTGGTGAGATTATCGTGGAGGCTGGTTGTACGATCACTCGGGACCAGTCTGAACTGATCTGCTCATCTGGTCTCAAAGCTGTTGAGTTAATGCCTTCCAACAAAACGCCCCTTATCGAGAATAGCCTTCGAGAGGATGCAGATGAGGCGAAGAAAAGAACGTCGGTTTCCCCAAGCCATCAAGACGCACTTATTCGTATTTACCAACGATTACGACCGGGTAATCCGGCAGCATTAGAGAAGGCATCGACGCTTTTCGACGAAAAGTTCCGTGATACAAATCGCTATCGTTTGGGTCGAGTCGGTAGGTTTCGAATTAACAGAAAGCTCGGCCTTTCTGTTCCTGAAACTGAGATGACCCTTCGTGCTGATGACTTGATTGCTGCAATTCGCTACATGCTGGAATTGATGAATAGCGAGAACGAAACAGTTGAGGTTGATGATATTGATCACTTGGG
>DAMU01000068.1:1149-1883 GCA_002499705.1 Euryarchaeota archaeon UBA91
GATGATATTGATCACTTGGGAAATCGACGTCTACGAACGATCGATGAACTGGCGAGTGATGAACTCCGCAAGGGCTTCCTGAAACTCCGAAGAACAGTTCAGGAGCGAATGAGCCTCAAAGACATCTCTGAGATGACTCCGCGTTCACTTATTAATCCAAAAAGTATCTCTGCAGCCATCGAGTACTTCTTTGGTCGAGGGGAACTTTCACAGGTTGTTGACCAGACGAACCCTCTTTCAATGCTTACGCATGAACGACGTCTTTCTGCTCTTGGCCCTGGTGGCCTTAACAGAAAGCGGGCTGGCTTTGAGGTTCGTGACGTTCATATTTCTCATTACGGACGTATCTGTCCAATTGAGACTCCCGAAGGCACAAACATTGGACTTATCTCAAGTTTAGCCATCTACTCTGGTGTCGACTCGTATGGATTTCTCGTCACACCGTACCGCAAAGTTTCAAAGAGCAAGCTGCTTGATGACGTTGTGTGGTTACGGGCAGATGAAGAACATGAAGCCTATTTGGCACCTGCCGATGCCCCTGTCGTTGACGGCAAAGTTCATGGAGAGACTATTGTTGCACGATACAGAGGCGATTTCGTGCTCGTTCCAGCTGAAAAAGTTCAGTACATTGATGTCGCGCCGAGCCAAATGGTTGGCGTGTCGGCTGGGCTTATTCCGTTCCTAGAGCATGATGACGCGAATCGAGCCTTAATGGGTTCAAACATGCAACGACA
>DAMU01000068.1:2251-3534 GCA_002499705.1 Euryarchaeota archaeon UBA91
ATGGAGCGAGATGTCGCAGCCAACTCAGGCCTGCTTATTCGGGCCGACCGTAAGGGAACCATCACGTATGTTGACGCAGATTCGATTGAAATAAACGAAACTGACGTTTATAAACTTCGGAAATACGTTGGGCTGAATGAAAGAACCTGCCAGAATCAAAAGCCGATCGTTCAACTTGGCCAGAAGGTTGAAAAGAATGAGGTCATTGCTGATGGCGCCGCGACGTTTAAGGGCGAACTCGCCTTAGGTCGCAACGTCCTAGTTGGCTTCATGTCATGGGATGGGTTTAATTTTGAAGATGCCATCATTATCAGTGAAGAGCTTGTTGAAGACGATGTTTACACGTCGATTCACATTGAGGAATATGACATTGAAATTCGGGATACAAAACTTGGCCGAGAAGAATTCACTCGTGACATTCCAAATGTTGGTGAGCGTGCACTGCATAATCTTGATGATGGTGGCATCGTACGCATAGGCACCTACGTACGTCCTGGAGATATTCTTGTTGGAAAGGTTTCTCCAAAGAGCAAGACCGAACTCACTCCGGAAGAAAAACTACTTCACGCAATTTTCGGGCGAGCTGGAGAAGATGTCAAAAATGATTCACTTGAGGTTCCGTCCGGTGTAGAGGGCATCGTTACTGCCACAGAAAAATTTGCTCGACAGATGAGCCTTTCGGAAGAAGAGCGTCGTGATTTCCAGAAGCAGATTAAAGAGGCCGAAAGCGAGGGCAATCTACTGGTTGCTGAGGCGTTCGGTTCACTTGTTGCAGAGATCGAAAAAGTTTTACAGAAGCCACTTGCAGCTGCTGACGGTAGCCCTCTTGTTCGAAACCAAGATCACAAGATTGTCGCAGAACGGGCGGCCGAGTTCTCACTGGAAACTCTCGACATTCGCTCTCCACAAAGAAAAGCTGACATAGAAAGACTTTACAAAACCTTGTGGCCTGCTATCGAGGAAGCACTCGACACGAAAGAGCGTCGCCTGAATAGCATGAAACGCGGCGATGAACTACGGCCTGGTGTCCTTCAGATGGTCAAGGTTTATGTCGCTGCAAAGCGAGTTATTTCTGTTGGTGACAAGATGGCTGGACGACATGGAAATAAGGGTGTTATTGCCAAGATTTTACCCAAGGAAGACATGCCGTTTCTTGCCGACGGCACACCTGTCCAGATCATGCTGAATCCTCTTGGGGTTCCGAGTCGAATGAATGTTGGTCAAATTCTTGAAACGCATCTTGGTTGGGCGTGTAAAGGTATTGGAGATATGATTAATAAGTC
>DAMU01000068.1:3789-4037 GCA_002499705.1 Euryarchaeota archaeon UBA91
ATGAATGTTGGTCAAATTCTTGAAACGCACCTTGGCTGGGCAGGAAAAATGCTTGGTTTCCAGGCCGTCACTCCTGTCTTTGATGGTGCAAGTGAAGAGGAGATTAATGCCGTTCTGGATGATGCTGGCCTTCCGAAGCATGGAAAAGCCAAGTTGTTTGATGGACGTACGGGTGAACCACTCGAGCAGGAAACGACAGTGGGTTACATCTACATGCTGAAGTTACACCATCTTGTTGATGATAAAGT
>DAMU01000050.1 GCA_002499705.1 Euryarchaeota archaeon UBA91
ATCCTACCTGCCCCTCGACGTGCCGCGTCAACAGGGCTGTTTGGACTTGCTCCAACGGGGTTGCTCGTCTCATCGACCACAAGGCAATCTCGGTTTTTCAACTTCATTGTACACACCCTGTATCGTTCGTTTCTGCAGCATTGACCTGACCATTTCTGTTCTCTTACTTCTGTAAGCCGTTTGCACTTAGGAGAGGGGACTTTCCTCAGAGTCGAACTCTGTCAGCGATCCTCCTACTCCCTCCAGTGAGCGGTAAACATCATTGATTCAAAGCCTTCGGATGAAAAACAGCAATCACTGATACGGATTTTCACCAGGAGATGCTGCCTGCTGCGGGGCGCCATATGGCCCCTGGGCTACCGGTTGTGGAGCGACTGCTGCTCGAGCAGATTCAGCTTGTTGTATCACCATGTGCTGTTGTTCTATTCCAAGAGGTCTGGTTTGTGGAGTTGTTTTTAATCCAAAGACCAGCAGTCCTACCAAAGAGATGGTAAGTAAAAGTATGACAATTAAGAGTACCGGGCTCACTGAGGAAATCCCACCGAGAAGCCCATCGGAACGGGCTTCATCAACATAGACAGTTTCAGATTGAGCCATAGGACCGTTGACGATTTGAAACTCAATCCACATTGTTCCTGAACGGTCAGGTACCCAATCTTTCGAATAAATATAGGTGCTACCAGATTCGATTTGAATTCCTCGTGCATCAATGCGAGTCCGAGCACCATTACTTTCGACGAGTTCGACAAACATTTGAGCATCACCATCTGCCAAACCTAAATTCGAAATTAAAAGACCAAGACTTACGACTTCTCCCGCTGCAAAATTATCGCCTGGTTTCATTTCAGGCAAACTAAAGACATATTCTGCAATACGTTGCTCGAGAACCCAGACAGCAAGTGGTGCATCAATGTCATTGAATACGGGATTGATTTCATGGCCTGCAAAATCTTGCCCCGTAGCCCAAACTCGAAGTTCAAGGGCTTCATTTCGCATCGAAGAAGTTAACAATTCATCTAAATTCAAAACGGTCGCACAGGGTATTGAATCTCCAAAGGCACGACCTCCGATAATCGAGAGAGATTGGCTACCGTTAATCAAAGACTGGCTGGAAAGGCCAACACCTTCTGGATGGACAGCCCAGTGAAGCATCAACGAAGATTCATTCAATCGATCTGCCTCGGATAGAAGGATCTCGAAATTGATTGCAGACCAACTGGATTCGGCGATGATAATTGCGTTTGACGGCGAAGGTACGCCTACGACGGAAGGTGCTTGATTATCGACGATGAACCAAGCAGGCGGCGTTGTAGGGGTTCGGTCAATTGCGCCATTCGGTGGCTGGTAGAGTGAAGTGAAAAGACCGTAAGAGCCAGGAGTAAGTGGAGCGGTGATGGAGCCGCTAAAAGTCCCGTTCAGTGAATCAACTTGAAGGTCACTGGAACCGAGAATGAGTTCCAGTTGTATCGGTTGCCAAACAGAGCGAGAGGAACGATACCATGTTAACTCACCCTCAACGTCAATATCTTCTCGTGGTTGAACCCAAGTACCAAGTGTGTCAACAACGTCACCATTAATCGAATAAGAGAGAGTATTTGGCTCTACAAACATTTCACCAGAGAACTTCCAACTTAAATCGGGCACTGTGAGGGTGTTTGATTGACCTCGGAAATCTTGAATGAACACCGTTGGAACACGGAGTAAACTAACGTCTGGGTCAAAACCCCACTCAAGAGAAAAGTTGACTTCAAGCGTTCCTTCTGACGAAAAAATTTCACCGGATTGTGCTGGAATGAAATCACAGGATTCAATGTCAAGATAAATATCGAGACTTGTGCATTGGTTATTTGTAGCGTTCCATTTGAGAACAACTGGTTCATTCTGATTACCAGCCAAATCCAGTTCAACATAGGAGATGTCTGAAATTCCATTCAAGTCCCATAAGGGGAGATGCAACATGTTTGATTCGCCCGGATGAATCCAGTGGGAATCGCCGATATTCCAACTTGCAGGAGCTGAACCGAGTTGCGGGGAACCATCGTTATTGATTTGAACATTAAACAGAGGTTGGTCGAATGTGCCTGATGCAAGCATCATATTTCCTGCAGGGTCTGCAACCTCAATCCAACCACTGAAGAAAGAACCGCTAAACGCGCTGGAGGTGTCAAGATGCATCGCATATGCCCCCTGCACAAGCGTCAAGTCATCAGGAAGAACAAGTGGCTTTTCTTGAACCTCATCTTCCTGCATCTCACCATCTTGGTTGACATCATCGTACCAAGAGCGCCAATAGTGAGCCTTCGCATGAGACGGTAGGATAGGGCGGTCGGCGATGATGAATTCAATTTCAGTAAGCGGACGAGCATCAACATGGTCAAATTCTGAGACACTGACGGATAGAAGTTCGGGGTCGACAGTATCAAATTCAAAAACCACACTGTCTGGAACGTCAAACACAATGTCTTGTCCGTTTAATGGTGAGACATCAAGTGAAAGTGTTACGCTTTCTTTGTTGACTGGAACGGTCCATGGGAAAGTAACCATTCCATCAGCAATAATGGAGGAGGATTGGATTTCAATTCCATCGGCGAGGAATCGAACCAATGTTGAACCAGTACGGGGTGATGGACTCATTGGAACATTTTCGAATCCAAGTTCGACTTGAACCTGCACATCGTCTCCTGGGTTCAAGTATGGTGCAGAAAGAATGGATTCAACTTGATTTTGATTAATAATTCCCCAGTTCATCACCGCAACATCATTTTCCACCCCAAGCGAGGAGCCCAGACCAAAGTTCATGCTCACTGGAAGCATTGGTCCTGCAGGAGCAATGAGATTTACAGAAACGGTAAGAGATTCTTCATCGTTCCATTGTTCTGTAAACTTGAACCGGTGGTCGATTTGCAAAATGGAGCCAACGCCCATCATACGGACTTCACCGTTTGCTCCATTGTGAAGCCATACCATCGAAGTACCTTGCTTGAGACAACCGTTCACTGCAGAGCCAGATACAGGTAATGAAAGTGCCTGACAGCGAGTGTGAGACTCAGTAGTTTGCCCCAACAAATGAAGTTCCACTGCCCAACCGTTTGCTTTGACATATGCTTCAGCATCACTGACACCTAAGTTTGAGAAATCAAACGTGCTGGTGACTTCAATCCAATCTGTTGAAGGAGTGAAGGTGTCTGTTACATTGGAAATCGAGAGCGATATCGGTTCAATCGAACTCTGCGTTGATTGCTGAACAACTGTGAGTTGAATTGCTCCGGAAGAGGACATTCGGATGGGCAATGTAAGTTCCTTGGTGCCTCCGACAGAGTTCACTGATTGTAACGCATCGTTAAGCGCAATGACAACCGCATCAGTCGAATCGAATTCGAGTGAAAGGGCTGAATCATACGTCGCGAAAAGACCCCCGCACAATACATTTCCACTGGTGGAAGAGGAGCCCAAACGTAGTGTAACTTCTGCCATGGGTAAACCTTCGACGCCGTGTGAAACAGAGGCTTGCGAGAGAGCGCTGTTCATCGACGCTAATTCACTTGATGAGAGCGATATGACTTGGAGATCTTGAAGGTTCGGCAGTGATGAAGACATGAAATCTTGACCGTCAATCGACATTGTCAAAAATGGAGAATTCATTGGCTGAGCTGGTGAAGCGACTCCCAACTCAAAGGCGTTGACGCCTTCGACTGGAAGGAGGAATTTGAAGGATGCAGAGCCTGATGGCGTGGATGATTGCGTTTGCCACATAGCCCCATCTGCAAATCGGTCTTGAATGCCCAGGCGACCGATACCTTGGCCTTCCATTGACCAATCACTCACTCCATCCATTCCAATATCAATTCGTAATCCGTCAGCCACGCTGGTTCGAATCATTTCGACGTCAAACGTGTCAAGTGTCCAACTACCTCCGGTTGAAATAACTCGGAATTGAACTGAGAAGTGTGGAGATGAAAGCCACTGAGTGCCCGTGTTGAGCGAAACCCATGTCCCGCCACCATCAAGAGAATATTCGACTTGACCGTTACCCGTCAATGAACAATTGGAATCAAAACCAGCAAAACCAGAACGGATATTGAAGTGCTTTGACAAAAGAGTTCCTGTTCCCGAGATCTGTCCAGGTGACCAAGTGGTAGATTGTAATAACCAACCCATACTCGTTGGATCCTCTTCAAAATCTTCGACTACTTTTCCTTCAAAATGAATACCGTGAACCGAAGGTACACCACCGGATTGACTTTTCATGTGTATGCTAAGCCGAGCACTTGGATAACTCTCCCAATCTACCATCCCAAGGTCGATTGATTTTGCCGTCGAGTGTTCAAAGCCAGGAATTGGTTGAGAGGTTGCAGCATCGAGTAACTGCCATTCAAGTATTTCACCTGCAGGAACTTCTGCATCTAAGTGGAGGTATCCGAATGTTCGCATTTCTCCTTGACCAAGTGAAGAAGGACTGAACGGAGCCGATGTCCAGTTGCCTTCACCAGATGAAACACCAGTTCCACTCGGCATCACAGAAACATCGTCGACATTCCAACCATCATAATTGACTGAACTGTCGGTTGTACCTATGCCAAATCGAACTTGAAAGGAAGGATTGTTTGCAACGTAGTTGGTAATACTGATGGTTTGTAGCGAAAAGGAACTGTCTTGGGTATAACCCGAAGAATACACGGTTGCCCAAGCACCATTGGTGCCTTTGACTGCGACGTAAGCGTGGTCCCAAGTTGCACTTTCGATGCTTAGGCGCTTCATGAATGATAAGTCCCATGAACCTGAACAAGAGGAGCAATTCATGACTGGAGAGGTCGCCCAGATGGTTGAACCAAGTCCATTTGGATAATTACCATTGTAAGTGTAAATCGCTTTACTCCCACTGCTCACACCGTTGGTTGGGCCAAGAATGCTATCATAGCCCCAAAGCCACGCAGGTGTGCCAAGTGTCCAGCCATGGTTTGAGTTTTCAAAATCCCACTCCCAACCTTGTGGCAAAATTGTGAGTGAAGAACCGTTGACATCAACGCCGTCGTAAAGTGCATTTCTTGAAAAATCCAGTGAATCTGTAAGCGAATAACCAGTTGAAGAGGCTAAGTTAGCTGAATCAATATCGACATCAAGAGATTGAATCGCCTCTCCGTCAAGGACGCCAAGACGCGTGTTGGTATTGGCTCCATCAGGGAATGAACCGATAGAGAGTAAGTTCGACTGACCAATTTGTGTCGGGGCTGAGGAAGGAGTTGCTTCATCGAAGTATGACTCATCTGTTTGGAGACTATATCCTTGCAAAAGAGTCGAAAGGAGGAACAAGGCTACTACTGCAACGCAACGAACTGGCATGGCTCGCACTGACCCCATAGTATACACTACGCCCTATGGTAGGTCAAAAGTCTTCGGCCAACAAAGTTTCATCCCGTAGGGATGGAATCAAACTTCTCTTTCTTGTCGCAATGCTCAAGGGCTTCACAGAGAAACAGCAATCATGACCGATGTTGAGACACTCAAAAAGGAAGCAGGAATTGCCGCCTGTTCTTATGTCCGCAGTGGAATGAAAGTCGGTTTAGGAACCGGTTCAACAGTGAAACACACCGTTATTGAATTGGGACGTATGATTGCAGATGAAGGATTAGAAATCATTGGAGTGCCAACTTCGCTGGCTACAGAGAAACTGGCTCTTGAAGTTGGAATCCCCTTGGTCGAACTTTCTGAAATCGACGGTCTTGATGTCGTAATCGACGGTGCAGATGAATACGACCCCCAATATCAACTCATCAAAGGTGGAGGCGCTGCTCTGTTACGAGAAAAAATAGTTGCCCAAGAATCCGCCGGAATGGTCGTTGTAGCCGACGACAGAAAAAGGGTGGAAAAACTCGGGGCATTTCCACTTCCAATTGAGATCACACCTTTCGCCCATCAAGCGACTATTCGAGTGCTCGGGCGCGTCCTGGATTGCCGCGTGAATTGCCGGATGGCAGGAGATAACCCCGTCATTACCGATAACGGCAACATGATTGCTGATGCGCATTGTGGACCAACTATTGAAGACCCTGAGGCAATGGAAAAAGAAATTCTCAACATCGCTGGAGTAGTCCAAGTCGGCTTGTTCAACAACATGTGCGATGTAGTCGTACTTGCTGGAAAGAATGGCGTAGAGACATTTGTCAATCCAAATGGCCGCCTAAAGTGAACTTCTATTTCTCAATGATTAAATACGGGTGGTTCGACCGTTTAGTTGGGCCTGTAGCTTAGTCAGGTAGAGCGATGGACTCTTAATCCATCGGTCGCGGGTTCGAACCCCGTCAGGCCCGCCATCATTCGATGTTTTCATTCACCTGTGAACAGATTCCAAGGATATCGTCACGGTGAACTTCACCAAAATTGTGAGAATCGTCACTCGCAGTTGGATCGGGATTATCCCCCACAAGAAAAATCATTTCTTTTTCAATAGATTGAACTCTTTTGACAATTTGAAGTTCAGGGTGAAAGGGATGAGTGGTCAGCACTACATCATCGACCAGTGGTTGGTTTAATTCAAGAGGAGCCAAAGTAAACTCAGTTCCATCAGGAAAGGTTGGCCACATACTGTCGCCCGAAATTCGAACTCGGACAGGTTTCATTTACGGACCTCAACTTGCTCGAATCCAAGGAACTTCACGGCCCTTGACTGACCAAAACATGTGATGAATGGCTTCGATTGCATCCATGAGTTCTTGAGCATGTTGAGCTGAAACTTCAACTTTGCAAGCACTGCACAACTTTGCGGCATTCCAAAACGTAGTGTGAAGTTCAGGATGTGCTTCAAGGTGCATGGGCTTGAAGAAATCCGTCCACAAAACCAACAGTTCATCTTTGCATGTCTGTGCTTCTTCTTCCTTGATTGATGCGTAGCGACTCATGGTGTTCAGATAGGTTGCTGAACTGCAGTTATCAGCGTGGTTCTCGGCAAGTGCAAGCATTTTCTTTGTCATCGATTGGACTGCTTCACCTGCTACTCGGGCGCTTGCTGGGTCATAAACTCCACAAGGTCCATCGCAGTGGGCAGAGGCTTCAATCAGTGTATATGGTGTGTCTTCCATGAACTTCGGATGACGAACTGGCATATCAACATGTGCTTGACAATGTCAGACTACAATCGTCGTACCTGCTTCACCACGAAGAGCGAGCAAAGCATCTCCTGGCTGACAAAGAATAGCGGAGAGACCGGGACGATGGAGTGCTGCTTCCATTAAACTACCAATCTTTGGAGCCATGGAGCCTGCAGGAAATTCACCCTGATCAAGATAGTATTCACACTCATCCAATGATAATGTATTGTGTACTTTTTCATTCTCGCCGCCAAAGTCGGTTCGTACTGCATCGATTGCGGTTGAAATAATGAGCGCGTCTGCTTCTAATTCAATCGCTAACAGGGCGGAGAGTCTGTCTTTATCGATGACTGCTGGAACGCCTTCATAGTGTTCTTGACTTTGGACTATGGGAATGCCTCCTCCCCCTCCACAAATTACAACTGCATGCAATTCCACTAACTTTTGAATGACGGGTAAATCAACGACCTTCATCGGCAAAGGACTGGCTACAACTCGACGCGGCCCTTGTATTGTTTCAGCAATATCCCAGTCTGCGGACATGACCACCTCTGGAGTAAGAACTGGGCCGACCGGTTTAGTTGGAAAACTAAAACCGTCATCGGAGCCATCGACAAGTACCCGAGTCATCACGCAAGCTGTGCGTTCAGGACGCCTTCTTCGATGGAGAATTGAATCAAGATGAAGCGCTAAAGAATGCGCAATCATTCCTTGAGTTGCGGCAACCCACGCATCCATTGATTGTGTTTGTTCAGTATCCAATTTCATCAAGTGACCGACTTGTGGGCCGTTCCCGTGTGTGAGGACAACACCCCAACCTGCCTCCAATAAATCGATGACATCAGACATCACATGTGCAAGAACTTCTGCACTTGTATCAACATCCTTTGGAACCGGAGATGAAAGTGCATTGCCGCCAATAGCATACACTGCGATTCGTGTCACACTTGCCTTGCGAAGTTGAAATGGTTTGACCCTTTGCATTGAAACGTTGCATTGAAGAAGGATTTGACGACCTCAACCATAATTCCATTAGGGTGACATTGAATTAGAGAAGGCTACAGCAAGAGACAGGTGCGAGCATGGTAAAGACCATTTGGATTGGAGATGTTCAGGCAGGAAAGTATGACGACCAAGAGGTCGAGCTAAAAGGCTGGATTAAACGTGAACGTGGAAGTAATAAGATGCGTTTCATCGTTCTTCGTGATTCAACCGGGCATATTCAGTGCGTGGTAAAAAAGGACGCAATTGGTGAAGAATTGTTCCAAGAAGTCAAAAACGTACTGATTGAAACATCTGTCATCATCACCGGTACTGTCAACGCAGACGAGCGTGCAGATGGAGGTCATGAAGTCATCGCAACCTCTTTTGAGATTGTAGGGGCAGTCAATGCAGAGCGACCTTTCCCTATCAACAAAGAAGCGTTAGAATCTGCTATTGATGAAGATGGAGAACTCATGCCAGGTGGATCTGAGTTCCTCCTTGACCATCGACATCTCTACCTTCGAACCAGTCGAATGACTTCGATGCTTAAACTTCGAAGTTCTGCGTTTGGCGCCATTCACAGATATTTTAGAGATGAAGATTTTATTGAATATCAAGCACCTAATTTCGTCACAGGTGCAGTAGAAGGTGGTTCAACATTGTTTGAAGTGCCCTACTTTGGTCGTTCAGCGTATTTGACACAGTCGTGGCAACTGTATGCTGAAGCAGCAATGCCGGCTTTAGAAAGACTCTACACCATCGCACCATCATTCCGAGCAGAAAAATCGCGTACTCGGCGTCATCTTACTGAATTCTGGCATGCTGAAATGGAGATGGCATGGGCCACAAATGATGAAATTATGGCTCATGGCGAGGGGGTCGTACGACATGTGGCCCGCACACTGCTTGAAGAGCAAGAACAGGAACTCACATCACTTGACCGAGACCTCGATTTAATCGCCCGATATGCCGATAATCCTTATCCACGTATGCGTTATGACGAGGCTGTAGAGATTCTTCAGGCTAAAGGCGATGATGTTGAATGGGGACAAGACCTCGATTACTCAAAGGAAAAAATCTTGACTCAAGATTTCGACGTTCCTCACTTCCTAACCCACTATCCAAAGATTGCAAAACCGTTCTATCACCGAGTAGACCCCGATGATGAAAACTACGTGCTTTGCCACGACTTGCTTGCACCTGAAGGATATGGCGAAATTATTGGAGGTGGAGAGCGAACCTGGTCCGAAGAAGAAATTCTCGCTCGCCTCGACGAGGAAGGCACTGACAAAGAACCCTATCAATTCTATATTGACACCCGCTCTTACGGCGGAGTACCTCACGGAGGTTTTGGTTTAGGAGTGGACCGTGTCGTAAGTTGGTTGGCTGGTGCATCACATATCCGTGAGGTTATTCCTTTCCCACGAACCAGTCGACGCGTGACTCCTTAGGTGATTCCATGACCTCAGCAATCGCTCTTGGGTGTGGACTTGTTGGGCGTTTCGTCATTGAGAGGTTACTTGAATACGGGCATGAAGTCATCGTTCTTGATTTGAATATCCCTGAAGAACTCAAAGTGAAAGAAGGCATTGATGCTCGTCAAGGAGATGTGTTTGAAAATATTACTCAATTGCCTGAGAAGTCTGTTGTCATCAACATGCTGCCCGGACGTATTGGTGACCGAGTACGACCGATACTCCTCAAGGCAGGCCATCATGTGGTCGACCTTGCTTTTACCGCAGAAGATCCCCATCAATACCAACAATTAGCTGTCGAAAATGGTGCTGTGCTCCTGTGGGATGTTGGCATCGCACCAGGAATGTCCAATATGCTCGCTAAGAAGGCATCTGAACTGCTCGGGGATTTGGAAACTGTGACTATTAAAGTAGGCGGAAATCCAACGAAACCTGATTCTGGATGGTCATACATGGCTCCGTTTTCACCATCTGATGTCATTGAAGAATACACCCGTCCTGCTCGGATAATGGTGGAAAATGAAATTTGTGAGGTACCTGCAATTACAGAGCGTCACATGATTGAAGTCGAAGGCTATGGACAGATGGAAGCGTTTCTCACAGATGGATTGAGAAGCGTACTATCGACCATTTCGGCGTCAAACATGAAGGAGTTCACCGTTCGATGGCCTGGACATATTGACAAATGGCTCAGTGAGTCAGAATCACTTGATGAAGAAGAACTCCTTAGTGCGTGGAAATTCGACTCTTCTCGCGAAGAATTTACCTGGCTTGAAGTCGTTGCAAAATCCGTTGAAAACCAAAAGCGCTGGGTCGTCCAAGATGCTGGTCAGAATGGTGACGGGTCAATGGCTCGAACTACTGGTCTGGTGACTGCCGCATGCGCTTTGCAATTCATCAACAAGGGCCCACTCGATGGTTGTGGATTATCTCCGGGGATTCACCCACCTGAAGCATTGAATGGACGAGCAATCGATGCAGTTATCCAGATGATGAAGCAACACGGTGTCCAATTTACAGAACACTAAAGCATTGGTTCATCACAATTGGGGCACGGCATTCCCGGAATAAATTCGCCAAGAAGAAATCCGCAGTGCAGGCAAATAGAAGTCATGAGGTCATCACCGAGCATGAAGTAACATTCTGGCCACAGTTCATCAAGATAACCCTTCGAGCGATGAGAAATATTCGGTGATTCGTTTTGCAACTGGTAGCAGGTTTTTTTCTTCAATTACAAGTGCAGCATGCTTTTTTGGACGGTCATCCCACGGATTAAAACAAATTGGGAATCCCGATTCTTGAAACATGGCGATGTCGCCGGCAGAATCGCCAACTGATGCTGTGTTCTCTTTACTGACGCCCAACCTGCGTTGAAGCATTTGTACAACTGAACCTTTTCCGTCCATTTGAACTTGGTATCTGCCAAAATCATCCAGTTCATAGTCACCGTTTTGTAATGCTTTTCCTAACAACCATCCGTTGGTGAAAACGTGTAACAGGGTGTCATGGCCATCTGCAAAACGTTGAGCGGTATACGGGTCGATTCCACCCCACCTGCGCTTCCAAGGCGACGTACTTGGAAATTGAGCTGCAATGTCACGAGCAGTTTGTTGTAAGCCACCACTTACAATGGCTACATGGTAACCCTTGTCGAGTAATTCTTGGATAAATGGTTTCCAATTCTTCATCATTGGCATACCTTCCATACAACCTCGTAAATCCGAATCTGAAATGGGTGGTTGCCCCGGTGAGCGACTCTCTTTGATGAGGGCAATATCCAGTTTAATCCAATCCCACTCATCGAGTAAACCTTGATTGTATAACTCAAATGATTCGTCATTCGAGATTCCGAGATTATCGTAGACAAATTGCCAAGTAGAAAGATGATCTACCAAGACCCTGTCCATATCTAAACAGACCAACCTTTCAACACCATCTTTGACCATACTATCAATCACCCCTTACTCCTTCAAGAAACAATCGTTTACTGTTCACGAGTTGGCCAGTTGTATTGAGATTGTATCTGTTCGACTTGCTTCCCCATAATGTAGAGTATCAATGCCACCATGATGCCGAATAATCCTACCAGCGTCATGGCGATAGTAGCTAAAGTAACTCCAATTGAAGTTGAGTTGAGTTCTTGCAGTGCTCCAACCAAGTTACCTGATAATCTGTATCCAAGAATGAACAGGACGATACCCGGTATTCCAAACAGGAGAAGGGGGTGTTTTGTCTCAAGCATCCAATAGAACAATTGGGCGAAACGCGAGGCCGTTGCGAGCGATTCACGTTGAGGGAGGTTGATATTGGAACGGGCCTCAACAATGCGAACTCGCAAATCATCTGCTAATTCTGAAGTTCGACCTAAGGGCCCGAGAGAAGCGATTGCTTCCATGCCCTGGTGCGTGAGAACGATGTGTTGTATGGTTGCTGAACTTAGAATGAGTTCATCAACTGAATCAAATTGGGAATCTTCAATATGATGTGAAAAGTGTACATCCCAGTTCTCACGTGCACGATTTATAGAAAGTGGAAGATCACGAAGTTTCCAATCATCAGTAATGGAAATGACGAGAGTCGAGTCCATTGGTTCCAAATTTGAATTGAGAAGAAAAGACGTAACATTTTGAATATTAACTTCGTCTTTGAAGTGGAGTACATCACAATTGATTTCGTTGGCGTATTCGACCGTCGAATCGTTCGACCCAAGGTCCATCAGGACCACTTCATCAGCACCCTCTCGGCCACGGACAACGAGAGATACAAGCCTCAACTCGATATCTCGGGCCATGAAGACGATACGCAAAGATTGGCGAGCCACATGTGATGTCCTGTGCAACTTCATATCAAACCCTCGCTAAATATCATACAAAGAACGGCTTTTTGATTTCTAAAGAACGATGCCACATGTTCTTTGACTATGACCAATTGCGAGGCATGTGAAGGGTGAATACAGAGTCGGTGTTGTCATCCCTGCAAAAAATGAAGAGCAATTCATTGAGCAGGTTGTGCTCACTCTTCCAAAATTTGTCGATCTCGCCGTCATCATTAACGATGGTTCGACCGATTCGACCCGAGAAATCCTCGAGAAGGTGGATTCAGCGGTTGAAATGCATTGTATTCATCTTGAAGGAGAAGGGGTTGGTTTTGCAATAGACACGGGGCATAAGTATTTGCTCGAGCATTGGGAAAAGGAGAAATTCATCAGCGTCGTCATGGCCGGTGACGGACAAATGAATCCATCAGAGATGGAATTGCTTCTTGAACCACTTCTGCAAAACAAAGCAGAACACTCGAAAGGGGACCGATTTGCACACCAAAAAGGCTTGAAGTCCATGCCACCATTACGAAGGAGAGCCAGTCGTGTTCTGTCTTTTTTCACCGGGCTCGCTTCCGGGCAAACCATCCCAGATCCACAGTGCGGTTATACCGCAACGCATTCTGATGTCCTTCGTGAATGGAATTGGGAAGATTCGTGGAGAGGATATGGATATCCAAATTTTTGGTTAATTCGACTTTCCACCATGGGTTGCCGAATTGCTCATGTTCCAGTTGAGGCTATTTATGGCGAAGAGAAATCCGGTATTCGAAGATTATCTTTCGTTTTGAAAGTCGGCCTTATGATGGCTTACAGGCATCATCATCGCAATTTTTCATGGATTTTCAGTAACAAGTTAACCCCTCACACCCTTTTCGCTGGTATAGCTTACGCCATAGGATGGATGGCTTTGTTACCAGGCATTAGCACTGATCTTGAAAGAGAACTTGTTGGACGTGGGATGAATCCTGTATTCCTCACGCTTGCTGCTTGGTCGATTGCGCATGTTTTTGATAAGGGAGCGACTCGAACGGTACAGGAGTTGAGGATAAATGCGAAGACTCGACAAAAGACGTAGGCCGAGAAAAGCACATGTCCGGCACATATTAGTGGCTTCAAAGCCTGATGCTCGTGAAATTCTTGAAGAAATCCAATCGGCTCGCAATCCTTTGAAAATGTTCAAAAAAATGGCGAAAAAGTACTCAAATTGTTCGAGTGCGAGTAAAAAAGGGGATTTGGGCGAATTTGTTGAAGGACAAATGGTTCAGAAGTTCGAAGATGCCGTGTGGATAATGGAACCAGAGACGGTGCCTGAGTCATACATCAAGACCCAATTTGGCTATCATCTCATTTGGGTACATCAAATCATCCTCCCAGAATAAACCACCCTAAAGAGCACAGATGGTGGGCGATCCAGGATTTGAACCTGGGTCCAAGCGTCCCAAACGCCCGAGTATAGGCCAAGCTAACCCAATCGCCCCTTGCAGTCCTCGCCACGGCGTCTTACCTATGAAGTTCACTCAAGGAGTTGCCAGCAATCAGAATTGAGTCGGACGAGTAGACCTTGGGATTCAGCCATGTCGATGAGATCTTGAACTTCCATTGAATTACGATTTTTCTCAAGAATCGGTTGAAGGCTCTTCACTGTCAGGACGCCATTTTCATCTGTT
>DAMU01000057.1 GCA_002499705.1 Euryarchaeota archaeon UBA91
GCTTTTCGGTCAAGGTCTTCAGCATCCATGGCCCATTCGCGATTACTTTCAACCAAGACCGGAACGGCACGTGCATGATGAATCACTGAAGGAACAGCATGGAAAGTAAAAGCGTTGGTGAGGATTTTATCACCCGGTTCTACGCCAACAATGTTCAGCGCAATATACATGGCAGAGCCGCAGGAATTCGTTCCAATGGTATGCTTGACACCCATGTATTTGGAGAAATCCCGTTCGAGATTTGCAGTAATGGATTGCTCTTTCTTCTTGGGTTGGTATCGATACATAACACCAGCGTTCATTGCTGAGACTGCAAGGTCAATCCCCTCTTGAGGAATTGGCTTGAAGGCCTTGTTGTCAAAATCAACAATGGATTCTCCACCGTCAATAACGAGCCTTCGCAAATTATGTTGCATCAAACCACCGAATTGAAGTCTGTATAAAAAACGCCTGCTTAAGCGCTGCGTCCCGCATCAAACATCTCTTGCAGGCTTCCGTCTTGGAGCATTTCAAGAACGATATCAGAGCCACCAATAAGTTCGCCTTGCACAAATATTTGGGGCATAGTTGGGAAGTCAGACCAAGCACAGACCGAAGGAATTGCCCTTGGGTCAGTGAGAATGTTGACTGCTGCGAACGGTTCGCCAAATGACTGCATAGCTTGTGCTGCACGATTTGAAAAACCACACTGAGGTTCGTTCGGTGTTCCTTTCATGAACAATACGAGAGAGTGTTCATCGACAATTGCTTGTAATTCTTCAGGTGTCCAATTCATTTTCATCATTCCTTGTTTTTCTCGATTCGCCGGATATGGATTCCTTGTCCACCGCCGTGAGGGTCAAATGCTGTATCGCCTGCAGTCTCTGCTTGTGTAGGTGTCATGCATTTGAGGTCGAGTGCGTGTATGGGGCGCGGGATATGCTGTTTCATGACAGCAAGAACGAGTTTTTGGCGTTGTAAGGGGCGCATTCCCTCAAAAGATTCGGCGATAACACGAACGTGAAAATGGTCGCCTGATCGGTGCAAATCGACGACCTCAACCAGAGCATCAGGTACCGCTTTGAGTACTTCAGCCTCAATCCACTCGGTTCCAACCACAGTCACGCCTCATCACTCGGTGGATGAGGTTGGCTTTGAACCTGCGCGTTCTTATCCCATGCTTCAAGGAGCGACAACAGCAGCCTCGTTCATGCAGGAGGCGTATGTGAAGGGCAATCGTCTCCCACAAATGGGAAGAGATTCCGCCTGGCTTGCAGGTGCTGATTTGATCGCAGTTTTCCTTGCTTTGTTTGGTCAAGTGGTGCTGACACGCGCACTCTGGACTGAATCATACGGACTTTACATCATCGCTTTAGACGTCTTTGCTACCCTCTTTCTCATTATCGATTTGGGATTACCAACGCTGCTTGCTCGAGATGGGACCAATGCTCCACATCGAATCTGGCCCTCTATTCTTCGCATTTACAATCTTCAATTCAAGGCTGCTATTCCTTTTGTGCTGCTTGCTTTCCTTCTTGCACCATCAATTGATTCCAATTGGACAGAACACCTTCCGGTACTGGCTATATGCGCTGTCATCGCCCTTGCCCACATCGCTTCTTATGCACCTCGTTCAGGCCTTCGAGCAGCCGGTGAAGCACGCCTTGAAGCATGGACAAAAGTGTTGGAACGAGCAATCACAACTGCTGCCTACCTCTCACTTTATGCCCTTGGCATTACAAGTGTGGTAGGTTATGCATCAGCCTTCTTGGTGGGCGCACTTTCAGGCTTCATTTTGGCTCTTTGGTGGGTCAAGCAAACCTTACGCGTCCATGAAGGCAAAGAAGGTGTTCAGGGCGATCTGGGCCCCGATTGGCTTGACAATTATACCTTGATGATGCAAGCGCTTCCTTTTGCCATAACACTCGGCGTGCTGCCCTATGTTGTTCGAATTGAGAAATTCATAATCGGATTAGAACTTGGCGTTGATTCTGCTGCGTTGTTTCACGTGGCTCAATTGGCGTGGCTGGCAGGGCTGGTCGTGCCGCAGGCTTTGCGCGCCGCTCTTCTTCCCGTACTGGGCAAATCTCGTTTTTCACCTTCTGAATTCAATCGTGAGATGAATGCGTCGCTGGATATTTGTTTTGGATTACTCCCCATTGGAATGTTTGCAGGAGCGCTCATCGTTACGGTATTTCTGCCGTTTGCTTTTCCTTCACAATATACCGATGGTACACTTGGGGCGTCAGCAGTTGATTTGTTCATGATCTTGTTGTTAGGCTGGTGTTTTACCTTGCTTGCAACGCCAACCTACACTGCCTTACAAGCGGGTACAAAACCATGGAAATTCACATTCTTCATCAGTGTAGTCGTCGCCTTTGCCACCCTTGTTGGCTTCATTCTCATCGGTTGGCAGGCACCGTTTGGTGAACGTCAAGGCTTGTATGCAGCCGCTTTTGCATCCACGCTTTCGGCCGCTTTTGCCCTCATACTTTCGATTCATCTCAGCGGTTCATGGGATTTCTTTTTGAAGCGTTCAAATGAATGGTTTTTTGCCGTTTTGTGCATGATCATTACCTGTTTTGGGCTTTCGACCAAATCATGGGTTACGGGCACCGGTGTTCTTCTGTTCTTGTTCATTCCACAAGCTCTTCAAGCAGTTGGTTCCAACGTTGAACAAACGCCTCTTCAGAAAAGTTCTGAGGCAGAGTAAATTCTTCATTCCAACGCTGTTGTAATGCGAATTCACACGCATCAGCAAGCAGATTCGCATCATAGGAATCAACGACACACTCTTGCGGTAGATAGGTAGAAACATCTCCGATGTTAACTGAAACAACGGGCGTTCCGCAGGCAATAGATTCTCGCGCCACGAGTGGACCAGATTCACGTTTCGAGGTGATGAGTGTGAGGTCAGCGACCAACATTCTGTCCCAAACGATGGAACGCGGTTGGATCTTCAGCGTCGTCAATCCAACAATCCACCCCCGTTGCTCAAGTATTTCTCCGGTTTGAAGTGCCAAAATGTGGTTTTTCTCAGGCCGCCGAGGGTCTGCAGGAAACAAGACATCAATTCTGTCTTTTCTCCATCGTCCTTTCCATGGTTTGACTGGGGTAAGCCATTCGTCTTCAACTGCACAATGGCAAGGAATCATAGCGAGTTTTTCAGAATCGATATCGAGACTCTGAGCAACTTCGAGTAAACGTTGTGAAACAACAACCAATTTCTGCGGTTGACCTGCTAAGTGACGGGTGATTTTAGAGAGAGACGGGTGATTGATGCCGATATCGAAATCGTAACCATGCACGATGCCAGTCCAAGGGATATCCATGCTCTTCGAGAGAGATTCTGCTAATGCAGCAACAGGCCAAAGGGTGTGGCAAATAATAATCTCAGGTTTCCAATCACCGAGCCATGCTTCGACTTTTTTGGTTTTTTTACGTATACTACGTGCTGTGAAATTTGGCCACGGGTGTTCTGGTAAAGCGATATAACGAGGTGCGTAAACAGAAACGCCTCCGTGTTGGAATTCTTTGGGTGCGCGTGCAGTTCCCGTCAATGTGGACCGCCGAGCTTCTTGATATCGCATCATTCGAGGCAATGGATTGACAACTCGGACATCATGGCCGTCTTTCTTTAGCGCCTGAACATGGTCGGCCACAAAAGTGCCTCGAGCCACATTATCCGGTAATGGGTAAAGCAAAGAAACCACAAGGATTTTCATTTCATCCACTCTATTCATTGTCGAAGAGCAGCATGTATAATTTCAAGATTTTCTTGAATGCTTGCTTTGTCATTAAACAATCCAGAACCAACGACGCAGTTACTCACGCCCCAATCGCGAAGCATAGCGATATTGTGTGCCTTTACTCCTCCATCAACTTGAATTTGAACCGGTCGTCCTCCAGCCGCAACTTGAGCATCAATTGCTTCTTTCAGGCGTCGAATTTTACCTTCAACGGTCGGTATAAACGACTGACCTCCAAAACCAGGATTAACGCTCATCACTAAGACCATATCCAATTCAGGCAGAACTTCTAGAGCAGCGTCAATCGGGGTTCCTGGGTTTAGCACGACACCGGCTCCTACACCAGCCTCTCTTAGAGCAGTGACGACACGATGTAAATGGGTAACAGCCTCGACATGGACTGAGATATGGTTGCAACCTGCATCAATGTAATCTTGGAAACAACTTTCTGCATTTGAAATCATTAAATGTGCATCAAAAAAAGGCTCATCTCCAAGTGCTTTCCGGAGTGATTTAATCACTGGAGGTCCAAAGGTGAGGTTAGGTACGTAATTGCCGTCCATGACGTCAAGGTGAAGCCAATTTAAGCCGCTGTCCACTGCTTTTTGGCAGGACTGAGCAAGATCTGCAAGGTCTGCGGTAAGGACGCTTGGTGCGATAATCATGCCTCTCCCCGTTGAGGCCAACCCAACCATTGACATGAGCATTTCGTTTTTTTCGTCAATCAATTTCGTACAAACCCTCATAATGTGAATGCTTGAGGAAGCGATGGTGCGCCAATGGGTGAAGTACGGACAGTCACAGACGGAGAATTTGAAGCAACATTAAATGGAAACGGTTGGGTCTTAGTCGATTTCTGGGCTCCTTGGTGCGGGCCATGTAAAGCGATTGCACCGGTTCTTGAACAAGTCGCTGGAGAGCGAGAATTGCTTGTTGCGAAAGTTGACACAGACTCAAATCCAATGAATGCAGGTCGTCTCGGTGTTCGCGGAATACCTGCTCTTTTCCTTTTCAATGAAGGAAATCTCGTCAGTCAAAAGAGCGGTGCAATGCCAAAGCCGCAGTTGCTCAAATGGATTGACGATCACATGACTGCTGATGATTTCTAATCATTCTAAGCGTCTTTTTCTTTTTTCTTTTTGGCTGCCTACATCACGTAGCAATCTCTCTCGCAATGCTTCATGCAACCACATCCCTTCCTCAAGTTCGAGGAGTAAACCATGCTTCATCAAATTCTCAGGCGGATGACCGTCCCACTTTACAGCCGATGCAAGTGACTCCCATGGAACAGGTTTCTCGGCAACAGCAAGCGTTGAGAGCAACTCGTATTCTTCACTGGGTAAGGCCGTCAAAATTTCTTCATCGAGGAATCTTAGCCAGTCGTCATGTGTTGTTTGGCCATACAACTCGAGCAATTCCAGTGCCAACGGATGGCCACCGGTTGCGGCATGAACTTTATCGATGCCAACTGAAGGGGAGTTCTCTAATTGGTTCAGCCAATTTTTTGTATCTTCAAGACTCAATCCACTCAGAGGCATCTCGCTGACAACACCGCGAGTGTGTACATCTCTTCGGTCATAAATACGCAATGTGGTTCGAGAAATAAACAACAAACGAAGGGGTGCTTTCAGAGAGATTTGAAGCAGAGCACCGAGTAAATCCTTCGCATTCTCTTCCATGTGGTGTACGTCATCCAAAACGATGAGCCAGTAAGGCGGCGGCCCTCCGGCTTCGTTTTTGTAGCGTTCTCGAATCGTCCGGGCATCGGTGAGGTATGAGAGCAATCTTCGCCTCCACGCATCGACATCAACGCTGCCGCCTGGTGTGAGTGGAAGTGTCTCGATGAGATTGTAGGGGTCATGGGATTCATCAATTCCAAATCGGTGGAGTAAGCTTGTTGCTAACCCCAGTGATCTGTCCCAAGGTTGACAAGGATACCAACAGATTGACAGATATGGGTCATCTTCAATACGCTGTTCAAGCCAATGAGCGACTAAAGTAGATTTTCCAATTCCAGCAATCCCATGGACGACTGCACACGGTTTACGCTCATCAAACCAGTCGTGAAGTGCTTGTAACTCATCAGTACGGCCATGAACTGGCCGAGTCATCGGTGGTTTGTTGTGATAGGTTGCATGAGCGCCAGTCATGGGGGTAAGCCGTCCGGGTTCGGGAATACTTGAATCGTTTTTTTTACTGATGACGCCGAACCGAATGTCTCCAAAAGTGAGTACTCCTTCGTGTTGAGCGTGCATCAAGACTTGAAGCAGCGTAATATCGGCAGCCAATCGTTCAGGAGCCTCACATGCTTCAATTTCTAACAATTCGCCTTCATTATTTCGAAGTAAGACCTTGGTAGCACCTAATTCTCGAGTCAACTGCTGAGCCGAATCCTGCCCCAGTTGAGTCAGTTGCCATGTTTTTTGTCGCCGGTCTTCGCCTCGGACAGAACGTGTATGTTCGGTGACCATTTGTTCACGGAGCAATGAGCGCATGGCCCTGCTAACGTTTGGGGGATGCTGAGCACATGCTTCAGCAATTCCGGGCCGCGTGAGTTCGGGCCCGACCACATAGCGGTCGGATTGCTCGACATGTTCGACCAAGTGCAGCAACACGCGGTCTTGAACCGCAACATTGACCTTTGGTAAACCTGCGCTCATACCTCTGCTAAGGTGCGTTCTATCTCAATGCTTTCGTTCAGATGTGAACAAAGAAAAAACTAGTTCTGACTTGCATACAAAAAGAATTGTTCTATTTCATTTTGCACATGTAGACCATAATCCCTTTTAGGTATGAATATTCCCGATATCATGGATTCTGCGCGCAGAGGCATATTTTTGGTTCTCTTGATGCTTTTCATGGTCTTGGCACCATTGGCAAACGCTGCAGATTCTGATGGTGACGGCATCGACGATTCAGTTGATGATTGCCGGTTCGCAGCAGGTACTTCCACCCTCGACAGAAACGGATGTCCTGACGCTGATGGCGACGGGACTTCTGACATAAATGATGGCTGGTCTGCAGGCAACCCAAACTTCCAAAATGAATACACTACTTCCTCGAATTCAGAGTATAATGATATCGAATATTCCCCCGATGGAGAATTCATTGTCACCGCATCTGATGATGGTTTTGTGCGTAAGTGGAATGCTTCAACTCACGTCAATGTCAAGTCTGTACTCGGTTCTCCAGGTAATGATGACATAACATCAGTTGCGTATTCGCCTGACGGAATGTATGTTGCTGCAGGTTTGGATGACGATGACGATTCAGTTCACATCTACTATGCAAACAACCTTACTTCTGTTTACGGCGCCATCAGCGCAAATGTTGGCACTGGGGATTTGATCAACGATGTTGAATTCTCACCAGACAGTGATTTACTCGCCGTCTCAATCGGGCGTTCTGGAAACAGTGGTACGAATGGACGCGTTCTGTTTGTCGATGTTTCAGACGGGTCAGTCCTCAGTCAATTTTTGAACCCCAATAACGAAGACCGCTTCTACGATTCGGAATTTTCACCGGATGGTGAACTCATTGTTCTTGCTGGAAATGGAGATTTCTACATTTCCAATGTATCATCAGGTGCTACTGTTTACACCATTACCAGCCCGCCTGAATCGGTGAATGCAATCGCATGGTCTCCAGATGGCAACTACATTGCTATGTGTGGCGGCTGGGAAGGAGGCGGAGCTAGTTTTGATATGTATCAGTTCACGGGAAGCACCTGGTCTCGAATTTGGGAAAAAGGCACCACGACTTCATGCGCCTCAACAGATTTCTCACATGACGGCTCTCAAGTCGCTGCTGGAATGTATTGGTATGGTTCCGATGGTAACGTTGCTAAGGTCTACGATACAGATTCAGGTGTTCTTATTGACACATTCAACGGGCCTCAATACAACGGTTGCTCTTCGGGGCAGAACTACGGAAACTGTGGAGAAATTCTTGGTATTGCTTGGAGTCCGGACAGTTCCCACATCGTGACCGCACACAGTAGAAATGACGAAGGCGTATACTATTGGTTCGCAGATATCGATGAAGACAACGACGGCTACAACACGACCGATCAAGGTGATGGCGTCGTGGATGCATTCCCGAGCGAAGGATCTCAATGGAACGATACCGATAACGATGGATACGGAGATAATCCTGCTCCTGCATTCCAACCAGATGCTTGTATTACCGCTGCTGGAACATCAACTCAAGACCGATTCGGTTGCCCTGATTCAGATAGCGATGGCTGGTCGGATGAAGGCGATTTATACCCCACAGACCCTCTGCAATGGGCAGATTCTGATGGTGATGGTTACGGAGACAATTACTACTATGATATCAACGGCGCACAACTGCATATGAATCAATCCGGAGATGCATTCCCGAATGACGCTACGCAATGGAACGATACAGATGGGGATGATCGAGGCGATAATTACGAGAATGCTTCTTGGGATAATTTCCGCTCTCCTGAATGGCCGGGGATGCTTCTATCCGTAGCCACGAATGTCGATGTATTCCCTCTTGACCGAACGCAGTGGGCAGATTCTGATGGCGACTGGGTTGGCGATGAGCAAATGAGCGATCGGGCCGATGGCTGCCCTACGATTTGGGGTAATTCTCTCTACGACCGCCTCGGTTGTGTTGATTCAGATGGCGACGGTTGGTCGGACCCAGATGCGGGTTGGCCAGCTACCACCGATTGCTATGGAGCCGATGCATTCCCAACTGATCCTACTCAATGGTGCGATGAAGATAACGATGGCTACGGTAGTAATCAATCCGGCAACAATGCTGATGAATGTCCGAACCAAGCAGGAACATCCTTCGAAGACCGAATAGGCTGTGCTGACCGAGACGGCGATGGATACTCCAATGCAGGCGACCCGTTCCCTGACGACAGCACACAATGGGCAGATCGCGATGGGGATAACCGTGGTGACAACCCGAACGGCACCAATGCAGACATATTCCCTGATGATGCATCGCAGTGGAAAGACACTGACGGTGATGGCTACGGTGATAATCAAGGCGGATTTAACGGCGATGCGTTCCCATATGATGCAAATCAGTGGGACGATACCGATGGCGATGGTTATGGTGATAATTTCATTGACGAAGACGGTGATGGCGTTTCTGAAGGCTCTTCAGATGTTTGTCCACTCGTATCTGGAAATTCAAATGACCCAACTACACGAGGTTGCACAGATTCCGACAGTGATGGATATGTCGACCCCGTTGATGTATTCCCAACTGACCCGTTCCAATGGGCTGATTCAGATGGTGATGGTTTCGGTGACAACACCGCAGTTCCGAGCGGAGATGACTGTGTTGATGTCTACGGCAAATCATACGAGAACAACCGTCATGGATGCCCGGATGCCGACTTTGACGGTTGGGCTGATGTCGATGACGCCTTCCCAAATGACACACTTCAGTGGAAGGATACCGACGGTGACGGCTGGGGCGACAATTACGCTTGGTACAACGAAACCATGCAAGACCTCGATAACCCAGGTGAGTCATTCATCATCCGCAATCAAACCGGCGATGCTTTCCCAACCATTGTTGACCAGTGGTCTGACATGGACGGGGATGGATGGGGAGATAACCAAACCAGTTTCTATCAACCCGATGCTTTCCCATTCGAACCCTCTCAGTGGAACGACTTTGATGGAGATGGCTACGGTGATAACAGTGTCTTTGACCCTGATGGCGATGAAGGCCCGCTTGGCCCACAAAGCGCTTTCCAGCCAGATGCATGCCGCAAAGAATACGGTGAATCGAACCTCGAAGAATATGGATGCCCCGACAGTGACGCTGACGGCCGTGCAGATTTGTATGACCCGTGCCCATGGGATCCAGCAGTCACGAACGGTGTGCTGACAGGACCGAATGCAGTGACATGCGTAATTACATCCAATCCAAATGCTGATTCCGGCGATGAAGAAAGTGGACTTGGCTTCGGTTCAACTTCGACAACAACACTGGTCATGGGCGGTTCAATTGTCCTTTTACTTGCGCTCATCTTTGTGGCACAACTTGCTAAAGCTTCCTCGAAGCGTAAGAATGCTGCTGGACGAACTCAAGAGCGTCAAATTGACCTTGCGTCTTCTGAAGAAGAGGAACGCCGACTTGCTTGGATTAACCATTACGTTGCTGCTGGGCAATTCGATGAGGCTCGCGCTCTGGGATGGACTGAAGAGCAAGCCACACCGCAATGGAAACAGTATGAAATGCAGCAACAGGCAGCAGAAGAGGCTTCAGTTCCAACAATGTTTGACTTGAATCAACTTTGAGCCTGATTTTGCTTACACATCGTATGCACCGCTGACCTTTCAAGTAATGAGCACTACTGATGGTTCATGGCCGGCGATACGCGTAGCACCGTTGCTCTTCTCGCGTCGCTCTTGTTGCTTTCATCCTTACCAATTCTTACCGCAGCAGAAACCGGCGATGTTGTCTTTTCAATTGAAGAGAATTCAGCGCAAGAACACCCGTGGTATGAAGCGGACACCCTCGTACAATTAACGGCATTGTTCACCAACACGGGTTCAGCAATTTCGATTGAAAATGACCCTTCATGTGGCGCAGTTCTGCAAGTTCTCGATTCCCAAGGCCAGATGATTATTGATGATTCATCTTCCTGCCGTGGACAAACCCAGAATATTGATTTGGCCGAGGGCGAGACTTACTCCTTTGAACCGTTATCATGGGATCTGCGAGGCGCCGATGGAGAATATGTGGAGCCTGGAATATACACGGTAGCTGCTTTCCATTCCTCCAGTCAATCTCTCGCTTCAAAAACCATCCAAGTGCAAACTCCAGTAGACGTATCTGTCGAACTTGAATTACTTCTCGACCTAAGCACACGGTTGGATGAAATTCAGCAAGAAGAAGAGATTATTCTTGGTGTCACGTTAAGAAATCCAACAAGCGAATCTATCCCTCTTCCTCTCGACGACGGTTGTCTGGTTCAATTGAATGTAAACGAAGTTCCTTCTCTCAATATGCCTTGCTTTGCTGGTTTCCAATCTTTAGAGCCTTATGAGCAAACTTTACTCGGGCATGTTTTGTTTGAAGATGCATCCTTTGTTCAAGGGCTGAACACTATTCAAGCGAGCCTACCGTCACAAATCCTCTCCAACTCAGTTTCGTTCACCATAGAAGATTTACAACCAATTGATACCTCACTTCAAGACCTCCTTTTCACCGAAGTTCTTCATGAAGAAAGTGAGACGAATACCTACTCCCAAGGAGATATCTACTCATCAAGTATTCTCATGTCTAACGTCGGGCAAGACACCATATCGCTCAAATTTACTGATTCATGTCGTGCTGAAATGTGGATTTTAGATGAGGTTGGTGACGTCATGTTTGACAGTCGAATGTTGAAGAATTGTAATGCACTTGAAATCGATTATATTCTTGAGCAGAATGAACAAGTTCAATTCACATTGCCGGATTGGACTTTCACGGACCTTGAAGGGTGTGAAGTTGCTTCCGGAGAATACACCTTAGTGGCAGAAATACCCGAATTCCACTTGTCGAGTATTCAAACAATTCATTATGAAAAAGCCACATCGACTCTTTGTAACAACCCACTTGCCATTGAAATGATTCCTGAGATAACCTCGACAGATGATGGCTTTGATCTGGCACTCGAAATCTCACCCCTTTCCGGTGAGGTTGATTTGCGATGGATTGGCCCTTGTGCCGTTATGGTTACAATTATCGATCTCTCTAGCATTGAAGAGGTTCACTCACAAGCATCAATGTGCGATTCTTACGATGGCCGACATTTCGTTCTTCCTTTTGCTGAAGACCTCGCTCCTTTACGACTTCAAGTTGGAACTGTCGAAATGCTCGATATGGAATCTCAACCTTTGGCAAATGGTGATTATCAAATGGTCCTGAGTTTGGAAACCAACCCACAAACTCGTGCCGGGTTTGTCTTTTCATGGCCAGTTGCTGAACAAGAAGTCCCTATGGAACAATCAGCAGAAGTAATTGTTGAACAACAATCCCGTCTCCTGACCGGGACATGGTCTGGATTGCAAACCGAATTAGGAACATGTTGGATGTTTGAATCCCCTGAAGAAGGACAACTCCTCCTCTCAAGTGCAATAGTAGGTGGTCAATGGGCCCCTCAACAAGGTTGGAGCGGCACGTACGAAGTTACCGATTCACCTGCTCATCCTGCTTGTGCAAATTTCCAAGCCCCATCGTTCCAAATTCGTGAAGTCATGATTGAATCACCTCTTGAGACGGTTGAGACTCCAACCGAGCCGGCACAGACTGAAGCGTCTGTGACGCCTCAAGAGCAAGTAGTATCTTACGTTCCATCGGTTCTTGTCGTGGTTACGACCGGGTCAATACTTTCTCTTTTGTTTACCATTGTTCTTAGCAATGAATCACTGCGAATTCCATCAACAGCAGCAGGATTGTGGTTCCTCGGCCTTCTTGGACGCACGCATGAAACAACAGATGGTCGGTATCAGCGTGGACGCCTTATGGGATACCTAACCGCCAATCCAGGTTGTCACTTCCGAGCGCTTATGGCTGCACTGGACATGAGTAATGGGCAAATCACCCACCACCTGCGTATTCTTGAAACTGAAGAAGCAATTTGGAGAAGGAAAGACGGCCGTTTGGTACGTTATTACCCATTGACCAATTCACTTTATCCAAGTATGAATGAAGATGATTTACCCGTACCACCGCTTTCACCCGACCCAAACAGTCTGCAGGGCAAAATCCTCACACTTCTTGACCGCGACGGCCCATTAGGAGAATTTCCAACCCAAGCAGAATTAGCAGTTCGCTTGGAGAAGAGCCAACAATTGGTTTCACACCATCTGCGAACACTGCAAAAGTTCGGTCTGGTCGAGAAAAGAAAAATGGGTCTTAAGAACCGTTACAAACTCACCAGAGAAGCCATTTTCCTGCTTGAAACGAATACCGATTTCACTCGTGAAGATTGACTTCACGTTGAATCCCTTGGTGCTCAATAGCCCATTCTAATTCTGTCCAACCTTGTTGTTCTGCGAGTTCATAGACTTCTTTTCGATCATAACCATCATCGAAAAGAACGCCGACAACGCCACCAGCACCAGCACCCATCACTTTCCATGCCATGATGTAATCTTCAAGTTGTAACGGTTTGAGATATCTCTCAAACGGAGCGTTAAACTCTCTTCCTAGCATATTTACACTCCAACATCCTCTGTACATACTGAGTGCAAAAGTAGCTTTATTTTCATGCTCAATAGATTCAAGCATCTCTCCTGTAATGTGCCGAATGCGGTGCAAACCATCCCGTACAGTTTCGTCTCCCAGAGCGAATTTCTCCCAAACTCCCTCATGCAGTTTACCTGATACGTGAGTAATGCCGCTATCGAAAAGTACGAGATTCCTTTCAATCCATGAAAGAAATTCTGAAGATGGATTCAGTGGAGTGGAGGTGACAGTATCACCTTCGAAAACAAGATGCTGCATTCCCCCTAAGGCGCTTGCCCATTGGTCTTGACGCCCACCAGTATTTCCGAGTAAAGCCTCGAATTGAAAAGCGAGTTCTGCAACTTGTTCCGGAGTTCGACCTTCACCAGAGATTGCTGATAACAGAGCGACATTCATTGCCCCTGAGGTGCCAAGCCCCGAGCCAATTGGCATATCTGAACTGTAGTTTACCGAGATGCGTCTCTCATCATCAATGTGCATTTCAGCGGTAATGTAGCGATTAATGGCGATGTTGATGACCTCGCCTTTGTAGACCGAACAATAAGCTGGAACATCTGTCCATCCACCGGCAAGGTCGATTCGAACTGGAACTCGAACGGTGACAGTCTTGGCCATGAATACCCCATAATTTCCACCCTCATGAAGAGTGGCATTCAAGTCAAATGGTTGATTCGGATGTTTGTCTCGCAAGACATTTGGTGTCCACATGGCCAAAGAATACACCCCTGTTGATGAAGTTGCATGGCAGCAGAAGTGGGTGGATGCGAAAATTTTTGAAAGCCAAATCCGTTCGGATAGGCCTAAATTCTACTGCCTGGAAATGTATCCTTACCCATCAGGAAAAATGCATATGGGTCACGTTAGAAATTACTCCATCGGTGACGCAGTAGCTCGTTACAAGCGTATGATGGGCTTCGATGTATTGTACCCGATTGGTTTTGATTCATTTGGAATGCCGGCAGAAAATGCCGCTATGGATGAAGGCGGGCATCCTTACGAAATTACTGAACGAAATATGGCGTCGATCACCAAGCAAATCAAAAGGATGGGATTTTCATATGACTGGAAAAGGCAAGTGAAAAGTCACGACCCTCGATACTACAAGTGGAATCAGTATTTTTTCATCAAATTTTTTGAAAAGGGCCTTGCCTATCGAGAACATGCTCCAGTGAATTGGTGCGGTCAGTGTGAAACTGTTCTCGCCAATGAACAGGTCAAAGCAGGTCGCTGCTGGCGTTGTAATGGGCCTGTTGCTCAAAAAGAAATGAATCAATGGTTTCTCGACATCAATCAATATGCTCAGGAACTGGTCGATGGTTTGGATACCATCGCTTTTCCCCAGAACGTCAAATCCTTGCAACGCGATTGGCTTGGTCGCTCTGAAGGCGCTCAAATCAGTTTTCAAGTTGCAGATTCAGAAACCGTCATTGAAGTGTTCACAACCAGACCAGATACTTTGTTTGG
>DAMU01000040.1 GCA_002499705.1 Euryarchaeota archaeon UBA91
GTGCAGGTTGAGCATAGGGGTCGACTGCCTGTGCCGGCTGTGCATACATGTCGGTTTGCGTTTGAGCTACTTCTGTTTGAGTTGTGTAGGATGGTTCACTGTTTGCAAATTGGTTTTGAGTGGCCATTGGCGGTTCAGTAGCAGGGATATTTCCAAATGCCGAATATTTTTCTTCCTCTTGACTTCCTCTTCTGCGCGTGAGGAGTAGGAATACTGCGAGAATAACCACAATAATCGCAAGACCACCAACAATTGCAGTCGGCACCGAGCCAAGAGCAGCACTTACAGTTTCAACAAATCCTTCTGCGGGCTTTTCAGCTACGGTCAGTGTGATTGTGTCCGTATCCTTCTCTCCATTATCATCGGTAACAGTGACCGTGAATGTCCATTGACCTGGTTCCAGATTTGTGATCGTGTATTCTGCTCCGCTGAAATCGATTTCTCCGATGAAAACTCCATCGAGGTCACTGTCAATTAGGTCACTGTCCCAGTCGTATTGCAATGTCAGTAAATCACCGGCTGTTTCGCGAGAAATCAAGGTTGAAAGGGTAATGTTATCTCCTTCCATGAGTTCTGTAACATCGCTTGAATTGGTAATCGTAACTGAAGGAGCGATATTTATTACACTGATATTTACTGAAGTCATGGCTTTTGCGCCATCATCGTCCATGACGGTAGCTGTGATTTGTCGTACGCCTTGAGTGGACCACAGTGTCGTCATTTCCAAACCTTGTATTTCGCAATCATTGGTTGGATTCATATCGCTGTCAATGTCCACGAGTGCATTCAAGTCCCAACACACTTCAAGGGAGTCTATATCGGATGCAGTATCACTTATTTCAGCAGTAAAACTGATGTTCGTGTCTTCATAAATAATCGCATCACCAAGGCCGCTTATTGTTGGAGCGACGTTCAAAATGTTGACTTGCGATGTTCGGATTTCAGAGCGAGCGCCATCGTCATCATAGGCTGAAACTTGAATGGTGTGCATTCCTGAAGTAGGCCAAGATACAGTTGCTGTTGAGGAAGGTCCCTTGGTTGTGACCGTCCAATTTGGGTCAAGGTCTGAAGGCATCCATTCGATATTGATGTCATCTCGGTCAGACAGCGTATCGTCACCAACGATTCGTAACAGGGCCACTTGGTCTTCATCTAGAGTCCAGACTCCAGATGTATCAGCGGTCAAATTCATCCCACCATACCACAATTCTGGATACTGAAGTGTTGGTTGAACGTTGAGAACATCCAATGTCGTGGTGACGGTTGTTGTCTCTTCATCATCATCAATAGCGACAGCAGTAATTTCAAGAGGTCCTTCTCCCATTGGGATGAACGTACATGTCGGCTGTGTCAATCCTTCTTGACAGTTCAGTCCAGGCCACGAGATACTGACTTGCTGACCCGAAGGTGAGATAGTGTCGATGTCTCCTGAATCTGTAGCATCAATGGTGATTTCTGATTCCACATCGATACTTTCGACCATGCTGAGGTTGAGATAAGGAGCACGATTCAACACCGTAACATTCAGTTCTACCGTATCCTCGTCAAGTTCTTCATCGTAAACAATAACTTTGACGTTCCAATCTCCATCATCGCTCCAATTCCATTGTGTAATACAATCAGGCGCCTCAATGACTTCGATAAGTCCTGGCTTTGATTCCAATTCAAATCGACAATCTACATCCCCGCCGTCTTCATCGAAACTTGAGGAAGCGTTGAGAAGAATGTTTTCATAGGTATATTTGCCTTCTTCATAGGTAAAGAATCCAGTTGGCGCACGGCCAATGAAAATTTCAACTCCAGCCGCATTGTTCGAACGGTTCGCATCTTCAGTGACCAATTCATCAGGATCAACGGTAAATGAAAGCGTTTGATTTCCAATCGCAGCGTCTGTAGGAACAGTCCAGTTCACGGTTATTCGCTGCTCACTGTATGAAGGAATTGCTGGAACTGATTCACGAATACTCGTACCATCAGGAGTGATGACCTCAATTTCTGTCGCCGGAGAGGTGAGTACACCTCGGTTTTGTGCTGGAATTGAGAACGAGAGAATGTCATTCGGAAGGGCGCCGTATCCAATTGCCTGATTCAAAGTGTCAACTACCGTACCACGTGTGCGGGTCACAATAATTGAGTCAGATTGAGCAACCAAATCAATTGCTACGACATTCAGGTCAATGACAACCGTTGAAGCCCCGATTATTTCGTTAACCGGGTCCCAAACAATAACGCCGTTACTGGAATAGTCATCGCTCGAAGGAGTATTATCGATTCCATTTGAAATGTTGAGGTTATACTCGACAATACCTGAACCATCTGTTGATGGGTTTGCTAAAAGGTTCGTCGATTCATACCGAACTTGCATATTAGTATTGCTTTGAGGTACACCGCCTGGTGAAGTTTCATATGTCGCAGTCACCATCTGTTCAGAGTTTGGTAGAGTCGCTAAGAATTGCAAATCTACATCGATATCGACGTTCCGAGTACCGGGTGTAGAGCCTGATTGAACACCGTATGAATCGGCAGGTGAATAGGACTTCAATAACCAGTCAATGGTAAAACCTGCAGCATTTGATATCCTCATCCACGAATTATATCGAACTGCAGGGCAATACCAGTTGTATCCTGCAGAAACACCAGTTTGATTCCATTCGTTTACCTTAAATGAATCATCACACCCGGTGTAGATGATTGAATCTGTTCCATCGGTAGGAACTCCTTCAGCCGTAATTTGCCAACTGTTGTTTTCAGGGCCAGCAGTATCGAATGTTGAAGGGTCAAAATAATCTGAACTTCCACTTACTCCAGTGGATGCAAAGAATGGCATATACCACTGATCTCCGGTATGAACTGGGAAGTCAAGTTTTTCCTTTGGAGGTGAATACGTCGTGTCAAAAGTAATTTCAGCAATATCTTGTTCAAGGAATCCGAAGTTGAGTGGTCGGAATGTAACATCAAGTGTAAATTCTGAATTTATCACTGCAAGGTCTCGAACACGAACCAAGTCTTCGCCTTGGTAGCCAATATCGAGCCTTCCAGAGACGCCCTCTAAGGTTGCTCCACTGTTCCCAGATGTGAAATCTCCATCCAGTTTGAGAACATAGGCGAGAGTTTGGGTTCCATTTTCCGTGATGAAGAGAATGTCTTCTACAGTATATGTTGTGTCTCCAGTTAGCGTGTTTAGCGAAGCAGATACATTGGCTTGAGCAATAAGTTGCGCTACATCGAATTTGGTTTCATAGACCCATTCATCACCAATTCTCCAAGTTGGGACATCAATGTCCTTATTCCAACCTTCTGCAAATTGAATTTCAGATTCCCCAAGGGCGGTTGAGTGATGCGAAACCATGCTTGTCAAAGGAGCAGCGAGCATCATAAATATCAATCCAAAGACAACTGGGCCAAAGCGATTCATATTACTCCGAGAGCGTTCTCCTACTTGAGAGGCTTGATTCTCCGTCCCGTAGGGACGGTTAAGGATGCGACGACTGTGCTTCCAAATATTGATGGCCGTAATGAGACCATTGTTCTTCAGTCCAACCTTCAGGAAGCCCTTCTGCCGGAAGCGGTGGGCCTTGTGATTCAACATCCACCTCATGAGGTGAGAAAATTGGCTCGGCTGCAACCTCTGCCTCGGATTCAATGGGGGCAGAATCGGCCTCAAAAGAGGTAGCAAACATCGTGTCCGATGGTGGAGCTTTGGGACGTCTTGATTGTGCTTGGTCAACCAATGATTGCGAGTCCAAACCCTCACCTGACAAGTCTTCTCCCTCTAATCCAGTCTGTTGCCAAGGGTCACTCTCGATGTTGGTTTTCTTTCGACGAGTCAGCATAGCGAGAAGGAAGAGGGTCGCAATGAGCAGTCCCATCTGTGCGAAAGGATTCGCTTCATCACCGATTAAAGCAGCACCAACCTGTTCAATGGAAGTTCGCTCAGGTGGAGCGACTTCAATCACCATCGTAGATTGGCCTGGGCGTTCGGGGTTTTCGTCCCATGCGATGGCTTTGACACGAATGGTTCCCGCCTTGAGGAACATGTGGGTTACCGTTGATCCAACTAAATCAGCGTCGTTATCCTTAATGCCGTCACCGTTACTATCGACAGTAATGTCGAGGTCCCAGACAATAGTCAATCCTTCCAAGTCATTGAGTGAATCAATGGTTTGTTCCGCATTGAGGAAGCAATCTCGATAAGCAACACAACTGACACTTTTCAGACGCACAATAGGTGGCATATTGAGAACTTCAACCGTGAGTACTTCGCTGGTTTGGGCCCCATCATCATCAGTAACGTGGTAGATGATTGTATGTGAGCCACTTCGATTCCAAGAATACTGGAGTAGGTCACCTTGCACATCGCAGTCATCATCTGCCCCTCCTATGTCATCGCTGTCAATTCCGGGATCGATATCCCAACAACGAACCAAGGAATCAATATCACTCGCAGTGTCGGTTGCATTTCCTTCGATGGTAATGCTTTGACCTTCAGCAATAGGCAGGAGAGAGACCAAAGGTTCGATGACCGGTGGGACATTTTGAATGTTAATCCATCGCTCTTCAATGTGGCTGGAATCGCCATCGGTATCGCTCACTTCCAATCGGATGGTGTGCAATCCAGACGTGTCCCATTGCATTGGGAATGTTGAGGTTCTTCCGGTAAAGGAATACATGAGAGATGGCTGCTGACCGTCAGGCCACCACGTATGTGTCAATGTTTCCAAGTCATCTATTGAATCAAGGGCTTGACCTTTCACGATGACTTGTTCATCTTCATTTAATTGCCAAATTTGCTGTTCATCACTCTCGATAAATTGGTTGTCTTTTTGGAGTGCAATCGATACGCTGTGAGGTGCAATATTCGTGAAACGGATATCGTAGGTCGCAGCCGTAGTTTCAAAATCATCATCAGTTGCAACCGCGGTAAATGTGTGCCATCCCTCCGTTGGTGCAGTGGTGGTACACACACGCGTATAGTATCCTTCTTTGCATAAAGCATCAGGCCAATGGACATCAACAACTCCAGGCCATACATCTTCTGAATCAGAATCATTCGCAAATGCATAAAGCGTAATTGGATGCTCAACCTTTGCTTCACTTCGCGCACTTAGAATCTCAATTTTAGGATGTCTATTGCCAATGGTTGCCATTAAAATCGCTGTTTGTTCATCCCGTTCTTCATCAATAACAGTGACTTCAACCGGATAATCGCCGTCATCGGTCCATGTCCAGTTTACTAAGCAAGATGCTGAAGGAATTGTTTCCCAAGCCCATGTACGGGAACCATCATCGTAAGGTATCTTGAACAAGCATGAAACATTTCCACCGTCTTCATCAAAACTTTGGTTTGCTTCAAGTTGGATCCGTTCAAGGGTAAGTGCTGAAGAGTCCACAACTTGGGGCGTAGGCAAGCGACCGACAAACATCGAAAGTTCTGCAACGTTATTGCTTGAATCAGCATCAGCAGAATTCACTCCATCCGGGTCAGCCTGCCAAGAGACAGGAACAATTCCAATGGCTTGGTCAGTTGGAACCGTCCATGTGAAGTTGACTTTATGCGCTTCATATGTGTCAAGAGAAGGAAGTGGATGGGTTGAGGTTTGGCCATCGGGGTGCGTAATAGACATCGTGGTAGGCGTACTGGAGGTAATACCTCGATTTTGAACAGCCACTTCGACCAATAACTCATCACCTGGCAAGATATTCCAGCCTGACAAGGAGTTTAATTCAGTCACCACACCACTTCGGTTGCGGAGTACTTTAGCAAAACTTTCACTTGAGATTAAATCAAGCCCAACCAAAAATTCATCCAAAGTAAGCGTTGTAGCGCCGACGACATTTCCGAAAGACGAAGTGGCCGATGGTTGAATTCGAGCGACGATGCCATGACTTGCCCAATCAAGTGCAGATGCAGAAGAGTCTCTCGCATCACCCATGTTCATCACTGCATAGGCGCTGCCGTTACTTGCTGTAACAACAGAAACGACACTGTTCATCACTTCATTATGAATCTCCAAGGGAATGTTAGAGGTCGTAGAAAAACAGTTGGACGATGCATTTACCCATACTGCCATTGGCGTATTCAAAGCAGTAATTTCGCTTTCTAAATCAACGTTTAAGCATTCATCACGCGTCCCAGGGTTGCTGTATTGCTCTACACCTACAGAATCCAAAGGCATGTATCTTTTCAGTCGGAAATCAATCACTAAACCAATCTCGTCTTCGGTGTGAAGCCAAGCAAAGTTTCGTGCTTCCGGGCAATACCAACGGTATCCACTTTGCTCACCATCACTGTTGAGTGAGGTCAGCTCGTATGAGGCATTACATCCTCCGTATCCAATTGTTTCACCATATGAATTACGAGGTTTGCCAATGTCAGTAACCTCCCAAGTTGTGCTGTTGGTGTCGGATGAAGGTACTGGGAATGGTGTGATGTAGTCGCTTGAACCAGACCATGCAGATGATGCGGTGGTCGTCGTCGTCCATTGTTCATTGACTCGAAGAGGGAAATCATAGACTTCACTTACGGGGCTGTAGGTATTTGTGATTGTGATATCACCGAGTATTTGAGCCAAACTTGACAACCCATAGGGTACGAATCGAATATACAATTCTAAATCACTTCTCATCGATGATAAATCGCTGACTCGGAGATATTCAGTTTGCTCAAAGGTGATGTAAACGTTACCGTTGTAACCATCCAGAGAGACGCCTGATTTGTCAAAATTAGCAGATGTGCGTAGAGTATAAGCGAGAACACTCATGTTGTCAACAGTTCGCTCAGTGATTGCCATCACTTCTGCTGTAGTATCTCCATAGATTTCACCAACTGTAGCCTGAACGCCTGAATCAGTGACCAGTTTGGTTGGGTCAAAGGTTCCCGAATAGACCCACTTGTCGCCAATTCGCCAAGTCGGAACATCCTGAACACCAGGGTCTTCTGAAGCATATTGAACAGTTGGAGACTCCTGTAAGGAGGACTCTGAAAACAAGGGCTGCATCGATGCCAAAAACAGCAAGAACACCAGCATCAGCGAGGACGCAAGTCGAGATGTGCCTTTGCCCATGGTTGGCCACGTTCGCAATAGAACATCAACGTTCTCTTACAAAAGCAGTCGAATCAGAGAAGGTCTGCCAATTCATCCTTGATGATTTCAACGGCTTCAAGAATCTCATCTTTGTGTCGAGCGCCGGTAATAACCATCTTTCCGCTTCCGAAAATCAAACAAACAACCTTTGGATAGTCAAGTCGATAAATCAAACCAGGGAATTGTTCTGGTTCATATTCAACTTTATCAAAAGGCAAGTGGAACGTAAGATTGTTCAAGTTGAGTTTCCGAGGGACTCCAGCTTGTGGTTCATTGGTGAACTTGTCCTTTCCGTCATAATCTTCTGGGTAGTGGAGTGCATAGGTAGCAACCATGTTTTGAACTTCGATTTCAACTTGGTCAAGGTCCCAAGTTTCGATGCCTGCGTCACGAAGGTCGGCGATCATTCGCTCGATTCCGGTTTCGATGTTTGCTTCGTCCTTGCCACCTGTGCAAACTGCACGGCCAGAGCGGAACATGAGAATTGCGAGTTTAGGGTCAGTTACACGGTAAACTACGCCAGGAAATTGTTCTGGTTCGTATTCACAGTTCAGCTGGATTGCAATATCCGGCAAATCGAGTTCTTCAGCGACACGTGTGCTCGCTACTACATTCACTACAGTTAGACGTTCTTCATCAGTTGTCATAGTAGGGCCATATATAACGACTATATAAAAAGAAGGCAGGCGCCATAGCCAATATTTTCTTTGAAAAGGGATTACTGGGAGCCTGTATCTTGTTCAGTGGCCCATAATGGCAACTTTTCTGACTCTTCGATGGTTAAGCCGGCGTTTCCAAACGTGGAAATCAGCGTTCGACCGCCGGCTAATTCGATGGCTTCACTGGTTGCTTTGGGGTTAGTCGTCAATGCAACCATACAACCTCCACCACCTGCGCCAGTTAGTTTCGCACCCAGAGAAGAAGGTGCTGCGGCACGAATTAGAGTCTCCAATTCAGGACATGAAACTCCCAATCCTTGGAGCATGATTTGGTTTTCAGTCATCGCTCTACCGACCGAATGATAATCTCCATCTTTCAACGACTGAATGCCGCGACGAGCAATCAGTCCAATTGTTTCAATTTCTTTTATTCGCTCAGGATTTACTTGAAGTGCTTCAGCGACTTTCGCTACTTGGTCGGCAGTCGGTGCGTAGACGCCAGTGTTTCCGATGACTAAGTAGACCTGCTCATCAGTTGGCGTTAACTCGATTGAATGTAAATGCCATAATCGCTGACCTTCCGGCGTAGTAAGTCGACGTGAGTAGAGGAATTTTTCATCTGGTTCGATTCGATCGGAGAGTAAGACAATCCCGCCATGAGCGCATGTTGATGCATCCATTGGAGATGCACGTCCACCTTGGGCAGCAGCCTCCACTGCATGACCAAGAAGTGCACATTCATCAACGTCTACAGCATTCTCACCGGTCACATATCGAACTGCTTTTCCATCGTCTCCTTTTCGGAATGAATTGAACTCTTTTTCCGTCATAGAATACACTCCATCATCTCCAAAATGACTTGAATATCCTTCTGACCAGTGTTTCGTTTCTACCCCTTCCGGTTCGTTATACCACCTGCCTCGAGCAGCTCTAAGTGCAGCACTCGCCGCTACGGAAAGCGCTGCAGAAGAGCCGAGTCCTGAAGCGGGAGGAATATCTCCGGTGATTTGAACGGAAAGGTTCGGAGCGCCTTGGCCTGATTGCCATATCCGATTGCGCAGTGCCTGAACGTGCGGGTGACGCTTTGGGTTGAACTTCATACCGTCAATTTTCCAAGTTTCACTGCTTGATGCCAGCGTTTCAATCTTTACAGAAATTCGTTGTTCTATGGCCACGGCTACAGCGGGTTGTCCATAAACGACAGCGTGTTCACCGAAGAGAATACATTTCCCTGGCGCGCTCGCAGTAACTCGTCCCATTCAATCCCCTTCGAGTACACCAGCACCTCGCGCTTCATATCCCTTGTTCTAAGGCGACTCTAAAGAACGGATAATTGTCGGTGCATTGAAGACTCGGACTTGCGTGCAGTTGAGTAGGGGAATCTTCCCGAGGGGGCTTTTTGGTATGGAACATCCACTAACAATGATGTATGGACCATTTTCTGGATGGATTCTATTGCTCATCCTCGGTGGCGTTTCAGGCTCTTTTTTCGCCTATCAAGTCGTCAAAGCCTCACGTCTTGTTCTGATCGGTTCTTCTGATGACCGATTTGATAATTGGGGAGCGCGCATTAAGGAAGTCATTACCGGCTGGCTCGGCCAGAAAAAAGTTCTCAAAGACCGTGTTGCAGGCGGTATACACGTCCTCATGTTTTGGGGATTTTTGATGCTTTCAACTGATATGTTTGATTTAGCAACAGCGAATTGGTTTTCCCATAACATTTTGCCAAACCTCATACGCGGTCCATGGAATTTGGTTGTTGAAACCGGTTACACACTTGCTCTGATTGGTTGTATGGCTGCATTGGTCCGACGCGTAATATTTACCCCTGAAAAGTTGAAGGGGAAATCACAACTTGAAGGGAACTTCATTCTTGTTCTAATTATGACCATCACGGTCACCTCTTTCTTTGTTGAAGCGGGTGAATCCACAGTTTCTTCAACTTGGGAGCCAATCGGCGCATGGGTTGCTTCAACAATTGTACCCAGTTCAACAGTGGTTGTTGGTGCATATTGGATGCACATGCTTGCAATTTCGACATTTTTATTCTTGATTCCGTTATCCAAACACATGCATTTAGTCATGGCATTTCCGAATGTTTTCTTCCACGATATGCGGCCAATGGGCGCAATGGAGCCACTTGCAAGAGGCGAAGATGGAAAGGCAGTAACTTTGGACGATCTTGATATTGAATCGTTTGGAACGGTCAATTATACTGACTTGACGTGGCGTAATCTCATCGATGGCTGGGCATGCACTTCGTGTGCACGATGTCAAGATGTCTGCCCTGCTTATGCATCGGGTAAAGCCCTTAATCCAATGCAAATTATTCACGATGTCCGCCATTACGCTAACGATAATGCGACTACACTTCTCGCAGGAGAAACGCCTGAGCAAGATATCATTGCTCGTTTTGGTGAAGATGCAATTTGGGCGTGCACAACCTGCCATGCATGCGTGGAGGCTTGCCCGATTTACATTGACCACGTTCCAAAATTAACCGACGCTCGTCGCCACTTGATGATGGAGCGTATGGAATTTGATGAATCGGTTGAGGAAACTGTGATGCCTCTCATGGCGACCATTGAAAATCTCGAATCCGATTCAAACCCCTATGGCTTGCCGTCACACGAACGAGCAGATTGGGCTGCTGACCTTGATGTCAAAGTTGCAGAACCGGCAGAATACATCTACTTCGCTGGATGTGCAGCATCATTTGATGAGCGAAACAAGAAAGTCGCGAGAGACACCATCAACATCATGAAAGAAGCCGGGCTTGACGTTGGTATTCTTGGCATGGAAGAAGGCTGCAGCGGTGATGCTGCTCGTCGAGCAGGAAATGAATACCTGTTCCAGATGCTCGCAGAAACAAACATTGCAACATTCGAAGAAATCGGTGTGAAGAAAATCGTCGCATCATGCCCGCACTGTTTCCATACACTTGGAAAAGAGTACAAGGATTACGGTGGAGCAGATATTGAAGTCATGCATCATTCGCAATTGATTAATCACTTGCAGGTTGAGGGGATGCTTCCTGAACCCAAGCATGACGGTTCAGTCACGTATCACGATCCTTGCTATTTGGGTCGCATAGGAGGCGAATTAAAAGCACCTCGAGACGCTATCGGTGGCGTAGATATTGAAACTGAACGGCATGGAAATGAATCCTTCTGCTGTGGCGCTGGTGGCGCTCAAATGTGGATGGAAGAGCACGTTGATGATGGCTATGACCGTGTGAACATTATCCGTTCAAAGGAACTTGCAGAAACCGGTGCTGATACCGTTGCAGTCGGTTGTCCATTCTGTTCAACCATGGTTACCGACGGACTCTCTGCGATTGGCTCTGAAATGGAAGTCAAAGATATCGCAGAAATTGTTTGGGAACAAATCAAGGCTAATGATGCGGCGATTGAGGCAAAGAAGGCAAAAGCGGAAACTGCTGAGGCTTGATCAACCGATGAGGTGGGCTTGTGGTTCTGCATCTATCTCAGAGCCACTTACTTGAATGGTATTCCGAGAAAAAAAGAGATTTACCTTGGCGTCATACGAATGACAGTTGGAAAATCCTTCTTTCTGAAATTCTACTTCAGCAAACCCAAGTAAGTCGCGGAATTGAGTACTGGCTCAAACTCGTTGAACGCTTCCCTACTCCTCAATCAATGGCTGATGCAGATGTTGATGAGGTGCTTCATCTCTGGCAAGGTGCGGGCTACTACAGCCGAGCACGACGTCTTCATGCTTTAGCTTGCCAAGTTTGCCTGCCATCTGAACAAGGGGGCTATAACGGAATACTGCCGACTTCCTCTACCGAACTACTCGGATTGCCCGGAGTTGGGCCATATACCGCAGCAGCAGTTGCGAGTATCGCACATGGCGAGCCAGTCGCTTGTGTTGACGGTAATATCCGCAGGGTTATGGCACGGCAGAATAAATCATTGAATCCCACAGTCAAAGAGGTGGAATCTTGGGCGCAGAGCACACTTTTCGCAAACGATGCAGGTAACTGGAACCAGGCATTGATGGAATTGGGTGCTACAGTTTGTACGCCAAAGCGCCCAAAATGTGATCAATGCCCAGTGTCGAAAACCTGTTCGGGGAAAAGTGATGCATTATCGTTCCCACAGCCAAAAAAAGTGAAGAGAAAACGACTTGATCTCATGTGTGAACTTCGCTATGACGCCTCCGGGCTACCACACCTTGCCAAAAGGGGGAATGACGGTATTTTAGCCGGACTTTGGGGCCCACGGATGGAAGAGGAGATTGAGGTAGATGCACTTTCATTTATTGGTGAAATCAAGCACGTACTTTCGCATCGAGATATTTTTGTTCAAGTTTGGATGGGTTCATGTGAGCAGGGAATCGATCCGTCCACGGTCGCACTCTCCTCCTTAGACCAGAAGATTCTCGCTCTTGGAGGCCGTCAATGATGCATATCCTTGTTGTAGACCTGTTGGCTGAACGGCGAGCCTTTGGTCGAGAAGGTGTACGAGAAATTCTTTCTCATTTTAATTCAAGCAAGGTATCTCTTTGGTCACCTCATGTATCCCAAAGAGTTGATTATGAATTTGGAACAGTTGTAGAACACCCTGTTGATGCAGATTTGATTATCATTACCGGTTCAAAAAGAAATGTTTCTCAATGGGAAGGGTGGATGGATGAAGTTGCACACTTGATTCAAACGACAACTACCCCGATGCTTGGCATATGCTTTGGTCACCAAATCATAGCAGCCTCACTGGGTGGCCAGGTGAGGCGAGCGGAACAAAACAGTGCCTTTGTTCGCGAAGTGACCTATGATGATGGCCGAGTGGTTCATGCCCTTTTTACCCATCAAGACCACGTTGTTGACGCGGGTGAAATGAACGTAATTGCTTCCTCACAACATTGCTCAATCGCAGCCTGTCAACACCCTGAACGACCGATACTTACCGTTCAATATCACCCCGAAGCAGTTTCAAACGTGATCGAAAAAGCGCTTCAACTCGGTGAGATGACCAAAGAAGAGTGTCTTCAATTCGATTTAGAATTACCGATTATCAACATGACAGATGCGTTGGTTAAACCGCTTCAGTCACTTGAATGAGATGCCTCGTTTTCTTTCAAGTCCCAATCGATTGAGGCCATGGTGATGATAAGGCCAAGGAAAAGGAGGTACTCCGCAGGGGCGGCAAAATCAATCACCGGCTGTAATTCATCAAGCCTGAATTGAAGTGAACCATTTTGTGTCAGATTTGACCTGTTAAATGCAACATATAACACGATAATAAGGTTCATTATAACAAAGCCAAACAATGCCATGACGAGCCCAACACGGCGGAGTTTTTTTGCCGCTTTCCTTGTAATATCAAAGAGAAAATGTGTTGAACTTCCCCAAATTAACCCGCCTCCGAATACGAAAATAGAAGCAACACAATGCAAGACGAGATAGTCATACATATTTGCAAATGCCAACACGACAAGTGAGATGCCGGTCGTCATTCCAGAGGTGTGTGAAATACGCAATTTCGTAATTTGTTCCGAGGTATCAAACATATTTCTGAAACGATACGAAAGGATGCAAAGAACAACTCCAGTGAGTGCCAATCCAGTTGTGAATATCCATCGTTCAATTCCTGGGTAGTCAGATTCAGAGATAAAAAAAGGAACATCTCTAGCATTCCCACTTATGAGATGAACTCCCATCGAACAGGTAACTGTCACCAACGGTAAGAGCCAACCTATTCGTGCAAGTGAGCGGTCACTCAAATTGAATGGAGTGGATTGAATCCCAGCCTTACTTTCAGGGTTCACTGTTAAATGCCTCCACAGTGTCCTTTATGCAAGTCTCAAATGATTCCCATTCGATGCCTAATACTTCAGTTGCTTTTTGAGAAGAGATATTTGCGTCACCTCTGAAATATCCTTTTACTGCTTTTCTTGTCATTCGGCGCTTAGCCCCAAACATTCCCAGCAGCCAATCCTGAAACACGACAATGAACATCAAAGAGCGAGGTATGGCATATCGAGGTGATTTTGTATTTGGATAGATTTCACGGATGGTTCTGCATACATCAGCAATGGTTTTGTTTTTGTGAGGAGCTACAATGAATCGACCTTCTGCCTCTTCAACTTCAAATGCTCTGCGATGAGCAATAGCCACATCTCGAACATGGACGATTGGTATTGGGATTTTTGGGGCAACGGGGAATTTTCCTGCCATTGCATCTGGGAAATAATCGACACTCGGTGTTGGTTCGACAAATCCTCCTCCAAGAACTCCACCAGGATTAATGACGCGTAAATCCAATTGGTGCTTTTCTGCAAGCGTCCATGCCAGCCTTTCTGATTCTGTTTTAGCGACGGTATATGGTGAAGAGCGGAGTGTCTGCCAGTCGTCTTCGTTTTTTTCACGTCCTTTTGGCAAAGAGCCTACTGCTGCAACGCTTGAAGTGTAAATCACCCTCGAAATGTTTGCCTTTTTTGCTGCTGTTAGAAGATGAGTGGTGCCTTTGTTGGCAGTATCAAGGATGATCTCGGCATCCTTAGAATTTGAATAAACAGTAGCTGTGTGGAATAAAGAATCGCACCCTTTGATTTTTTCAGTCCAACCGTCGGCATCTAATACGTCCCCTTCGACCAATTGTAGATTTTCTTCGCACCCGAGGTCGATGGCATGTTGACGTACATGGTCGACTTTGAGTGGGTCACTGAGATCCCGAACTGACCCAACGACTTTGTATCCGTGTTCAAGTAGGTCGCGAACAATATGGTTGCCAATATGGCCATTTACTCCAGTAACAAAAATCGTCTTTGGAGCTGCCATAGTCGTCTCAACCACACTGCCCTACCGCCCGAGGTATCTTAACCTTCAAGTGAGGCTGTTCATACCGCTGGTTGAATCCCATGCCTATCCGACTGCACGACACTCGAAGGAGAACTAAGGTCGATTTCGCGACTATGGAACCCGGGAAAGTTTCGATGTATGTCTGTGGTGTGACTGTTTACGACCGTTGCCACTTAGGTCATGCAAGGTGTTACTTGGCTTTTGATTTGATACATCGCTGGCTTGAAGCATCAGGATTTGACGTCCATTATGTTCAAAACTTTACCGATATTGATGACAAAATTATTCATCGAGCTAATGAAACCGGAGTTGATTGGAAAGTCTTGGTTGATGAAAATATTGCCACTTATTATGAAGATATGGACGCACTCAATATCCTACGAGCAGATGACTACCCTCGATGTACAGAATACGTGGATGACATGATTCGGATTACACAAGACCTCATCGATAAGGGTCATGCGTATCAAACCGATGAAGGGGTTTACTTTCACATTGATTCTGCTCCAGAAAAATACGGTGCATTGACCGGTCAAAATATCGAAGCCGTTCGTTCAGGTGCAGGAGGTCGTGTTGGTGATACGGGCTCTGCAAAGAAAGACCACAAGGACTTCGCCCTTTGGAAAGCAGCCAAACCAGATGAACCTACTTGGGATTCTCCATGGGGTCCAGGTCGGCCAGGATGGCACATCGAATGTACGGCGATGTCAATGGATTATTTTGGCGCACAATTCGATATTCATGGCGGCGGTCATGACCTTCGATTCCCTCATCATGAGGCTGAAATTTTCCAAGGTGAATGCCATACGGGTTGCAGTCCAGTTGTCCATCATTGGTTGCATAATGGCTTTGTAAACATCGATGGGGAGAAAATGAGCAAGTCTCTTGGAAACTTCTGGACGATTCAAGACATCTTGGAAAAAGTAGACGCTATGGTTCTTCGATTTTCTTTGATTAATGCTCATTATCGTTCACCAATTGATATGAATGAAACAATTCTCAAAGATGCAGAGCGAAATTATAACCGAATTTTAGAGACCTATGTGCGCGCATTAAATCACTTTGATTCAGACTCGCCTCGAGTGGATTTACCACATGCAGAAATCTCGAGCCAGCAACCATTGTCTCGTTCATTAGGCATGCTTGAAAAAATGGGTGAAGGATTTGCTCAAGCCATGGATGATGATTTTAACAGCCGTGAAGCGGTTGCCAAAGTATTGGGAGCCGTCCGAGAAATCAGTAAGGTGCTTGACAGCGGTATTGATCACACCGATCGCCATGCGTTTGCTCACTACGCAGTCGATTGGCTCGAAGAAACTGCAGGAACGGTTCTTGGTGTTCTTCCTTCAAGAGAGATGGCTCTTGCAGAGCCAGAAGAAGACCCTCGTCGTGCAGAGGTGGCGGATGATGTTGAACGTTTACTTGTCGCTCGCGGCGAAGCACGAGCCTCCAAAGATTGGCCGAAGGCCGATGAGATTCGAGATCAACTCAAAGCGATGGGCGTTGTGGTCAAGGATACACCTGAAGGCCCTTCTTGGACCCTTGAATAATCACTCTTCTTCGTCCAATTTTGGTGGAGTAATCTCCATTGGAGGTAAGGCTGGGATAAACGTTGAATCATCTGATTTCCATTGAGTTGCCTCTTCAATCTCCTCATCATCCCACATTTTCTCAATCATTGCTTCTTGATTTAGGTTGAGTTCATCTCCACGGCTTTGGCCGGCTAATAGCAGCCCACCTGCCATTACGATAACCAAACCAATCAGTGCAAAAATCGCCTTATTCTGCGTGCTATCAGACGCGCTGGCATCCGTGTCACCCATGCCTCCATTCTCTTCGACGCATGCTTCAGAAGTATCTCCGGGCAGGCAGTCAGTGTTTGTCGAATCACCGGTGTTATCGTCAGAATCTGCATTGTCATTCGAACCAGTGTCGTCTGTGTTGCCATTATTGTTTGAATTGTCATTGGTATCTGAATCATCATTATCCGAGTTACCAGATGTATCGTCTTGTTGAGGGTCAGTATCAAGATCCACATTGACTCCGGTTCGCTCTCCAGCGTCCATTGGAATGTCATAATAGGCATAGAGCTTGGTAAGGTCAACGTGCGTATTACCATGGGTGCTTCGGTTAACGACGTCGAAGTAGCGCTCGTCTCCTGTAGTGAAAATAGGGTCGACAGTCATGTTTTTCAACTGGGAGACTCCATTATTAGCTGAATTCTTGCCGTCGAATTCCGTGTCGAGGTATGCCTGAACATCTTCATCTGTTTCCCATGCAACACCGTCTGGAGCAGACCAGTGTTGACGAATCTCTGAGACATCGTTACGCATTGCCATTGCCATGCCCGATTCAATGCTTTCCCATGTTTGAGAGCCATCGACCTCAGACAATGAAGTGACGTCGACAGCCTTTGAAACACCGCCGCCGTTGATTGGTTCCCAATCATCTTGGTTGATAGCGGTCATGATGTCTGCGTCACCAAAGACCGCTTTCCCTTGAACAACGGTCAGACGAACATCAGCATCAATCGCTTCAATCAAGTTTCGATAAGGGTCGTCGTGGAAAGTGTCCATGACCACAAGATCAGCATACATTCCAGATTTTATTTGTCCAACAAAGGCGTCCCAGTTTGCTGCCTTAGCAGGGTTACTGGTCACCATTGCAGCCAGTTCATAATCTGTGAAGTAGGTGTTCATCACATCTTTGTTCCATAAATCTGCAACTTTGAGTTCGTGTAAATTATTCTTTGAACCACTTGGCCCCCAATCTGGAGCGATTGAAATCGTAACACCAGCAGCATCGGCGGCCCGAACATCAGTCGTGTTACCGTAGAGTAAGAGGTTTGATATCGGCGACCATACTAAATCGGCTCCAACAGTTGCCATCTTATCAAATTGTGAGCGGTCAAGGGCAGTGCAGTGAATGGCAACAGTTTCATCCATAATGAGGCCCTTATCCCAGAGTGCATCAAATTCCGATTTGCTGCTGCTGTCAACGCCTTCAGCCAAGTGAACAAACCAAGCGTTCAGTGTACCTGATTGATTTTGAGAAATCAAATGGTTTCCAGTATAGTCGTCATCTGCTGCACCGCATACGGCACAAGTTGAGATTCCGTCTTGTCCGAAATTGTACAATTCGACGTTTCGAGCCAACATGCTGTCCCATGCCGAAGTGCCTGAACCCGGCGAGCCTTGAATTGCAGTCACGCCACCAGCTACAGTTTGAACTTCCGCATATTTCATTTGTTCACTTGCCATTCCCCAGCGGCTGTTCTGTTGGACATTGTTCTTCATCCAAGTGATACTTGGTCCGTAATCGTAGTTGTCACCCCACTGGTATCGGTTGGTGTATCCACCCTCGTCCGAGCGTTGACCTTCACTCAAATGAACATTGAAATCCCATAATGGAATATGGTTGTAGTGAACGTGGTTGTGCAAGTCAATAAGTCCAGGATAGATGGTGCCATTGGTTTCGATAATGACCGCATTGGTGAGGTCAGCGTTAATCGGGATTGAGGAACTTGATGACCATACGGCTTGGATCATTCCATCACGAACCAAGACATTGCCTTGATTCATGACGCTGTTCTCACTTTCCATGGTGACAACACGCCCTTTGAGAATGAATGCATCAGAACCCGCTTCTGGAACTTTAAAGCATTTTACGATGTTGAGAGCAACGGTTGAATCAGGATCGTTTGGACCCCACCCAGGCGATGGGTCAACTTCAACAGCAGTACCGGACGAATCAATTACAATCGAATTACCGTAAAATCCGAATTCTTTTGGAATCGTCATTGAGTTGGCGAGTGTGTTAGAGGTGTCGGTAATTGAAACAGTTTCCTCATCAAAATAACTCAGAATTATATCGGAGTCCGCACTGAAAATTACGATTCTTTGATCCGGGTCAATGACAGTATTCCAAGCGAGTTGACATGGAGGGCTGCCGGAGGTTGAACTGAGAACCCAATCAGAAACATTCACTGGAGATGAACCGGTGTTCCACAATTCAATGAACTGGTCTGAATATTTGCCATAATCGCCATCGCTGTTCCAGTCGACAGCGTTGTAGATATTCGAATTGGTAGCGTTCGATTTCAATTGGTTTGGACTCCTGAAGAGTTCAGATACGACAATGTCCGAATTCCGTGCATCAACTTCGGCGACATTCCTTGGTTCAAAGGATTCCGGAGTGGATGGAATCAGGGGTGCAAGGAATAGAACGAGGACTAGAAGAGTAGCCAATCGATTGAGGCGCATGGAATGGCCTTTAGCCGTGAGCACATGAACTCGTCGCTTGACCAACTACAAACGAACATGTTGAAGTAGTGCCGATTTTCACAAACTTTCATGGCCACCATAGAGATTAACGAACCAAGTTTTTCCGACATAATCGACAACAACTCCATCGTACTGCTCGACTTTTGGGCTTCATGGTGCGGACCATGCGTTGCGTATGGCCCTGTATATGAACGAGTTTCTGAAGATTTCCCAGATGTCGTATTCGGGAAAATCGATACAGAAGCCGAACCGAAACTTGCTCAATCCTTCAATATCCGTTCTATACCCACTACAATTGCATTCAAAGAGGGTATCGGCGTTTTCATGCAACCCGGCGCTCTTCCCGAAGATGCTCTACGAGACTTGGTGGCCAAAATCAGTGAGTTGGACATGGATGAAGTTCGAGCTGAGCTCAAAAATCGAAAGGATTCTGAAGAAGTCCAAGAATAATTTTTCTTGAAGACCAAACAGCCGGTGCGTTCAAGAAACCCACCCCATCAGCGTTACACATGAACTTCCGTCCGTGGCTCATCTTGTTCGTCTTGATGACAACGAGTTTGTCAGGCTGCTTCGGCGAGCAAAACGTCGAAGAGGGTGGAGATTCTGCACTTTATGACGTCTATCCAGAGCCATGGGAACGCAGTCAAATGCAATACGATGATTCTGATATTTACTCTCGAGTATCGGTCAACGGAAGTTACGCAATTGATGCAGTCCAATCGGTTTTTGTTCCAGTTCCAACCATTACTGCAGCTGATGGAGGCTCCGGTATTACCGGTAATGCTGAGGTTCACCTCGGACTTTGGTTACCCGTGATTGAGGGATGCGATTGGACTTCTGAGAATCTTTCTGCGGAATGCCAAGTCCCCGTCATTGCTGAAGTAGGACCTTACTACAACGATGGTGATGTTGACGCACTCACTCCAGCAGATCGCTTGGGTAAATTTTTGATTGAAAATTATGTTCCTCATGGGTATGGGGTTGCACAGGTTTCAGTGTTCGGCACTGGTGAGTCAAACCACTGCATGGACCTCATGGGCACTGATGAACAACGTGGTATCGATGCAGCAGTCACTTGGCTTGGAACACAATCTTGGTCAAACGGTAACGTTGGACTCATTGGCAAATCCTATGACGGCTCTACTCCTTGGCAGGCTGCCACTTTTGGAAATCCCCATCTTGCGACCATCGTTCCGATGTCTGGCTTGATCGGCGTTCATGAATTGATGTGGCGAAATGGAAGTATGGAGGCTCGAGGTGCAATCATGCACAACGGTGTCTATGGCTCATTTGGAATTGATGGCGATGCTGAAGACCCACAAAATCTCTGTGAAGGCTATGTGGAAGGCTACGTCAACGGGCCTGCAGCATACCTTTCAGGTGGTATGGTTGACTATGCCGGCAATACGTATTGGACCGAGCGCTCATTCATCGACAGAGTTGTTGAAAACTACAACGGTTCAGTGTATATTATTCAGGGAATGCAAGACTGGAACGTCGATCCTCACATGGCTTTCCCAACTCACCAAATTATGGAAGCAGCAGGAATTGAAACCAAAACACTCGCAGGTCAGTGGGCACATGATTATCCTGACCGTAAATCCGGTCACGAAGGATTACCTGCAGGAGAAGGTGCTGAAGCCTACCCATACACTCTACGATGGGATTGGGCTGATGAGATGCTGTATTGGTTTGACTGGTATCTCAAAGGTGAAGGACGAGCACCAACTCTTGGTGTCGAAATGCAGGACAATCGAGGCGGATGGAGGCTTGAAACAACTTACCCTGCACCGGATACCGAATACTTCACTGTAATCGGATCTGAGATGAATCCTTCAGGTGCTTCAATCGGTTTGACCTCACTGGCTCCAATCACCTTGCAGTATGGTCCTTTTGACAGAGATGTCTACATTGCTGGGATGCCAACATTCCATATTGCCGTAACTCCGCATACCGCAAACGGTGGTCACGCATTTTTAGAAATGAAAGATGAAGCTGGAATCCATCTTGGTCATGCAGTGATGGACTTCCGATTTGCTGATGGCGGGCGTGACGGAAATCTTGCACTTGCTGCTTTTTCAACTGTGAAGGCAAAGATGGAGTTTATGCCAATGGATGTTTTCCTTGAAGCAGGTGAATCGATTACCATAACGCTCTCTCAAACAGGTGATGATTATGTTCCATCGCCTGCTGCAGTCGGTGGCTATACAATTAATTGGGCAGATTCGACAATGACACTTCCTCTGGTGAACAGAACATGTGCTGATTTGTTCCAAGCGCCAATGCATGAATACTCTGCAGACGCAGGACGAATCTGCTGATCAGTCGAACATCGAAAGGATGTCTCTGAACAGATTTTGTGCATGTCCGTCACTTCGTTCAACGAGACGTTTTACAATGAGTTCAGGTGTTGAGCGAGCCAAGTGGTTCCTCTTCGGAGTTCGGTCCACCATCAGTTCCAAGTTTGCATCAAGACCAGTCGCTTCTATTCCATCAACCCGCAAATCCTGACGTCCAGTAGCCTTGATGATTGCAGGCGCTAAGTGGGTCACAAGCATCATGCACGTGTCATCTTGTGCTTCTGCTGCCAACAACATTCCAGCAATGATACGAGCTCCAGCACCGGGTTCAGTGATGGCTTCTAATTCATCAGCAAGAATCAATTTCGGAGTCGGATCGCTGACGACGTTTGCTAATTCGACTAGAGTCTGCTCAAGTGCGCCTGCACTTTGTGTTCCGCCGGCTTTGGCAAGAATATGTAGGGCATCAACTTGTCCAACACGGGCAGAATCAGCTGGGACAGGTAAGCCCATGTGAGCAAGAATACAGGTATGGGCAAGGAGCTCTAAAAGCGTAGTTTTACCACCTGAATTAGCGCCAGTAAGCAGTGCGAGAGATTGCTGATCTTGTGTATCAGCCGCAAATCCTAGTCCATAAGTGACAGGGTCTGGTCGGCAACCGAGAAGAAGATGCCTTCCCTGTTCGATAAATATTCCATGGTCGACCATTTCAGGAAGAACGCAGTTTCTCTCTACAGCCCATTGTGCAATACAGACCCACTGATCGAATTCAATCAGTGAGCGTACAACTTCTTCGCAACGTTCTCGCAGAGGGCCGAGTTTCTTTGCGAGAATGAGCATATGCTCAATCTCCCCGGTCTTGAGTTTAGTTTCCAATGCCTGATCAATTTCATCGATGGTTTTACGATTAATCTTCGCCGGCCATTGTGAAGAAAATATTTCGTAAGGGCATCGAACACCGGTCCCTTCAAGTGTCGCAACCATCGTTTGTTTGGCTTTTTCCATCGCTTCATTGATGACATCGGTTGTAGCCTCTTGCAACTTCCTTTGGAAGGCTGCTCCATCAGAGAGTGCTTCGAGTAATTCTGCACCGCTTAAGTCCATTTTTGCATCATTCATGGCTTGGCCAACTTCAGTATTGACCTGCTCTTCGAGTGCCTTTGCAGTCTTCCAAAGTTGGTCTTTCACTTTTGCAATGGTGTCTAAATCACCTTGATCATCGATACTCATGAGAATCTCAGGAAGTTGTTCAAGCCCTACAGTCAACGCATATAATTCGTTGATGAAAGGATGCTTTTCAGGAGGGTTGCGACTCATCTGAACTACGTCTGCAATGACGGTAAGTGTTCGTATGTTGTGCCGAAACCAATCGATGGTTCGTTCAGGTAGAATCAATTCAGTATTGTTTGCGTTTGGCAACACTACCCATCCATCAGGCACATCTGTTGGCGCCCCCGAACCAATCCATGTTACCGATTTGAACACGGTATAATCCTTCCATGTTTCTCCATCGCCAGGTTGTAATACTCGACACCATTTTTTGAATAAATCAATTTGCTCTTTGCACACAACAACTCGCTCATACCGTTCATTATTGAATCGAGTTTGTCGAAGGTTGTGAAACAGTCCACTGAGTGTTTTCATGCGTTCAGAATATTTCTTGGCAAAGTTCATTGCATGACTCACTTTCAACCTTCGTTCAGCTGGATTTTCAATTGGCATCAATAATTGCATCCGCTCTCGTGTAGCAGCGCACGAAGCAAACGAAACAATATCATTGAGCAGACTGCGATGCAAACGTTCTGCCTCCTTGGTTGCTAAGAAGGAGCCTGATTGACCTGCAACCATTCGAGCAAGCGTCAATGCTCTCTTTGGAGATACGCCATCTATCTCTGCAATTCGGGCGATATCACCGGATTTTAACGAGGCAAGTGCTTGGTCTTCTCCACCAAAATGGTCGGTTATTTTTTGGGCAAGTCGTTCACCAACGCCGGGTAAGGTACTCAGAACCATGCGTCACATCGTTTGTCAAGGGCTTTTGAGGATATTGCTCAAACACCCTCATTTGATGTGAAAAGTGAACATCTCCAGTCAATGCATTGTCGCGTTAACCTCAAATGAAAGATACACTAGGAAAGGTTGGTGGACAGAGGTGAGTCAAGATGCTAAGACCATTCCCGAAGCCATCATTATCTCCCAACCTGTTGGCCAAACCCGAATGGCTCGTGAATTTAATCTCGTCTTAGGTTCAACAATCGCCGTCGCTCTTGTTTTTCTTTTTGTTTCCGCTGTTTTCGGTAGTGCAGTCGTTGAACTCATCGATGGTGAGGACCAACAATCCGGTCTTCGAGTGCCTGTTTGGGAGCGTTATACGCTCCCCTACGAAACAGACGGAGAGTTTAGTGTAGCACTTGAAGTGGGTCCTTATGAGCCTCTACCGACCGATAATGAATGGAACTCTACGCACCATTTTGTCCAATACTCATTACCAATCGAAGAAGGCGGTGCTGCTCCTGATGGTGCGGTGATTAGCCTTGCAGTATGGCGTCCAAATGTTCCAGAAGGTGTCAAAGTTCCCGTTATAGCAGAATTTGGACCATATTTCCAAGAGGCATCAGTTGAAACTCCTTCCATCGAAGTTCCAGGTACCTGGCTGGGACAGATGATCATCGATCAAATCCTTCCTCACGGTTTTGCGTTCGCACAAGTTTCTGTTGCGGGCACAGGTCGTTCAAACCATTGTATGGATTTGATGGGTAATGCTGAGCAACTCGGTAACGATGCCGCAGTTCGTTGGTTAGCAGAACAAAACTGGTCGAATGGCGCTGTCGGTATGATTGGTAAATCTTACGATGGGAGCACTCCTTGGCAAGCAGCAATGTTTGGCGCTGAACACGATTATCTCAAAACCATCGTCCCAATTTCTGGTTTGATTGGCGTCAAAGAATTGATGTGGCGCAACGGTTCTTCTGAAGCAAGAGCTCCTATTATGCACAACGGAGTCTATGGCTCGTATGGAATTGATGGTGATGAGGAAGATTATCAAAACATATGCCCAGATTACATCATCGGCCCAGGAACTGGAGTTGCTGCCTACATGTTTGGCTCGGAAGTCGCAGGTGATTATTGGGCTGAACGTTATTTCCTTGAACGAGTTTTAGACAACTACCAAGGCAGTGTTTACCTGATACAAGGCATGCATGATTGGAATGTTGACCCACACATGGCCGTTCCTACAATGAATGCTCTGAAGGATGCGGGAATTGAGGCTAAAGGTTTGTTTGGCCAGTGGGATCATGACTATCCCGACCGTCCAGTCCAACTTGATGATCGCTCAGAACTCGGTGGCCGAGGGGGCGAAGCATTCCCCGAGATGATGCGATACGATTGGATGCAAGACTTGCTTGAGTGGTTTGATTTCTATCTCCGTGGTGTAGGCGAACAACCAGGGCTTTACGTCGAAATTCAATCCAATCAGGGTTCATGGCGTCTTGAAGACCGTTATCCTCCAAGCGACGTCACTGAAGTTTCCTTTGATTTGGGAGGCTCACTGACCAACATTGGCGGTGGCTCAACAGTATTCCCTGATGCGAATACGGGTCCAGTTTGGCAATCTGAACCGCTTACTGAGTCGATCTATGTAGCTGGCACTCCACGACTTCATGTCGATGTCACAACTGCATCGGTTGGTGGTCAACTTTACGCCTTACTCGAAGACTGTGACGATGCAGACAATTGCATCCATATTGGCCATGCTATCATGGATTTACGTTACTATGCGGGTGGTGATGAAATCCAAACATGGACTCCTGTTGTACAGACGATTAATGCCAAAATGGAGTTCATGCCTTTGGATGCTGAGATTTCAGAAGGCCACACACTTCGATTGAGTCTTCTATCGACAGGTGAGGATTACTTGCCAGCCAGCACTTCTTCGGTTGTATTTGTCCAGGAAGGAGAGACCTCAACCCTTCTGTTGGATACCTTCATTCCAGAAGACCGAATGTATTTCACGCCACCTGAATGTTTGCATGAACGCTGCATTGCTGCTGCATAAGTATTCGAATCTGCCTAATACGGCAATTCGAGTTCAACGGCAAACAGAGGATCTGGATCGGTTGAATCGTGGTAAGCAACTATAACGCCACCATCGTTGAGTATGCCGAGTGATGCAAAGTCGAATCGAATGTCATTACCAGCACCCGAGGTTGAATCAAGGTCACCTTGACCGATGTAGGTGAGTGTGTCAGGTGACATGTCTTCAGAATAGCCTCGAACATGATAGACCATGTCAACATCAGGTCCGTCGGTACTTTGGTAACGGATGTTGAGCACGAATAAATCCAATTCACCATTGGCTTGGAATTCCCATTCTTCAATTGAAGAGGAGACAGAACTCATGTCATAGGTTTGATTCTGCCAAGTAACTGCTCCGTCTTTCGACATGTAGTGCGTGAAAGAGGTGCCGGAATTTGCAACACAGTGGAGTGTTCCTGCAGAGTCATAATGACAATATTCGGATGGAAATTGAACTTCTAATTCATTCCACGATAAGGTGGTATCCATGTATGCAGCATTTCCGTTTGAATAGTAACTTGGGAAAATAAGGCCACCCGTGGGCATTGGGAATGCCCTCATCTCTTTGTGTGGCTTGTTGACGTCATAGTATGAAGTCAAACCTTCTGCCGTGAAATTGAGGTCCAGTTCAACAACAGGGTCATTTGAATCACGGTCGGTAAACTGGAACGGATAATAGTTTAGTCCATCGACGCTAATTTGACCTCCAGCATCAAGAGATTGATGCCAGAAATTAGAGACCACGATGCTTGCCCAATCTCCGTTTCCAATCGTTGAAGTGATCGGACCAACAACTTCAACTTGCCATGAACGGTCGTAGAAAGGCTCGGTCAAACGGTTGTAACACCACTTCCACTCGTCTTCTGATTCATCAAAGAGGATGGCATAGAACTTGTCAATTTTACCATCTGCTCCTATGTATGGGAACCATGACATCGAGATGATGTCACCGTTTGTCGCTTGAACAATACTGCCTTCTCCAAGTCCTTCTTGACCAGGATTGGTTGGGATTGCAGTCACACATTGGCCAAGAGCAGGCAGAACGCCAGGGATGTAGGTATCCCAAGCATGACCTCTGTCTTCACTGAAAACGGGGTATTCTCCTCCAATATTGAGAATGTCACCTTCGATGGTTGTTGCCAAATAATGCTCACAACAGTTTCCGCCTTTCGTGGCATCAAAGACTGCCCAAGATGTGTTGGTTGTTTGATTGGTCCGTAAATCCACAGTCATGAACATTCTTGGGTCTTCATGTTGAATCATGTCAACAAGTGAATAGGAATCCCATATTGGCTCGACCGTTTCTTGTTCGACCAATTTTTCTCCAGCACCAAAACAGCCCGCAAGTAGCATGGAAGTTACCATGAGGACGGACAGTGCAATGCGACGCATGAATCGGCGTAGTGGCCCATCTCTTTGAAGGCGTCGCAGAGCCGTTAAGCGCAATTATACTCTTATTTGACAGTAAACCACACAGAAGTGCCATCCACTTCAAAGGATTCTGAATCGCCTGAAGGCGTTTCGGATTCTGAGTAAAATATGGCAGCAGCAGCACGGGTTTCCGATACAATCCATTCACGGTCTTGCTCAAACATTTCAGGTGCATTTTGAGTCCAAACTTCCAAATCAATGGTCGCTTCAATAGCGAGGTTGAGATCTTTACGCATGGCTTGAATTCTCCGAGTAATATCTCGAGCAAGACCTTTGGATAGAAGTGCGGGGGTGTCGTTCATGTCCAGCACGAGGCTGATTTGTTGGGCTTCTTCACCTTGACCAATGGTTACAGTAGATGCTGCGAAACCTTGTCGCTCAACACGTCGAATCTCGACATCGGACTCTTCAATTTGAATCCCCATAATCTCGCAGGTTCCCGCTTGAATAGATGCAAACATTGCTGTAGGGTCTTCAGTATTCTTGATTTCTCCTGCTACAGCATTGACTTCGCTTCTAGCCTTGGGTGCAAGCGCACGGAAGTTCGGAGCAAGTTCAATTTGTTGAAATCGGTCAAGGTCATTCTCAACAGCAATGGTTTCAACATTCAACTCTTCAGCAAGAATATCGTGGAACTCTTCCATCTCCGGGCCAGAGACAATCCATCCTTGAGCACAAGGTAATCTCTGCCTACGTCTTGCATCAACTCGAATTCTACGCCCAACCTCAGCCAGTTCGCGAACCAGCGCCATGGTTGCTTCCAAATCGAGGTCTTGAGGTGGAAGAACAGCAGTTGCAGCAGCTTCTTGTTCATCCCAATGGTCTGCAGTTGCCCCGTCAAGAGAGCCAGGTACACCGAGCGGCCAAGCGGCTTGGTGAACGGTCTCTCCGGTGAGGTTTCGATGAATTGTATCGACCATGAATGGGCTTACTGGAGCGACTAAACGGCATACAGTCGTCAAGATTTCATGGAGGGTATGTTGGCATGCGACCTTGTCTGTTGTCTCAGCATCATCCCAAAGTCGGCGGCGGCTACGTCGAACATACCAATTGGAAACATCGTTGACAATGAAATCTTCGAGGTCACGGCATGCCTTGTGGAAGTTCCAACCTTTGAAATCTGCATGATAATTGTGTGCAGTCGTGGCGAGGCGAGATAAAATCCAACGGTCAAGCGATGGCCGAGTTGCGATTTCAGATGTAGATTGCTCAGGGTCAAAACCATCCAGTGCAGCATAATCAGCATGGAACTTGTAAATATTCCAGAGCGTCAAGAACATCTTTGCATAGGTTTCTCGAACGCCGTTTGAGTCGAACTTAAGGGGATTCCAAGGTGCTCCAGCAGTGACCATGTACCATCGAGTAGCATCAGCGCCTTCTCGATTAAAGTGGTCCCAAGGGTCAACAATATTTCCGCGTGATTTGGACATCTTCTTTCCTTCAGCATCTAAAATCAGTCCTAAACTCAGGCATCGCTTGTAAGCAGGTTTGTCAAAAACGGTTGTTGATACAGCAAGTAAGGTGTAAAACCATCCCCGTGTTTGGTCGACACCTTCGCAGATATAGTCAACTGGGAATGAAGCATCAAAGGTTTCACCACCATCAAATGGGTGATGCCACTGAGCAAAAGGAGCACAACCAGAATCAAACCAACAATCCATGACAAAGGGTTCTCTATGCATTGGTTTTCCATTATCAGAAAGCAGGGTGAATCCGTCAACAATCGGGCGGTGAAGGTCGACATCATCCGGACAATCAGGATTTTCGATTCCAGCTGCGACCGCCTTTGCGACTTCTTGTTGTAATTCAGCAATTGAGCCGATGCATTTCATGTTGCCCTCATCGTCACGCCAAACTGGAAGGGGAGTGCCCCAATATCGCTCACGTGAAATCGCCCAATCTTTGACGTTGCGCAACCATTCTCCAAATCGACCTTCTCCAACCCAATCAGGTGCCCATTCGACATCATTGTTGAATTCAAGAAGGCGCTCTTTGACCGCAGTCATTCGAACAAACCATGAATCCATGGCATAGTAAAGCAGTGGATGGTCGGTTCGCCAACAATGTGGATAGTCGTGCAAGTATGCTTTTTCACGATACAAAAGACCACTTTCGGGGCCCTTACCGTTGCTACCTCCAGACGCAGAGAGAAGTTCGATGATCGTTTGATCGCATTCTTTGACGTATCGACCATCCAGTTGTGGATGTGTCCCCGTGAGGAATGCGCCATCCATCCCAACCGTGTGGTAGGCTGGCAAGCCAGCAGCCATTCCGAGATTGTAATCGTCTTCACCATACATGACTGCGGTATGAACAACACCTGTTCCGTCAGTCGTTGTCACCCAATCTGCTTCAAGGACGGTCCATGCAGAGTTTGAATCTCCACGAGGGACTGCTTCAGGGAACAGTGGCTCATACGAGCGTCCCACAAGAGAAGAGCCTGGGAATTCTTCGATAATTTCGACGTTATGACGAAGAACTTCTTTCATCAAATCCTTCGCTAAAATAATCTCTTCACCGACAGCAGCCCCACCTTGACCAACCCAGTTTTCAGCCTGTTCTGTTATGCGCGCTCGCACATAGGTTACATCAGGTCCAACGGCTAATCCCACATTCCCTGGGAGTGTCCATGGTGTAGTCGTCCATGCTAAGATGCTGGCTGAATCATCGTTGAGTTTGAATTTTACATAGACCGATGGTTCTTCTACTTCTTTGTAGCCAAGAGCGACTTCGTGACTTGAATAGGATGTTCCAGTTTGGGGGCAATACGGAAGAACTTTGTATCCTCGATAAAGCAAACCTTTGTCGAACATTTGTTTCATTGCCCACCAGCACGATTCCACATAATTGTTCTCGAGTGTGACATAGGGGTTGTCTAAATCGACCCAGTAAGCCATACGCTCAGTCATTTCTCTCCATGCCGATTCATAGGTCCAAACAGAGTCGCGACAAGCTTGATTGAAGTTTTCCATTCCATACGCTTCAATGGCTTCATTTGACATCAAATCCATTCGCTTCTGAACTTCAATTTCCACTGGTAGTCCATGCGTGTCCCATCCACCTTTTCTTTCAACTCGGAATCCTTCCATGGTTTTCCACCGGCAAACCAGGTCTTTGTAAGCCCGAGCGACGACGTGGTGAATCCCCGGTTTTCCGTTTGCAGTAGGAGGCCCTTCAAGGAAGATGAATGGTGCGCCATTTCTGTTGGATTCGATGGATTGCTGAAATGCATTTTCGCTTTTCCACGCTTCTAACAAGGCAGTTTCAAGAGCGACAGCGTCGAGTTCACCTGCAGCATGAGGTCGTGCCATAGCCATGCGAGTAGAGTTTTTGTCTTGAACCTCACCCCTCTTTTGATAAGAAAAAATCAACATTGAACGAGTTTAAGAGGTAGTGAAAAAAAGGCCATTGAAGGTAAATTGACGAAAATGGGTCGGCGTATGTTTGAAGTCCTTTAACCGATAGGGGAGAATATGTGGGGGTCGAGGTCGAGCCGCAAAGCAATCCTGCTTGCGCTTCTCATGCTTTTCAGCGGCTCGTTGCAAATCGTGCTGACTCAGAACCCTTCTTCGCCTTTCGACTCAATTCTTTCAGACGAGGATTCCCCTCTTTTAGCGGGTGCTGGAGATTCTGCTATCGTCCAATTACCAGGTTCGGGATTGTATTCCAATTCCTTCAGCGTGGAGGTTCCGAGTAATGCTCCAATCACTGATGTTCATCTTTCGATGGAACCATCCGTCGATCCAACTCATCAAGGTTTTGTGTGGGATGACAACAGCGTTTGGTCGCACAGCAGTGCAATCAACAATGGGACCTCTTCAGCAAACGGGGCTCTCAAAGCAGAAGGTGGAGGTGTCTTGTGGGATTTCAACACTGGCCTTCAAGGTTGGACGGTTTCAAGTTCGACTTACGTGAGTCGATGGACCTCGAATTCTTGTGGCTACAATGGTTCTTCCGGAGGTTCAATCAAAACACAAGCCTCGGGAGCACAACATGCTACATCTCCAGTAGTCAATCTGGCAGGTGTGACTACCATGCCATTGCATGCATGGGTGCGTGAAGGAGATTCTTCATGCGGTGAGGAGCCTGACGCCAATGAAAACTTGCAAATTCAATACAAAACTTCCTCGGGAACTTGGACTACTGTGAATACCTTTTCTGCCGCGACCTACGGCCCTCACTCCCCGCAACAATGGTCTACCAATTTGCCAGCAGCTGCGCTTCACTCCACTTCACAGATACGCTTGAATCAGGTTTCAGGTAGTGGTTCAGGTGCGACGTGCTGTGATTTTTGGTTTATTGATGATGTTCATTTAGCAGTTCCTCCAACCGCAGATTGGACAAGCCCGACGATTGGTTTTGCTCCCAGTTCATTCCAAGATGTTGAAGCAGGACCATGGGCACCTCTCCATCTCAACGCGGATATTCCAACGGGTGCAAGCCTCAACTGGACGATTCTTGATGGTGCAACTGGTGAACCCATTCCGGGCATGAGCGGGACTGGAGCAGGTTGGATTCCACTCAATGCAATGGATTGGCAAACCATTACCTCGATTCGGTTGAGTTTGTTCTTCGAACCTTCTCCAAACGGACAAATGGCGAGTGTTTATTCTATCAGCGGTGATGGTCAATATGCCCTTTCTGCAAATTACCCTCAGGCCTTCGATGAATGGTCTACCACTGGTGGAGCATTTTATGTCCCAGGAACCAATTCTATCGATGGAATGGCAAACGACAGTCTGGTCTCTCCATGGTTTACCGCCTCAGCAGCACTTGCAGAAATCCACATCGACGCTACGACGAATTTGGTTCAGACTCAAATGAGAACATCGCCTGCTGATAATTGGACCAACATTTCCCTCCCCTACTCGATGAGTATGCTTGGAAGTGAAGGTACGGTTGGATCTTACCAAGTCCAATTCATCGCAGCCTCAAACAATACGGCAGATGTATGGCAAGTGTTTGATTTCGAAACAGGAACGTATGGAGGAATTCAACCAACTGCTCCCGCTATTGATTTCTCCCAAGATGGGTTATTGGAATGGGGTGGAAGCGATTCTCGGGTTGGTTCTTGGGGATGGCAAGACCGTTTTGAAAATGGCCAGACTTCAATAGCAGCGAATCCAGGAATCAGTGGAAGTTCGACCGCTAAGGCTTGGATTCCAGCTACAGAACTCGGTAGTTTTTGCTTTAGTGCTCTTTCTAGTAACGGCAATTTAGCCGCAATAAATCTCGTTTATGACGGCACTATTCTCGCAAATTGGACGATTGAAAGCGGTTCAAGCCTCTTTGTTTTGAATCAAACACAACTTACCGACCTCAATGCTGCTATTGCTGCGACATCCTCGTTGGCAGGTGCGCTGGGAACCTATTTCACAGAAGTTGAGTTTGAAGTCTATGGGACAGGAAACGTGACCTTGGCAGGTCTTGGTGTACCGTATGAAGCATCCAATACACTGCTCGCTCCGGTTGATTCGATCTTCGTTTTGGAGATGAATGGCGCTCGCTATGGATTGTCGACTGCAGGCGGTGTACACAACATTCCATTGCCATTTACATCAGATACTCCCGGCGGAATCCACGTGACAATCGAAGGGTTGAACACCTCCTCAAGTGTTGAACTGTTGAGCATGAACATGCTCACCGATGTTCTCACATTGACTCCAAGTCAGCGATGGCAAACCATGGAGACGACCTTCGACATCTTTTCTTCATCTGCGACATCAGCCCGCCTTGATGTCGTTGGAGGTGGAAATGCTGCAACATGGTTGTTACCACTCAACGGTGGCTCACCGATTGGGACAGGTGATTCTCATCTTGTCGAATTACATCCAACCAATGCAGTGAGTAGTTCATTATCGGGGACCACTTTGACGATGAACCTCACCTTCAGAATAGAACCATCATGGGATGATTCTGACACCATTCAAGTCTCATCACGATTATTGCTTTCAAGTGGCATTCTCTCTATCCCAGCCTCCCATACGTGGGGTGGATTCGGAACGCAAGGCTTTGAAAATGATTTAGAAATTAAGCAGGTTACTTTCCGAGATTCTCAAAATATTGAATTAGATCCAACCGACTATTACCTCAAAGCAGGTTCAACCATTCAAATCGATGTTCAAATTGGCTTTGAAGGGATGGACTCAATCGACGCATTTGCTGATGAAGATGCAATCGTGGAGTTTTACAGAGGAGAGGATCTGGTAGCCAATACGACGACGATTAACGGCAACATGTGGAGTTTTACCGACAATGTACCGTTTACTTTTGGCGTTGCAGTTTGGCATTTTGAAGTGAAACCACTCAATGGTTCAGGTACAACTCCTGCTTCTGTATTTACTCGAACATTCCACATCGATTCAATATCACCACAGGTCCTTGACGTCAATATGCACCGATACGACCATCGCATTCCATCGACAACTCAGACGATACAAATTCAGATTTCTGATCAACCTGTGCTGCCGGATAACATCTATGCTATGGTCTGGAGGGAATGGGCTGATGACGATAATTTCAATCAGTGGCCAGACGAAGGTGAATACCAGCAAACCGCCTTGTATGTCCCCAATAACCTCTCGTCACTCATCGGTCAATACACCTTGATGATGGATGATACAGGTGGAAGTTTGGGACAGAAAGTTTCTGTTTATCTTAACGGTTCAGATAATGCAGGGCACCCGTTAGAAAACGGTGGTTCAAATATCCCGGGAGAACAGTTATTCATGTATCAACTGGCAACAGACGGGGCGCCAACGGTTGCATCAAACGCATTTTCCTTTGAAGGTGGAAAGAAACCTTGGATGCATCCAGAAATGCCTTACGTTTTCGCCGTTGATATTTCAGAACCGAATGGAGGATCAGACTTGTCCACTGTCGTTGTCGAGTTAGCATCGAACCAAGGCAGTGACCCTCTTCCAATCCAGTGGGATTTCATGACTGGAAACTGTACTACTACCAGCCCGCACGTCATGATTGAAGATTGCGAAATGAGGGGTGCAAACGGACCTGCTGATCCTTATGAGCGTGACATGACTCTGCATGTTGAAATGAAATTAGCTTGGACAACACCCGATTTAGGTGAAACCAGAAGAGAGCCAGGTATCCGTGTTATTGACCGAGCCGGCCAAGAAGTCTTCCACGCATTCCCTGAGCACCGGTGGCGATTCTCAGCAGCAATGGAGATTCCAGAAGAAAGCGTATCTCTGATTCTCTCTCAAGGAACTTTGCTTGGCGACGGTGCCCGTTTAGCGCCGAACAGTCCATTGGAAGTTGCTGGTGCAGTTGTCTTTGCAGAAACTGGTTTAATTCCAGACTTTGAATGCGAAGTCGACGTGTTGTTTGCAGGTTCTACAACTACTGCAAGTTCACTCGATGGTATTTGGTCAGTCGCACTTCAAGCGCCTTCGACAACCATGACGACTCCTATGACGTGGAGTATTGGTTGTCTGCAAGCACAAGGAATCGATGCAACCAATCAAGAGACCTCCGTTCGTTGGATTATTGTTGACGGAACAGGTCCGGAACCTGTTGAGGTTTCGAACCCGCGTCCAGCCTCAGTCCTTGAACCAGAATCTCATGAAGTGCGAATACTGCTTTCTGAAGCAGGTGGCTTAGAGGCCGAATCTTTGGAATTGGTTTGGTGGGTTGAAGAGAAAGCAACGGGTGACCGCCTCAGAAACGGTGTCGAACCACTTACCTTGGTTGGAACAGACATTTCGGGATTGCGTCTCGAAGTTGTCGGTTCCTTTGACTTGAGCGAAATCACACCTGAGATGCTGGAGAATCGCCTCTCTGTTCACATCTTGGTCACTGGTCGGGATCTTGCAGACAATGAAGTTCTCGGGTTGGGAGGAACGCCTTCAGGCTCAACTGTCGGAGTTTGGGATATGGTTTGGCTCAAGCCAGAATTTTCGATTCAGAGTTCTTCCATAAGTTATTCTCGTCTCCTTGTAGAAGTTGGTCAGACTTCAATTGTTACCGCATATGTTGAAAACACGGGAAGTTTGAACGGTTCAGTTGAAGTCATTTTCACAGAGGTTCTTTTCGATGGGAATACCTCGACACTTCGCCGAGTCACCGTTGAAGTGCCCAAAGGTGGAGGCATCCCTGTCTCTACAGATTGGAATCCCTCTCAACCTGGCCTGCAATGGGTCGAAGTTCAACTCGCATCTGAGATGTCTTCTATCGGACCATCTATCGATGTGAGGCCACAGCGTGAAGAATCCTTTTCCGAAAGAGTGTTCGGAGATGTGAATCCAGTTTTGGGGTCTTTTGCTGCCGTTCTTTTCCTTTCGATTGTCCTCACTGGATTGGTGTGGGCGAGACGAGTTACGCTCAATCGTGGCTCAAGATTGGAGTATGATTGGGATGAATATTCGTCAGAGTTTGAGGATGATGATGAATATGAGTATGAAGATGAACACGAAGCCTCTACTCCAGAACCTACTCCTACTGCACAAACAGCAGTTGCAGCCGTAACTCAAACTTCTTCCCAAACTGCAGAAGAAACCGACTGGGTTATGGGTTCAGATGGCTATTGGTGGTATCATGATAAGGTCGCCAATGAATGGTGGTACAAGAACGCTGAAGGCGAAATTGTTCAACACAAGTGATGCATTGGAGTGATACAATGGGTCGAATGATTGGTCTTCTACAAGTGGACCCTACGGTTGGTGACCTTACTGGAAACGCGAAGCGTCTCGAGCAATTATCTCACTTGGCATCCAAAAACGGTGCAGATGTTGCCGTTACTACCGAACTTGCAATATCGGGATATCCTCCCCGTGACTTATTGCTGCAGGATGAATTCATTCGTCTTGCACAACAGACAGCAATCTCATTGAACGTGCCTCTTCCTGTCCTTGTTGGTACGCCAATTGAAGCGAAGACAGAACGGCAATTGCCGGGTAACGGTGTCGTTCGTGCTGGAAACAAAGATGCGGTTTCTAAGGATGGGAGTTCTCATATTCTTGCGCGAAAACAACTTCTACCATCGTATGACGTTTTTGACGAAGCGCGTTATTTCCAGCCAGATACCCGTTCAGGCATCGCTCGAACAATCGCACAACTTGACCTAGGAGTGACTGTTTGTGAAGATGCGTGGCAAGCTGCCGGTTTGACACCCTCAACCTATTCCGCTGATCCGATTGAGCACTTGGCAGAATGGGGACGTCAAGGTGTACAACTGGATGCTACAGTGAATCTTTCAGCTTCTCCTTATCACGCAGACAAGTTGAGTTCTCGAATCCACGTTTGCCGCACTGCTGCTCGTATTCTCAATCATCCATTTTTATTGGCGAATCAAGTCGGAGGTAACGATGACTTACTGTTCGATGGAAATTCCTTAGTCGCTTGGCCAGACGGTCGAGTTGTTGTCGCTCCAGCATGGCAAGAAGGCGTTCTTCTCGTCGATATTGATGATTCAGAAAATTGCAGATGGGTTGCCTCGGAAACCCAAGGTGCACTTTGCATTGGTAGCGATCAAATTCGGCATGTTTCACCGGATGACAAAGGCCATGAGTACGACAAAGATTTGCTCGAAGACCTCACTGATGCAGTTGTAACCGGACTTTCTGATTACTGTCGCAAATCTGGAATCTCTTCGATTGTGTTGGGGCTGTCAGGCGGAATTGATTCAGCAGTTGCAGCATGCGTTGCTGCCGCAGCAGTTGGACCTGAGAACGTGACTGGTATCGCCATGCCAAGCCGCCATTCATCTCAACATTCAATCGATGACGCACGCCATACTGCTCAAGCACTTGGCATTCATTTCGATATGATTCCGATTGATTCATTCCATCTTTCGGTTGAAGAATCAATTGGTGAAGTTCTCTCAAACGGCCATCCAGTTGCCTCCGAGAACTTGCAATCACGCTTACGAGGTCTGCTTGTAATGGCACATGCAAATGCCCAAGGTCACATGGCAATAGCGACCGGTAATAAATCAGAATTAGCTCAAGGATATTGCACATTGTATGGGGACATGGCGGGTGGCTATACACCGCTTGGCGACCTTTACAAGATGCAGGTTTACGGGCTTGCAGACATGTTCAATACCCGTGCAGAACGTGATGGACGCATTCAACCTGTGAACGAATCTACTCGCACGAAACCGCCTTCTGCTGAACTGGCTCCAGACCAAAAAGATGAGGATTCTCTGCCACCGTATGATGTATTAGACGGTATTCTCCATGCTCATATCGAAGAAGGATTGGACGCACAGGCTATCGCTGAGAAAGGATTTGACCGGGGTATGGTCGTTGAAGTGCTTACTCGATTGGAACACAGTGAGCACAAACGTTGGCAGATGTCTCCAGCGCCTCGCGTCTCATCGCGTGCCTTTGGCCAAGGATGGCGACGACCACTCGCCTCCCGTCATGATTGGCGTCATTGAGAATGAATCAAAAAGCCCCCCTCAATCCCGAGGACATGGAGGGGATGATTTCCAATGTTGCCGGTTATCGTTTCGTCGATATACCTGACCGCGACAAATTGCGAGAGCCCTTCAGGCAAATTTGCAATGAAAACGGACTCAAAGGGACAATCTTACTTTCCTTTGAAGGAATCAACTTCTTTTTGGCAGGTCCGCAATCATCCATTGACCAATATCTTCAATTTTTGGAGGAAGACTCACGCTTTTCCGGAATTCAACTCAAGTATTCCTATACAGAATACCAGCCTTTCAATCGCATGAATGTGAGGCTTAAGAAAGAAATTATTTCGCTCGGCCTTGACCACATTAAGCCCGCTGAGCGTACCGGTGAAGAAATTACGCCGACCGAATTCAAACAGTGGTTGGACGAAGGTCGTGAAGTTGCAATCATCGATACTCGTAACGATTATGAAATCAGATTAGGCACGTTTGAAAACGCATTCGATCTCAACATCAAATCGTTTCGAGCTTTTCCAAAGGCCGTTGAGTCACTTCCAGATAGCATGAAAGACACTCCTGTGGTGATGTTTTGTACAGGTGGAATACGTTGCGAAAAAGCCAGCGTTGTGATGATGGATGCAGGTTTTTCAAATGTAAAGCAACTCAAAGGCGGTATCCTCGGATATTTTGAGGAAGTTGGTGGAGAACACTGGGATGGAGATTGCTTCGTCTTTGACCATCGCGTTGCGCTCAGTGCTGAACTTGAACAAGCCGATGTTGTGCAGTGTTTTGCTTGCCGACAACCGTTGACAGTTGAAGAACAAGAATCACCCGATTACGTCATCGAGGTTTCTTGCCCGCATTGCATACACTTACGCTGAAGACGGCCAAATCAACCAGTCACCGGTTCGCTCCCCATGACTCCAAGCATGAATTTCATGCCCTCGTACACCATCATGCGATACGAAAATCAGATGATGTTCAGTCAAGAGAAGTTCACCATAGGTGCCAGATGCTGAATTGTTATTCACTCCTGGCCAAGGGTCATAGGCCAAACTCGGTTGTTCACCGTCTTTGAGATGCCACAAGGATGAACCACTCTCAACTCCATCAACTTGACCCGAAGCCAAGACAAACAAGTGCTCTTGGTATGAGGCAAAACCGAGAATATTGGAACTTGCCATTCCTGCTCGCAAGTCCGTTTCGACGTATGTTCCACTCACAGTTCCATCAGTAGAGCAGATTTCATGAGCCACATTTGGAGCTACACAATCGAACCAAACGCGTTGTTGATGAACAATTCCGCCTGCCCAGTCACCGGGTGCTACAATGGATGTTGACATGATTTGGGTATTCCCTGAGGTGAGATTATGCGCCCACACTTGAGGGTCCACTCCAGAGGTAAGTGCATCAAAGACCAGAACATCTCCAATTTGATGAATTCCAAGATGTTCTGCGATATGCGTCGTCGGATTTCCAGTTCCTTGATGCAGTAAACTGGTCAACCAAGTGTGACCGCCTTGTTCAAGCAGTCGAACAAGTTGACGGCCATCTAAACCATCTGCTGCTACCACAATTCCGTTTTGAAGAATCAAAGGGCTGTTGGGTTGGCTTGCTCCGGTTGGATGAAGATCCCAACTTTCGAGACGTGCATCAATCGTGAGTAGATGGGGTTCAATGTTGTTCTCAGATTTTGCTGAAAACCATAAGTGGGTCGAGTTTGAGAAAAGCATTTCAGTGGCAAAAGTCGTCATTCCAAGCGTTTCATTTGCAAGACTTTGTTGTTGAATTTGGTTGAAGGACGGATGTTCAAACACGCTTTCAACGGTGTAACCATCGCTCCATAACAAGGCATCATCGCCTGATTTCACCGCAACGCCTTGCGCCCAAATCACCGCTTTGGAAGAACTGCTTACTGATATTGAATCCCCTGAATCATCGACTGGTGATGTGCCGTTCACTGTTGCATCACTGACCCATAACTGTCGGCCATTGACACCATCATCAGCATCGAAAAAGACGCGTTCTCCGTATGGAGTTTGAACCGATGTTAGGCCAAGATACAATCCGGGTAAGGCATCTCCAGTTGGGTTGATGTCAAGCAAGAGTTGAGTCGAAGCATCGGTGCCTTCACTGACCCAAAGTTCACATCCATCAATTCCATTCACGCCTGCGCTCAACAAGCGCTGTTGTTCAATCATCCAAACCATTGCGTCGCAATTTGTGGTGAGTCCATTTGCAGTTCCTGATGCAAAATCAGAAATTGGTCCGTAGAGAAGTGGAGAACTGCAAATTTGAATGCTGCTTCGCACTTCATCATCATGCAGTATGCCATCAAATTCAAGACCATCCCCCAATCCATCATCAACTCCAAATCGAAGAATGATTCCTGAAATACAAACAGCAGGTGATGGTTGGTGTTGCTCGACCAATGCAGGGGCACCTTGAGTTCCTGTTTCACCTGGTGCACCGTTTAATCCGCTTTGACCGTTGGCGCCATTGCTACCGATCAGGCCGTCGCATACCGCGTCACTTGAGGCTCGCTCATTGACTTCAAGTTGATTATTTTCATCCGCATCAATACCGCTGTGAATCAGAATTCCGCCGTTTACACAAGTGAGATTTCCAATGTCTAAATGCTCAATTTCTAACAAACTGGTAGGGAGTGAAGTTGTCAAACCAGGAGCGCCTTGAGGACCGGAAAGCCCTTCCTTTCCGTGGCATACTTTGGTTGATGAAGTCACTTCATCTTCATCGAGATATCCGTTGGAGTTGAGGTCGTTACCCAGGTAAATCTCAGCACCGCCTTCGGTACAGATTGAATCAGCAATGCGTCCTTCAGTGCGAACAAGCATTTCAGGGGCATTTTCACCGGTGTTTCCTTTTTGCGCTGAAAGGGTATCAAGTTGAACATAGGAATACGTTGAGAGCATGAGTGCACAAACCAAGAGAATCGTTTGGAGCAAAGAAAGGAAAAATTTTCTCTTCGGTTGAGTCTTTTTATTCACTGTTTGTTGTTTAGTCGGTGGAATGTGCAGATTTGGCACATTCTTGCGGGTTTGGTTTCGTGCAGGTTCTCCTGCAATAGAAGCGTCGACATCCATTCTTGGCGGGTTTGACATGATTCGTGTTAAATTCGTCAACGCTATCAAAGCCTTCGGTTCAAGTCCTCTTCATCATAATCTCAAACTTTCATGTTTTATTCAAGGGGTGACTTCAAGGGTGTTCACCGATTGCAGTTGAATATGGACCTGCCTGAGCGCCTCTCATCTCAATTGGCAGGCGAGGAAGGCCCAACGCGACAAAAAGCGGCTCGTTTAGTCGTTGATTTAGCGGTCACAGCAGGAGCTCAAGGCTTTGTCAATGTTGACCATGCTCACGTTTCGGGCGTTTCAGTCATCACTGGAGGGCACGGTTTGCGTCGTTTTCTTTCGGATTTGTCAAGTTCAGGTGATGGAAAAGTATCCATTCCAACCACGCTCAATTCCGCTGGATGCGACAAAGAGAAAATGGAGGAAATGGATATCGACTGGCCAGATTTTCTTGAACAACAATTTGAGATTGTCGAAGCCTATTCAGAACTTGGAATACAAGCAACACTCTCATGCACGCCTTATGATCGAGGTGTTGATGATGAAAGTGGAATCGCTTCTTGGGCAGAATCCAATGCAGTCTGTTTCTCAAATACGTGGACTTCTCTGATTACGAATCGCGAATCTGGTCTTTCCGCATTGGCAACTGCGCTCACTGGTTTTGCTCCTCGGTGGGGTCTTCATCTTGAAGAAAATCGTCAACCGAATATCCATGTTCGAGTTGACTGTGAGCTTCATACGCTTTCAGATTGGTCGGTATTAGGTGACTGGATAGGAAAACAGGTTCGGCCGGATTGGAATGTTCCATGGGGGCCAATGCCGTTCATTCAGGGGCTTCCCAAGAAAGCGAGTTTTGCTCGTAAAAAAGCACTCACTGCGGCAGCAGCGAATTATGGAACGCCAATGTTGTGGGCTGAAGGCCTCTCTGCCGACCCGCCTTTAGCACGGGATGGAGATGTTTGGCGTGCTCCTGAGGCTGGATGGCAGGGTGAGTTGGTTTTCACTGAACAAGATTTGAATGCTCGATATGCGGATTTAGCACCGCAGGGTCAAGTTGATTTAGTGGTCATTGGATGTCCTCAAGCGAGTTTAGAAGAGATTCGTATTACTGCAGCAGCAGTTCGTTCACATGCTGAGATGGGTGCTAAAATTCCCGACCAAAGGTTGTGGGTTTTCACCAGTGGAGAAAATTACCAACTTGCGGTGGCCGATGGTAGCGTAGAAATGCTGGAACAGGCTGGTGCCGTATTGCTACAGGATACTTGTCCTGAAGTAACACCATACAATCGCAATCATTACAACCACTTGTTGACAAATTCCCTCAAGGCTGAACACTATTTGACAAGTGGACTCAATCGGCTTCCAACCAGTGTAATGCCAATTGTCGACTGCGTTGCCCACGCTTTTGACCCAATGTTATCAGAAGGTCCCCGTCCGGTTCTCAGTGCTAAAGCACAACCTCAGCACGCGAGCGCAAAATCTCATCATACTACAGATGTAACATTGAAAGGGGCTCCACTCCAAAGTCAAGGTGATTTTTGCATTACAGGTCCTGCTATGGTTACTGATGTGCCCATCACCTATCTAGGCTATGTGAACCGTGATTCTGGCGTGATTGAAGAAACTGGCCACCCACTTGACGGCAGGGCAATTGAAAATTCAATTCTCATCTATCCCAAAGGCTCAGGGTCAACGGTTGCGCCCTTTGTTTTGATGGGTTTGCTCTATACTGAAAAAGGCCCGAAAGCAATTGTTAATCGTGATGTTTGTCCACTTACTTTGCCTGCATGCTCGCTGTTAGGCCTTCCTTACGGTCATGGATTTGACCAAGATCCTTGCATGGCAATTAACGACGGTGACCTTGTTGAACTCAAATCGGAAAGCGGAGTCGTATCTCTTACGGTTCTTGAACGAGTGAAATGAGGTGCTGATATGTCGGGGTTGAAAATTCTCGTAACCGGCGGTGCAGGTTTCATTGGCTCTTCATTGTGCGAGCGTTTAATCAGTCAAGGTCATTCAGTTTTAGCGTATGATTCACTTTTCAGGGGCAATAAATCAAACCTCTCTGCGTTAGCAGGGAATCAACGATTTCAATTCATGCAAGGAGATGTTCGTGATGTTGAGCGCCTCGATGAAGCGATTGAATGCTTAGACGGTGTTGATTTGATTTATCATCTTGCAGCAGTTAACGGTACCAAATGGTTTCATGATGCAGCTCATTCTGTAATTGATGTCAATATCAACGGTACGCTTCGAACATTGGAACTGGCAATGGCACATGATGCGCGTTATGTGCTTGCTTCCTCTCCCGAAGCCTTTGGTGAGGCACTTCAACAGCCGATTCAAAACGGCAATGAGATGACGTTTACTGACCCTTCAATGCATCAACGTCATTCGTATGGAGCCAGTAAATACCTTGATGAAATAGCCTGTCAACATGCAGCCCGTGAAGGTCTTGATGTCCGTATTGTTCGACCATTTAACGCCTATGGCCCTCGACTTCTCGGTGATGAATACGGGCAGGTAGTGGCCATGTTTTTCCAAGCCATCCTCTCTCGAGAACCATTACAGTTGCACAACGGTGGCCAACAGACTCGTTCTTTTACCTGGATAGAGGACATTGTTGACGGCTTTATGCTCACTGGCCTACAAGAAAAAGGCCTACAAGGTGAATCACTTTCAGGATGTGCTTTGAATATTGGTTCTACAGAAGAAGTGACGATACAACATTTACAAGAACGTATTTTTTCTTTAGTCTCTCATGATGAGACTTGGGGTAAAGACTTGCCTCAAATCGAGGATTCGCAGGGGTATCATGGTGATGCTTTACGAAGACTTCCAGATTGCAGCCAAGCGATTACACTGCTTGGGTGGAGTGCACCAACTTCTTTGGAACAGGGGCTTCACTTGATGTGGTCATCCTTACGATCTTAGATTTTTGAACCGTAGTGCTTGAGGACTTTTTGCCCCCAAGAAGATGGAGAGGGTGTTAGTCGGTCGTGTCCATGCTGACACAAAATGTCCAATCCTTCAGGAGGAATCTCCTGTTCGGTGGTCCACAAGCCAGTCACACGTAAGACTGCAAGACGTGCTACAGCATCGGGAAGTTCACGGTCTTCAAGATACTCAACCTCAATTGCAGCAACTGCTTCGTTAACGAGCAAAGGCTCCAATTCATGAGGGGTGAATCCCGCGTAATTCCACTCACTTTCTTCTTTCGGAAGAGGGCTTGCGGTCTCATCAATGGCATCCACCATCGAAGCGTTACTCGGCATAAGGTGAAGAATTGCCTTTTTTGTCGAACGAAGGTTCAGCAGCGTATCCCTATACCTTCCTTCTCGATTACAACTGAATGAAGCAATAAGCAGAGGTGGTCCAGTTGATACAGCCATCACAGATGTGTAGGGTGCAAGATTCTTGTTTCCGTGTTCGTCTTGGGTAGATGCGATAATAAGTGGACGTGGGGACAAAAGTCCTGAAAGCCATCCTGCACGCTGAGCATGCTCTATTTCGTTCACATCCATCCGCTTTGCATCCACCATATTGGTAGTAGGAAGCGGGGTAAACCAGTGGTCAAGTGTGCCGTTTTTAATCTCCTCAATGGCATGGTCGTTGAATTCAATGTATGATTTCCATGAATCCGTTTGTTGTTCTTCACCACGTTCTCTTTTTCGAGCAATCGACGCTTCAGCATAGGAATTACATCGTTTGAGGTATTCCAAAACAACTGCTTTTCGATCCATTTATTCACCTCAGTCTTCCCTTGCTGATTGACTCTTGAGTTGGAGTTGTTTTTCATCATATGTATGCCGCTTCATCAAATAAACAGCGGGGTTTCCAGCCCAAACCTCCTTCTCAGGTAAGTCTCGCGTTAAGGTAGAACCTGCGCCAAGAACAGCTCCTTTACCAATCGAACATCCCGCATTTACTGTAGCGCCACCACCAATGACAGCTCCTTTGTAGATTCGAACGGGTTGCCATTGTTCAGGATTGCCTGATGGTGGATATTTGTCATTGAGCAACGTAGCATTTGGTCCGATGAATACATTTTGTTCAAGAGTGCACCCATCAGCAATGTAGGCGCCTCCTTGAATCCGGCATTTGTTTCCAATCGATACATTGCGGCCTACATGCGCTAAGGAACCAATCGAACACTGATTCCCGATTTGCGTGCCTTTACCGATGTGGCACGGGCTCCAAGCAATACTGCCTTTGCCAAGGTCAACTGGTCGGCCATGTAGCGGGGAATTCTCGTTCATTTGATCCCTCATTCACCGAGACCGAGTTCACGAAGAAGCATACCAACGTGTCCTTTTGCCTTGACGTTGTATCTCAGCCAAGAGAATGTTCCATCCGGCCCGATTACAAAAGTAGAGCGAGAACAGCCCATGTATTCTCGACCGTAATTCTTCTTGAGGCGCCATGTACCGTATGCTTCATGGAGCGCACCTTCGGTGTCCATCAAAAGAGGGAAATTGAGGGATTGACGGCCAATGAATTTTTCATGTGAGCCCTCTGAATCCTTTGAGACGCCAAGTACAACATATCCGTGAGAGGCTAATTGCGCCATGTTATCTCGAAAATCACACGCTTGAGTTGTGCACCCAGGTGTGGAATCTCGAGGGTAAAAATACAAAATTACCTTTTGACCTGCTGCGGAATACGCAGACAAATCATGCATTTCACCGTTTGAATCAACGCAATTGAACTGCGGAGCGATTTGGCCTATCTCGTGTGTTTTTGGTTCGTTCATGCTGTTGCCACAGGCGCGTAGGACATGAATTATTGCATTTGGCCACTTTCGGATGTTAAAGCCCTTTTTTCAGCGCAAATACTGGGCATTTATGTCGCTGTAATGGCTGTTTATGCAATATGGTTTGAAACTCTTGCATTTCGGGTCAATCATTGTGTGAGAACCGGTTCTTTCAATAACCGGCGAGTGTTAAGAGGTCTATGGTGGCTAAGCGTATGTCTCGACGTTGTCGCCGGTATTCGAAAAAGATTCTACGCGCAAACACCAAGTTTGATCTTCAAACCATTGCAAGTACTATCCAAAGCGAACTCGATAAGCGTAATTTGTCTTATGACGAGGCTTTGACACTCGGCAACATCATTCAAAGTCGTGCAGACCAATTGCCCGGAGACGCAATCGTCTATGCTGTATCAGACCGAGACGCATACCGTCGAACACTCGAACTCTACTTGCGCGACTCTCTACTGACTCAGACTGAGCAACTTCTTCTCTGGGATGAACGTCGTCGTCTCGGCATTTCCGATGTTGAACACGAGCGATTACTCGAGCAACTTCTCCTCCAGTGGCGCAAACAAGGCAAGAAAGTTACAATCGCCAATTTTGAAAGACCAGGAAGTGGTACATCTGCGTAATCTTCGATTGAATCAAACGACTTTGGCTGCACTCCTTGTTGCATTGTTCCTCGTGCCCTCGTTTTTACCGTTGGTTGGAGCAGACCAATCAGATGATTCAAGCACGACTGCTCGAAACTCACAACTCGATTTCACGTTCCGAAATCCATTGATGGTGACCAATTATGGTAGTGGTGACAATGGTTCTGCAATCATCGATGGTGCATTGTATCTTGAACCAGGAAAACACATGATTACTGCTAACATTTCTGCTACAGGAAGCGGAAGTGGAGAGCTCTGGCTTGTATTGCAGCACAAAGGTTCTCCTATTCTTGGATTCAGCGATGTCCCTGGAAAGACCATATCTCTTGGAACTGTAACCGGCAACGGAGGAGTGCTCGACCTTGCTCCAGTGACTTTCAGTTGGGATGCGACGACCGGTGCAGGTCAAGAGTTGCGAATTAAAATCCAATCTTCCAACGAGGCTGGTAACCAACTTCTCAACAACATCCAAGCATTGCCAATTTCATTTTCGGTTGAGAACAAGCATTTTGGCGAGGTCATCTCAAATAATCTGCCAACCGTTTCTGCCGACACCAATCAAATGGTCATGTCCGAGACCATCAATCAGATCAATGTAAGTGTGACCAACTCGGGCGTTACCTCACTTCAAGCGAACATGACGGTAACTCTCACTCAAAACGGAACTTCACCTATAGAGATAGATTCAAATGCCCTTAATCTTGAACCCGGCAGTTTTACCTTCACGCCAGTCCAAGATTCAGGAGTTCTTACCGCTTCTATTGACGTACCAGCCCTCGGAATTACAGGCGTTTACAACTTATCAATCACGGTTAAATTTTGGGGAGCAGGGTGGCAATCCGACCCTGCAACTCAACCTTCTTTGAAAATCGAAGGATGGGTAAAGTTCACTGACTACAATTCCGAAGTAATTGCGCCATCGACCATCGTTGGTGAACCTGGCGACACTGTTAGCATGACTTTCGTGGTTAAAAACACAGGTATCAAGAATGACCGGTTCAACATCGGTATGGTCGAAACCATCTCTCCAGCATGGACTTCAGGAGTGGCTCCTGACTTCGGAGCAAATGATTTGGCTCCGGGCGCTGTTCGACTTGTCACTGTTGAGGTGAGCATACCGGCAAGTGCTCAGCGCTCGATGACCGATACCATCACACTCACGTTCACTTCTCAAGCATCGACTGACAACTTCCAGATTGTAGCAGTCGGTAGAGTGATGGTCGGGGATTTCTTTAGTGGCGAAGCCAAATTCGAGGGTGATGCAAACGACCCCGGTGCTGACGATGCCCAATCTATTGTTCCTGGAGGTTTTGTTGATTTTAATGTCCGTGTCTCGAATTTAGGGAGTGTCGACTCTGCATTTTTGCTTGGCTCAGGATTTGCGGTAAATGCTCTCAATTGGTCATTGGAAGTAGGAACGACAGGTAGTGGCCAACACACAACCCGAGTTATCTCTGCAGGAAGTTCTGAAATTGTCCAAGTAAAGGTTATTTCACCCCCAATTCAATCACCTATCGTAACCAGCGAGCGTAATACTGCTGGAGATTTAGTCGGCATATGGCTCTCTTGCCAACCGCTGAGTGGCGGTTCGCTTACATTGGATGACGCCACCGTTAAAGTCACATCAACAATCGTTGTTGACCCCGGCATAAACACAGAACCACAGACCGTATCTGCTGAAGAAATATCGGCTGCATTGACCGGTTCAATTATCACTCGGAATCCTTCGCTTAATTTGAGAGTGTTCAACAACCTTGCTCTTGCAACATCGTCTGGTGGAGGTTCCTTAAGCGACGAGAAACTCGACGCCGTCATTTCTTTTACCACCAGTTTTACCAGCGCAAGTGATGGTGGGTTTAGTGAAGCCGACCGTTGGAGTGTTTCGCTAACAAATCCGATTTACACAGGATTGCTCCCCAATGCCAGCGAAGATACCACACTCAATATTGCAGGACCAACCGGCGGAGAATTCCCTCTCGCAGGCACATTCACCGTATCAGTAACGGTCACGCCCACCCTCAGCGTAGCGCTTGAAGGAAGCGGCGTAGGTGTTGTTACAGTTACTCGAGATTACACTTTGATTATTCCTTCGATTATTCAAGGTGAATTCCTTGGGCCAAATTTCCCTCAAGACATCAATGTCGGTACTGAAAACCAAATCCCTCTCCAATTTGCAAACACTGGCAATGATGTTGCATCCTACCGTCTGCGCGTCTTAGACAGCGACCTTCCTGAGAACTGGATTGCGAACTTTAGCGAAGCCGATACAACCATTGAAAATTTGACTTCTGATATTTCCGATGGAATAATCGACACGGGCACTTCCAGCCCTAACGTAATTCACACACGCATCGTGACCCTGAATATTCGAACAGATCCACTTGCTCCTTCAGGACTTGTCCAGCCAATCCCAATACAAGTTGAAGATCCGTATTCTGGCCAAATCATAGGTGAGCAGTTCACCGTATATGTGGTCGTAGGTCAAGTCTATGACGCTGCTCTTTCGCCAACCAATCACACGGAACAACTTGAAGTTACACAATCTCAAGAGCACACAATCTTTGTTCGAAATACCGGTAATGCCCCTACAGATTATTCCATTATGATAGATACATCTCAAGCAGGAGATGTTGAGTTTGAAATAGTCTCTCCTTTGAATAATAAATTGTTCATCGCTGCAGGCTATGAAGATTCTATTCGAGTGCGAATGACTGCAAATGCGGATGCCAATTATGACGAATTCTACATGGCAACCGTTTGGGTTTCCGCTAACGATGGTCAAATTTTGCTTTCATCGAACATTGTTGCAAACATAAGTGAAAATCATTCGTTCGTCATATCAGCAATTGAGGAATTAGCAGTTACACCGGGGACAGAAGAAGTCATTGATTTCAACTTGACCAATCGAGGAAATTTACAAGAATCCATCACTGTGAATTTCACCGTCGAAGGCGATCTCTCGTTATCCGACTATACCATGACGCAGACAATACCAATCAATCAATCGTTTTCTGACCAACTCACGGTCACGATTCCTGAACTTACTTCATCAGACTCGATGGCTCAAGGAGATAGTTACAATCTTACCATTACCGTGCTTAGTTCTGCAGGAAATGAATACAGCAGTCGCGTCATTAAATTGATTGTGCAACCATTGTTTATTGTAGAATCAAACGATTGGCCATCAGTCATGGAGTTTATGCCTCAATCGGATCGTACATGGGAAGTAACGCTCACAAATACCGGGAATCGTGATGTTATGGTGAGCGCAGCTTACACCATCACCCGGCCTGGTCTGAGCAATTTCTCTTCTGATTGGCAAATGGTAAGTCAACCTTCGACTATTTCTCTTCCAAGAAATACACCTGTCGTTCATACATTCACTGTGGTCGGAATGACTTCGAATCCTCTGCTATCACTGTCAGCTGATTTGACTATTTTCCTCCAACCGATGGACCTCACCGTTCAAGGAAGTGGTGAATTCTCGACACAACTGGTCATGTCACGATTCTATTCAACCGGTGAGATTGGACTGGCTCCGAGTGAAAACGACAATGATCCTGTGCCGGTGTACATTCCTCACACGCACATACCGGTGAGCAACTCCTCGTCCGCAGCCTATGAAGTTGAGTTGTGCAACTCGCAACGCCTGTTAAACCTCAACGCAATGGGCCTAGTAGAATCAGATTATCCATGGAACTTTACTCTTGTAGAAGAAAAAATAGACGGAACGACTGTCGGCCACCCGCTTGACCTCAACCAAGAATGTGGTGCCTCTTCTCTTGGCCCAACATCCCGTTATCCGTTATTAGAACAAGTAGCGTGGGATACTTCCAACATCAAACTCGAGGTTGATATCCCTAATCGCGGCTTCATTTTACCTGGAGATGGTTGGAATCTAACGTTCCGGTTGTATCATCCCGAGGATAATGCTGGTTACACGCAGTATGATGAAGAAACATTCACCTTGGTCTTGGCGGTCTTTGCAGATCCAATGATTATGAGCGTTTCTTCGAATGACGGTTACTTCGAAGAAGGCACTGAAACAACCGTCACAGTCCTCATTCAGAATGTTGGTTCTGCTTCTGCTCTTGATGTAATCGTTGAATTACAATGTGATCTCCTAACGGTATCAAACAAAGCGAACGAACAGCCTCCATTGTATAACCGAAGCGTGAATGGTGGAGTGAACACATCTATGATACCGTTCTTCTTCCCTGGTGATTCTGTATCTTTGCAATGGGTTGTTACAGCAAATTCAATCGATTGGTGGTCGCAACGAGCCGAGGCAACTTGTATTGCTTCTCTTAATGCATCTTACATGGACAGTAACATCGAGGCGAACGATCAACTAAGCCTTATTGAAGATGTCAAATCTCAATCACCTGGTGTATCCAACAGTTTCATTGCGTGTATTGTTTTCATGCTCCTTTCGATTATCCTCTTCAGATTAACTGCCCAAAATGAGAACTTCAGATTACTCGGTATTTATTCAGGAGTCGTTGGATTTGGATTCTCATTCCACATTTTCCAATATGCCTGGTGGGGTATTGTCGTCCTTGTTCTCAGCGCGCTCTGGATATGGAGAGTGAGTTGGGGCAGTACTGAAGAGTTCAGATTATTGCATGAAGACTACCAGCGCGCACGCAAAGGTGTTTCAACGCTGTATTCTGACCACTTTGAGGAATTGGCAGACACTCGTCGCCAACTCAGCGTCATTCTCGCAGTTCCGGTTCTTGGTATGCTTGCTGTTGTTCTCGGACTTCCACCGTCCCTCTCAACAGACCAAACCAATTTGGTAAGTCTTATTTCGTATATCGGCGTTGTAATGATTGGGGTTTGGCTCATCATCAAGCGTGCAGATTCAGCTTACGGCTCATTGTATGGACGTCTCACCGATATTGAGGTTAAATCTGTTCGAATTGAGAGAGATTTGAGCGATCCAGCACGACTCTTCAATGAACTTGCAGTCGATGGATTAAATCTCGATGAAATCTTTGGAGACCTTGAACCTCCTGTGCCTGTGCCTGCTCCTGTCGTCATTGACGGAACAAACGAGGAGGTGAGTGACGATGTCTGATTCGGATAGCGTAGACCTCCCAGGTGAAGAACATACACTTGAGGAACAACCTCCATTTGACGGGGTTCAATCCGGTGACGCTCCATCCCCAAATCAACTAAGCAACGAATCTATGTCCGAGCAAGCAATCGCAATATCTCGAGACTTAGAGACAATGGTCCTTGGAGTGGCTCAGAACGATGCGAATTCACTTGCGGGAACTGAACTCGAAATTGGTGACGCAAGGAGATTTTTGCGCTCACACAAACTTCGACGAGCACTCGCAAGCGTAAAGAATGCAGAAGCATCTCTTGTTGAACTTGAAGAAGATGTCTTGTATCTTCGCCGTAACATTGCTATGTTGCACCGCCTTCTTAATGAGAAAAGAGTGAGTGAAGCAGATATAGAAACGATTCTTCTTCGCCTTCGAAGTGCAACTGGGGCAGCTGAAATAGGCGATGTTGGCGGTGCTGCAGGTGAAGTTGAATTCCTCGTGGACGATCTCATCGGTGGAAACACATCAACTCTCAACCCCTTCCTCTTCCGTCATTTCTGGATGGGTCTGGAAACCCGATGGCCAGCAGGTGGTGATGAAGGCGTTCTCGTGGTTCGTATCATCAATGATGGACCCGTTGCCATGCCCCCTATGCGACTTGCTCCCCCAGTCCCTGAAGGATGGACTGCAAAACCATCTTCGGTTGACCTTCCAACGATCGCTCCTGGTGGAAACCTCCCTGTGCGTTTCAATGTCGCGACAAATCGCCGTCAGGCTGCGGATGAAATTCCACTTTCTCGTAAGCTCGCAATTTCCACAGGTTATGAAATCAGAACAGGTGAAGTCTTTGTGACCATCCGTGCACAAAATCGTTCGATGGAACCTCTAACAGATATTCTCCTCACGCCTTGGTTCCCGCCAGGTTACATTTCGGACAAGGTGCCCTTTGTGTCACGTCTTGCTCCAGACGAAGTGGCAATGATTCGGATTCCACTTCGAATTAACATGAGTTCAGGAGGTAATTCTTGAACTCAATCTATTCCACCCTGTATTGGGGGATTCTAAAAACGGTGAAATTATGAAAGAAAATACGGACGAAAAACACGACAATCTCGCAGCCATAGGTATCGGCGCAATGATTGTTTTTATTGCGCTAATTCTGGTTGCGTCAGTTGCAGCAGCTGTAATTATATCAACTGCTGAAAAATTACAACAAAACGCCCAGAATACAGGTGCGGAGACGACAAACATGCTCTCCTCAAAGGTAGTTGTTCTGAGTGTTATGGTAATACAGAACAGTGATTTGTATATTACTTTTGAATTAGCACCAGGTTCTTCAAATATTGCTCCAGGAGACATTGATTTCGCGATTGTATGCTCGAATGGTGCAGTGTATGGGGATTTCTCTCTAACTTCACTCGTTGGTACTAATGCGGGTTTACCGCTTAATACACTGTTACAATCCCATACGACCTATGACATTACTTTAGCATCAGCACTTATTGCAGACTGTCCACCGACTGCCAACGATGACCATTCACTTGTCATTCAGTCAGAATACGGCGGATACACGTTTGAAGCATTGAATTATGGATCCGACGTTACTCCAGGGGCGGTGGTTGTATGAAGACTGACTCTAAGCAAATTAAGGACGACAAGATTGCAGCAATCGGTATTGGAGCAATGATTGTTTTCATCGCTCTTATTCTGGTCGCAGCAGTTGCCGCAGCCGTTATTATTCAAACCGCAGAGAAACTTCAACAAAGCGCAGAAACAACTGGCGATGACACCGCCAAAAATCTCGCAGGGAAGTTTGTAATCCACGACGGTTTTGTCGCAACAGGGGCAAACGGTGGTTTACCAACCTACACTGATGCGAACGCTTACTTCTTTACAGCGACACTCGCACCAGGAAGTACACCGATTCGAATCAATACAATCACCTACCAAATGTTTTGTGATAGTGGTTTAATCGAAGGGGTATTTGGTACGGATGCAGATGTTCAAGAAATGCATAACGGAGACAATGGAGTCCTTGCGGCTACAGTTGAACTCCAACCTAAACAGCAGTACGTTTTGTGGGTTCTAGCGTCTGATAACGGTATCGATTGTTCAGCAGGAAATGCTGCAGGTGATACGACCATTGAACTTGCAATCCACGTCGGCACTGGAGGTTCGACCTTCCTCACATTAAATGTTGATTCAACCACTGCTGGAGCACCGGTGGTCTGATGTTGACTTTTAGAAAAGAATTGGAGGAATAATTATGGCATGGCCTTTTAGTAAAAATACCAATCAAAATCAAGATGCTGATGCAGCTCTCACAGAAGAGCGCCTCAAGATTATGTCGAACATTGCTATTGAGCAAGTTCCACTACCGGAACAAGGTGAACTGGGTGAAGAAGATGCATGGACGATCAGTCCTGGGCTTACGAAAGCTCGGCTCAACAGTATCGGAAGCGTACCAACTGTTGCTGCGAATCTTGCACCAGCCTCAGCACCGGCACCTGTGAGTACTACCGTAGACACATCGGGACTTGAACGTCTCATCAGCACCCGCCTTGACATGGTAGAAGATGTCCTGCGCATGGTTGAAGTTCGTCTGGATGAGGGACCGTCCGGTTCCAATTCAGGAGAGTCTCAATCCGAAGGTGACGGAGATACTGCTGCCTTGGATGGTGACACGATTGTTACTGCCTCTGGCGAGACAATTAGTGTCTCAGGCACTGATCGAATGATGGGTACTGATGAAGCACCATTGGTCGAATTGTATGAAGCACAGGCATTGGCAGCGAATCCATTTTTGCATGCCCCTTCATTTGGCGCACATACAGAAACAAACCATGTTGGTGCTCCAACCATTTCAGCGCTCTTGCTTGCAAACATGTCCGGAATGGCTGCGGTGAGTTTTGCTCAGAAAGCCATGGCTTCTGGAATGCTTACCGATGATGAAGGCCGAAAAGTCCTCGCAATCGTGCAACTTGCAGAACCTGGTGAATCAGAAGCCGCTCTTGACGACCACTTGACACACAAGGAGTTGCTCACGTTTTCATCGCTTGTGAGTTCATGGCGAAGCGTGAAATCACTTCGAGGTGAAGTCTGATATGGGCGCCTCGGTTGGTGTGGGGGGTCTCATTGTAGGGATCTCAATGTTGTTGGTCTTTTCAATGGCCATTACAACATTAAGCAGTCAAACAACGACTTCTTTAGAAGTTATTGAATCTGCTCAGACACCAGCCCCAATCATCACAATCGAAAGTGCGCAATACCTCAATTCAATACACAGTATTAGCATCCTTAACGGCGGTAATGGCTATGTTGACGGTCAACTCATCTCATCAGATTGTCCTGGTTTTTCAGCAGATTTCACCGTGATTGCCGGTGTCATATCTTCCGTTGATACAATTGTCAACCGAGGTGTTTGTAATGCTGACCCTGCCACAATCGAAGTCGAAAACCAACCCGGTGGAAGTAACGCAGATTTTGACTCAGAGATAAAACGCTATTTTCACGGCGAAGTCACGAATGATGGGTCTGAGACACTTTCTACCGGCGAGGTTTGGTTTTTCTTTGACGGCTTGTCACCAACAACCATGACTTCATCCGATTTTTCTCCATCCGTAGTGAAGAATAATTGGTTTTCTGGAGAGACAATTTCCGTTATTGGTGCGAGTGAAGGCCCTACGCCTTTACTTTCTCGAATGAGTATTACTGTTGGTGAAACGAGTGTTTCGAAAACGATAGTCGTTCCAGCATGAGGTGAGAAGATGGCAGACGGTGGAGCATCAACAATCATCATGCTGGTTACCGCATTGCTCATTTCAAGTGCAGCGAGTGCTGTCCTAATCCAAGAATGGTCCTCTACCTCACGAGTCATGCAACAGCAACAGATGGGGTTACAAATCTCTGAAGAGATCGGAATTGATTTTGCTGGTGACCCGATGATGGTCGATCTCCAACTGGGCGCAACTCCGGCAGCACTCAACGAAATAACGTTCTATGTTCAGAACACTGGCATTCACAAGATGAATGAAAACTCACTTTCTATCATCGTCGATGGAGTTACCCTTGACGGAACTTCAATTGTAAGTCGGTCGTTTGTACCAAACACTGCCGGTGATTGGGACTCACATGTTTTACTTGAAATAAAAATGCGCGATATCGCCTTTGACGCATATGTCGATGGCGAAGAAATTTCAATCTTTGCGATCGCACGTTCGCTCAATATTAACGGAATTTCGATGAGTGCCGAGATGAGTGAGGAGGTGCAATTGCATGTCTCCTGAGCACGGTAATGAAGATCCGTTGATGACGGCACACAAGCCAATAGAAGATGGATTCCCTTATGATCTTGAAACGGATTCATTAGCAGATTCGATGGGTCTTCGTCTTCCGAATCGTTCTCTCTATGTTCTCCAGGGGACTGTTGGTGGTGGTAAATCTCTCATTTCCCAACGCCTTGTCTATGGATTAGTTGAAAACGGTGTCAAGGTCTTGGTTATCACAACTGAACTGACGACTCGCGGTTGGATTGAACAAATGGAATCCATTGGATACGGCGTTACCGATGCAGTTCGTGAAGGAAAACTTCTCATCTTCAGCCGTTTTGGAACTATTGCTGAATCTAAACCTGAGGTTAAGTTGGAACAACTCTTAGATTCTGAAGCAATCGAATTAGCCGATGTTGTTGTCATCGATTCAGCGAGTTCGATTATGCCTTCTGATCTTGACGATATCAGTCGTTTTAATTTGATGCAGCGTCTTCGTCAAATCTCATCGAAAGGGCGTTCACTGATGTTGTGCGTCGACCCTGAAGAGATGGATGAGAAGTTGATGCATAACATGCGCAGTTCTGCTGAAATTGTATTGGATCTTACAACGAACATGATTGGAGGAGAAATCAAACGAAACATCGTTGTTACTCGTTTCTTACGCGCAGCCGGTCCTGTCCAAACATCGATTGGATGGCGTGTTGAACCAAGTATGGGCTTCATCGTTGATATTACTGCGGTGAGTTGAGGAGGGATATTACGATGGTTGAAGAAGAACTCCGATTTGCTCGAGGTGACCTGAATGCGGTCATGAACGCACACCCTCACGTTGGCGATTGGGTTCGGGATTTTGAGGCGAAATACGGTTCCCGTCCTATCTATTATGGGCCCTTGGATCGAGATGCTAAAAAGCAACGACCACTCAATTTAATTTATCTTGCAAAGGAACCTATCTTTGTCCATATTTACGAACCTCCTGCGGACGAAGAAGGTGGTGGTCAAGTCCTATGGTTCGGTTTAGAGCCTCAATTGACTGAAGAAGAAGAGAATATTCGTAGACAATTGGTTGAAACACTGCTCCAAGAGGCTCCAAGCGCTCCGACTTTTACAACCGATTCAGAGTTTGAGTCAATCCTCGCTCGAATGATTGATCAATACACTGTCCTTGAATCTGAACTTACTACCAATGTACGTCGTCAAGGACGCATGTGGGAAATGATGGGCTTAGATGACAAGCGCATGCTTGTTACTCCTGAGCAGCGCGAACGATTACAATACATCATCATTCGCGATTTGATACGAAACGGCCCTCTTGAACCCCTACTCTCCGATGAAATGTTGGAAGATATTCACTCCATTGGTTTGAAGCACGTTCACATGGATCACAAAGTGTTTGGAATGGTCTCCTCAAACATCCGTTTCCGAGACCGCGACGTTCTCGCTCGTTTCTTACGTGCCATGTCTGAACGTATCGGCCGACCAGTTTCAGACAATAAGCCGATTATCGATGGTGCTTTGCTTGACGGCTCACGTATCAATATTATTTTCTCCGATGACGTATCAATGCTCGGCCCTTCGTTCACCATCCGTAAGTTCGCTGAGGAAACAATTTCGATTACTCAACTTATCGCATGGGGGACGATTTCATCTCAAGTTGCCGCCTATATCTGGATCTGTCTTGAATACGGCATGTCCGTGCTCGTGTCTGGTGAAACCGCATCCGGAAAGACGACGACATTGAATGCAATTTTACCGTTCATTGATCACAATGTTAAGATCTATTCAGCAGAAGACACACCTGAAGTTAAGGTTCGTCACAAGATTTGGCAACGTCTGGTTACTCGAACATCAAAGAGTGAAGATTCGAGCGTTGAAATGTTCGATTTGTTGAAGGCAGCTTTACGTAGCCGTCCCAGATACATCATCATCGGTGAAATTCGTGGTGTTGAAGGAGCAACTGCATTCCAAGCAATGCAGACTGGTCACCCAGTTATCGCTACATTCCACGCATCATCCATCGTTAAAATGATTCAGAGATTTACCGGTGACCCAATCAATGTTCCAATTCGTTTCTTCGACAACCTGAACTTCGCTATTTTCCAAGAAGTGGTTGAAGCGCCTGGTGGCGGAATTGCTCGACGTGTTACGGGTATTGACGAGGTCATTGGATACAATAAACACAGCGACGGTGTGCTTACCCGTGGTATGTTCGAATGGGATCCTGTGAAGGACAAGCACTATTTCCGAGGTATGTTTCAAAGTCATTTACTTGAAAACAAAATTGCAGCAATGGCAGGATTTGCTAATAAGCGTGACATTTACGATGAAATGCTCAAGCGCGCAGATGCTCTTCAACGCATGGTAGACCGAGACCTTACCCACTATGACGACGTTTTCGATTTACTTGGAATTTATTACAACAGTGGATGGGATCATTTCGATAAAGCCGTTGATAGTTGGAAAGGCATAAACCATGATTGAGGGATAATGTATGCAGCGAATGTCTTCCTGGCAAATCGCTCTGCGTCGCATAGAAATGCCCATTTCACAATTCATTTTGTTCTTCGTTGGTGGTGCTGCACTTACAGGATTTATCTTCTCTTTCATTTTGATATCCGTCACCGGTGGTACTGGTGATCAAGGTCTTTTTACTGGTAGTTCGAGTATTCTTTTGGCCCTCTTACTCCCACTCATCACAGGTGGGGCAGCCTTCGTATTCCCGTTACTTGAGGTCCGTCGTTCGGCGACCATGATCGAAAAAGAGATGCACATGTTCATCACTCGAATGGGAATTCTATCATTGGGTGAAGTCGCAGCCCAATCGATTTTCGATATCCTAAAGCAGATGAGTGATTATGGTGAACTCGCTATTGAAGTGAAGCGGATTGAAACTCTTGTCGACAAATGGCATACCTCTTTGCCTGAAGCATCTCGAATCGTTGCTCAGCAAAGTCCCAGCCCCCTGTGGGCTGATTTCCTTGATCGAATGGCTTTTTCAATTGAGGCAGGTCAACCGATTGACGAATTTATGCGCTCAGAACAAGAAACGGTTTCCGAACAATACGCTACGCTCTACGACACTCGCCTTGAATCGGTCGATACGATGAAAGAAATCTATGTTTCTTTGGTTTCTGCCGGATTATTTGGTTTAGTTATTGCAGGAATTCACCTTGTCCTTTTCGAAGTTGGTTCAGCAAGCGATACTCCAATCATGGTTGCGAGTCGCCTGCGCTTCTTACTGCTTGCAGGTTTGTTGTTTACCGTCGTTCAGGTTGGTGCTGTTTTTGCATTCCGTGCCTCTATTCCTGAAGACCCAACTTTTGCTCGTGACACCTTAGATACTCCGTTTCGTATTAATTTCGTTCGCTCGCTTGTACTGTCCTTCGTTCTTACAGGCATACTTCTGGTTGTAACCATCATCACTATTCTTTCAGCTTGGCAGGCGGTCACGTCTCAGTGGGACCGTTATGGATTGCTGCTCATCGCTGCTCCGTTATCTCCAATGCTTATTCCTGCGCTGATGGTTGGACGAGAAGAGCGACAAATTCTTCGCAGAGACGAAACCTATCCTGATTTTATTCGAGCACTTGGTGGAACCGCTCAAGCACGTTCGGCAGAACCTTCTGCTACAATCAAAGCACTCCGTGGCATTGATTTTGGAATGCTTGACAACTCTATCGACCGTTTGGAACGTCGACTTTCAACCCGAATCGATTCGGATAGAGCATGGGATTACTTCAATGCAGATACGAACTCTGCTGTTATCTCTCGTTATACTCGAATTTACATTGAAGGCTCTCAATCTTCGGGTCAGCCGGCACGAACTGCCGAAATGGTTTCTCGAACGGTAGGCAGTCTTCTTTCTCTGCGCCGCCGCAGATCTCTCTCAGCCAACACCATGCGTGGCGTAGCGCTTGGTTTACTCATTGCTTGTGTAACCAGCCTGAATGTTACGATTTCTATTGTCGTACGTCTCGGTGATTCAATTGCAGGAATCGCAACGACATTCACTGAGAACAGCAATGTCGACCTCGCCCAGTTCGGTGCTCAAATTGCACTACCAATCATGGACGATGCTTCAGGAGTTAGTGAAAACATTCGCTTGTTCAAAATCATTGTTTCCATTCTTATCCTTTTCCAAGTCTGGGCGGTTTCAGTCATTTCGAATCGACTCCGAGGTGGTGGTATGACCACCGCACTGGGGCAATCGATTCAACTGCTTTGGATTGCCGGGATAACTTCGTATGTCACATCGCTGATTCTCGAATCTGCTGCAGCACTATTCAATGTGTGAAATATCCCAACAATCATAACCCGATTGTAAGATGAATTATCATGCAAGTCCCTCCACCACCCGCCCCAGTCTCGCCAACTCAACCCGTAATCCCAGCTGCGCCATCACCATACCAGCCAGCAGCAGGTTTCCAACAGTCTGTTCTCAGTTACTCGTTTCACCGTTGTCTCATGATTGGTGTAATCCTTATTCTTGCATCGGTCGTCTTTGTTGAAGTTATTGAGATGGATGGAGCACCATCTTTGGTTGACTATGACATGGAAGTTGAAGGTCAAATGGAACAGATGCTGGAAGATACTGAATCACATACCGACTTGAATCGCGTTATAGGTTCCTTTAGTGCAATTCTCCAAGCCATCGGACTTGGGATGATTGGCTATGCACTGCTAAGAGAATCTCATGACGGAACCAATGAGCACACAGCACTGCGAGTCACTACCGTTATCGTTGGTGCTTTGGTTCTCGTAAACATTGCTTCTCGAAGTATTACCATCTTCTGAATCAGCGTTTCATCTCTTGAGAAATTCGCTTTTTCGTTGCAGTCCAAGAACAAATTGGGCACTTTGTAAGATCATGTCCTCGCGCTGGGCAGTATTCTCTCCCAAAGAAAATAATTTGTAAATGTAATTTGTTCCAGATTTCTTTCGGAAAAATTGCTTTGAGGTCGTGCTCGGTTTTCTGTACTGTAGTGTCGTTTGAAAGTCCCCATCGAGCAGCAAGTCGATGGATATGCGTATCGATTGGGAAAGCAGGAACTCCAAAGGCTTGAGCCATGACAACACCTGCTGTTTTGTGACCAACACCTGGTAAATCCTCGAGTTCCTCAAACGTTTGTGGAACAATACCATTGTGGCGTTCGACCAGCAATTCTGATAATCGATGAATGTTCTTCGCTTTTGTAGGAGCAAGGCCTACCTGACGAATATCGCTGAGGATGGTCTCAACACTGAGTTTGACCATCGCTTCAGGAGTCGGTGCTTTCTCAAAGAGGGCAGGAGTTACTTGGTTGACTTTGAGGTCAGTCGTTTGAGCGCTCATCAACACTGCTACGAGCAGTTGGAAATCATTTTCGTGATCGAGTGGAACGGGTGTTTCCGGATAGAACTCCTCAAGCATAACGGCAATTCGTTGCGCTTTTTCACTCCGTTTCATCTCATTCACCCTTCACGAGTTGTGGAGGGACTTTGTAGGTATAATCAACCCCATCACCTAAAAGTTGGATTTCAAATTTTTCTTGATTGAAATGAACTTCTTCCACTTTTGCGTCAATACCATGCAATGGCATAGATGCGGCAAAGTTCCCTTTTCGATAGAGGAATAGACTCGTCTGAACTTGGTCTGGTGGTGAAATAAAGCGAAGAGCATCTCCACTGAATTCGACTTCACCGTTGACTTTGGTAAAAAAAACTTCGAAGGCTTCGCATAATTCAGGCCAGTGCTCGATATTCATGCTGGACATCCAATCACCTCATGATTCCATTTTCACAGCGTATGCTTCACCGGTTTTCCAACCGAAGAATATCCCGATGCTCACCGAAAGAAGCGGTATGCCGTTGCAGATGAGTGACTCCATAGGTTCCGTAACCGGCTGGCCAGCAAGATACCATACAATCATCGACAAAAGAAGACCAGGAATCAACATGACTCCACCAATAATGAGGGTCCTTAGAAGGCGCATGATGTGTCCAACAGGCGGTGTGGCATGAAGGTGTGGTTCAAATTCGCTTACGCAAGGCGTTGCGTCAACTCACTTGCAGAGAGCGAATTGAGAACATTTTGAGATTCAATCCAACCTTTGCGAGCCGCCATTACTCCGTAGCTTACATCAGCCAAACCACGTATTGAATGCGCATCCGGGTTGATGATGACTGGAACGCCCAATCCTTTGGCATGCTTGCACAAGCGCCAGTCTAAATCTAAACGGTAAGGACTTGCATTCAATTCAACCGCTTTGAGTCGTCCTTCATCGTTGTGTTCCGCCATGTGTTCAAGTATCGCAAATAAATCGACTTCATAGCCATCCCTTCCCTGAAGTATTCGTCCAGTAGGATGGCCGAGAACAGTAGTTGAGGGATGGTCTATGCAACGAATCAACTCTTCTGTGTTTTGAATTTCATCACGTGCTTTCCATTTTGAAAGAGCGTGAACTGAAGCAACAGTATAGTCCAATTGTTCGAGCACGTCATCAGGGTGGTCGAGTTTACCACCTTCAAGAATATCGGATTCAACACCGTGGAATAATTTGAAGTCAACACCTTCTTCTTTCCAAGCAGCGTTGTATTGGCGTATCGTTTCGCCTTGGCTTAGCAAATCTTCTGCGCTGGCTCCATTTGCAATTTTGAGCGTCGGTGAATGGTCCGCAATACCCAGCCAATTCCAACCCATCTTTCGAGCCGTATCTGCCATTTCTTCAAGCGTAGCTTCCCCATCCGAAAGCGTGGTATGATTATGCAAGGCTCCACGAATATCCTTTCCTGTTAGAAGTGAGGGGAGTCCGGAGGATTCTGCAGCAGCAATTTCACCCGTATCTTCTCTCAATTCGGGTGTGACCCAATCGAGCTCAAGATGCCGGTAGATGTCGGCTTCATCTGTGGCAGGGAGTGAAAATTTCGCTGCAGCCATGCCTTTCAAATCCCCTGCCTTTTCATCGGGGATGAGTCCAAATTCGTTGAGTTTCAAACCTCGGTCAATGGCGCGTTGGCGCATGGCAATGTTGTGCTCTTTACTACCGGTGAAATAGGCCAAAGTAAATGGGAAAACCTCTGGAGGTACTAAGCGAACTTGAGCGTCAATCGTTCCACCACTTTCCAGTTGTTCGTAATCATCCCCTCCAATTGCCTCCAATACATTTGGGTCAATGTGGCCTACCGTAAACCCGCCTTCAAAGACACTCGTGTCAAGAATAATACTGATTTTGGAATCGCCAGCACCTTTGACATCTGCAATTCCTGGTAATCCAAGAATTGCTTCAGAGACCATCTCGTGCTGCTCACTTTCAACGGCGACAACCAAATCTAAGTCTCCGATTGTTTCTTTTCTTCTTCGAGCACTTCCAGCTAATTGGGCTTTAAGAACGCCATCAAGAGCAGCGATTTTGGATTGGAAAGCCTCACCATACTTCAAACCGACATCAAGTCGTCTTCGTGCTCTAAATCGAGCAAGTAGTTCGATGCCGTCCAACATTCGGTTTTGAGACTTTTCTCCGAAACCTTTCATTGGAGCAATGAGGCCATCAAGTGCTGCTTGCTTCAAGGTTGCAACTGAGTCGACCCCCAATTTTTCATTCATCAGTTTGATACGCTTTGGACCAAGCCCTGGTATGCCGAGCATTTCGATCAAACCCTTTGGCGTTTGTTCATGCAGGTCCTGCCAGTCACTGGGCCATCGTCCTTCACCAATGGCTTGCGTAAGGGCGGAACCAAGCCCTTTTCCAATACCTTTCATATCAAAAAGACGCCCAGTTGCGACCAATTCTCCGAGATCTTCAGTGAGTCCGCCGAGCATCCGACTTGCGTTCTGATACGAGCGAACTCGGAATACATTTGCTCCGTTGAGTTCGAGTAAAACTGCGACTTGGTGAAGCACCGTAGCGACTTGGTTTCGAGAAAAATATGGTGGGCCTTTGGGCCGGGCCTTGGGAAGAACAAAACCACCGCCGCCTGCCATGAGCGATGATGCACTCCACCCTTCTCAAACATTGCTCTCATCCTCAACCGTCAAACTTCATGTTGAAGAACCACAAGCGACAGGCCTGTTCATGGTCAGCGTCGTGTTCATCGAACATCTTGCTGAGTTGCTCTGCGGAGTTTCAGCCTTTCTGTTCACGTTCATTGCAACCTTTTCACGTTCAGAAAAAGCCGAAAATCTCGTTCAAAATCTCATTGCAGTTTTACTTCTGAGCGCTGCGGGTGTATTGTGGTGGCTTTCTCTGTCAGGTGGTGAATTGTGGGGTTCGAACTATCTGCCAAAACCACTCTCACTGGTATGTATTGTCATTGCAATTTCAGCAAGAATGAACATCAAGGGCGAAAACGTATCGTTTGGTGCGAATCCACATACGATTGGAAAATCAAATGAAGATGAGTGATTAGACAATTTCGCCACGAGGCTGCGATGAGTCTGTATCCACTTGTTCTGTGCTCGACGCTTCCTTTGCCATCTTTTGATCGATGAAGGTGCGCATATATTCTGGAAGTTCGCCGTTGACAAAAATCACATCGTTGATGTATTCCAACTTTTTGAGAGAGTAGTAAATTTGCATGGCTGTCATTGGAGTAGAGGAACAACCGTTGCAGCCTCCGTCAAGTGAGAGCATGATGTTACCATCGGTTGTATCCAAGACGGTGACAACGCCATCGTGCTCATCAAGGATGTCTTGAACAGGGCCAATTTCGGCCAAGATATCCTCTGCAGTGAGACTCATCGATACAGTGTGTGCGCCTCTCCCCTTTGAAGAATTGCTTCTTTTGGCAGGCTCGGAAGGGCTATCGGCGAGGCGAATGAACCCGTAAAAAGCCGTAAAGAGGGGGATTTAATGGGGGAACCTCTTATCAAGGGTTCTTAGGTCGCCGGAATAACAAGGTGTTCTATAATGATGGATAATATACCAATGATTGCCGCTGCTGCAGGTCTTTTCGGACTTGCTGTTGCGTTTATGCTGTACCAACAAGTAAACAAAGTGAAAATTGACAATGAGAAAGTTGCCAACATCACCGAAGAAGTTCAAAAAGGCGCTATGGCGTTTCTGTTTGCAGAATACCGAGTCCTCGCCATTTTCGTGGTTGTTGTTGGTGCTGCACTTACCCAACTCAACGATGTAAATACCGCTCTTGCCTTCTTTGGTGGTGCTCTTGCATCCGTTGCTGCAGGATTCTCAGGAATGCGTGCTGCAACCTCAGCCAATGGCCGAACCACTATGGCTGCCAAGAATGATGGAAAGGCTGGCGCGCTTGCCGTATCTTACAACGGAGGAGCCGTTATGGGTCTTTCAGTTGGTGGACTAGGGCTTCTCGGTATCTCTCTTGTCGCATACTGGCTTGGAGCTGGTGATGCAAATCCTGACCTTTCTGCTGCTGCAGGATTCGGTATGGGTGCTTCATCAATCGCTCTGTTCGCTCGTGTTGGTGGTGGAATATACACCAAGGCTGCTGACGTCGGGGCTGACCTTGTTGGCAAAGTCGAAGCGGGTATTCCTGAAGACGACCCTCGTAACCCTGGTGTTATCGCAGATAACGTCGGTGACAACGTCGGTGACGTTGCTGGAATGGGTGCAGACATCTTCGAATCCTTTGTTGGTTCAATTATTGCAGCAATGATTATTGCAAGTTCTGATGACTTTGCAGGCGCTTCTGATTATATCATGATGCCAATTATGCTTGGACTCATTGGTTATGTTGCATCAATTATCGGTGTATTCTCCATGTTTGTTCTCAAGAACGGCAAAGACGCAGCTGCTGCACTACGTAACACCACATTCATTGCAGCAATTCTGTTTTGGGCTGGAGGATACCTGTCTATCAATCAAGGCCTCATTGACGTTGAGATGGGAGTCATGCACTCGGTTGTATTGGGCAGTGTTGTCGGAATCGCAATTGGTCTCATTACCGAATACTATACTGGTATCGAACCCGTCTTTGGTGTCAAAACCAAAGCCATCCCTCATATCGGTGAAATGTCCAAGACTGGACCCGCAACCAACGCTATCGCTGGACTTTCAGTTGGTATGATGTCAACTTTTATCCCAATCATTCTGATTGCTGCTGGTATCTTTGGAGCAAACCATTTCGGTGGAGATGATTACGGTCTCTATTGCATTGCAATGGCTGCAATGGGTATGCTCGCTACAGTCGGTGTTACCATGACTGTCGACGCTTACGGACCAGTTGCTGACAATGCAGGTGGAATTGCTGA
>DAMU01000037.1 GCA_002499705.1 Euryarchaeota archaeon UBA91
GGTCTCGAAGTTATCGAAGATTGCGACCTTGGAGCACTCGGTGATTCCGCTCGAATTGCCACACTCCGTTTACTCAAAGCAGAACGTGCCCCTTCAGGTAAACTTCCTCTTATTGCTGATAGGGATTTAACGGGCGTTTACATTCATGAAGCGCTCGGACATCCCTGCGAGGCTGATTTGGTTGCTGCAGGCGATTCATGCCTTGACGGAAAACTCGGGCAAACCATCGGCAATGAAATTGTCACTGTTATTGACGACCCAACAATTCGAAGCGGATACGGGGCTCATCCAATCGACGACGAAGGTCTTGACACCCGTAAGAAAACATTGATCAAGAACGGAGTTCTTACCGAATACCTCAATCACCGAGAATCAGCTCACCACTTTGGAATTACACCCAATGCAGGTGCTCGTGCTCAAGATGGTTTACACCATCCATTGGTTCGAATGTCGAATACTTTGATTCAGGGTGGAACGCACAACGATATTGATGAATTGATGGAAGATATCCAGTATGGTGTTTACGCTTGCGGTTCTCGTGGTGGTCAAGTCGATACTGGTCGAGGCTCATTCCAATTCGCTGCTCAAGAAGCATGGTTGATTGAGAATGGAGAACTCACCCGTCCACTCAAGGACGTAAGTGTCAGTGGTCTAACCCTTCAAATTCTCAAAGATGTTGATGGACTTACTCGCGACTCTCGTCTCGCTGCGCCTGGCTTCTGCGGTAAAGGTCAGACAGTCCCTGTTGGTGACGGCGGCCCTATCATGCGAATTTCTCAAGCATTGGTGGGATGAACATGCTTCCAGATGACGCTGTTGACCGTATTGCCGAAGGGTGTCGAGAAATCGGAAATCTCTGCAAGAATCATGGTATTCAGCAATGGGAAGTAGTTGCCTCCCAATCTTACGGTCACAGTATCGATATTGAAGCAGGTAAAATCTCTCTTGCAGCAGGTGGAGGAGAAGGCGGATATGGAATTCGAGTCGTCGAAGATGGACGATTTGGATATGCCTATCTGGTCGACTTAGCTTCTGCTGACTATGCCATACAACAAGCTCGTGACATTGCTAAGGTTTCGCCTTCCGTAGCCGGTTTTACGCTTCCAAGCGAACAAGAAGCAGAACAAGTCCACGGGTTGTTTGACAAAACTATTCTAGACATTGGCCCTGAGGACCTCTTGGAACAAGCAGACTCAATTTTGAGTGAAGTTGCTTCTCTTGATGAGCGGGCGGTTGTTACCGGCGGTGGATTAGGTGTTGGAGCAAGTGCGGGAGCAATTCTCTCCAGTGAAGGAATTGAATCAAGCGGCGTTACGACTTCACACGGAATTGGCGTTCAAGTTTCAATTGAAGCAGACGATGAATTGACCAGTTCTTATGAGGGTGAATCAAGCCGTCAACGCTTACAACATGTTCCAGATTGTGTATCTGTTGCTGTTGATTGGGCGCAAAAAACTCGAGGTCCTATTGAAGTCAATACCGAGGCTCATGATACACCAGTTTTGATGACCAGCAAAGGCTTCTCACCTCTTTTTTCAATGGTTGTGCCATCAGCGATACGTGGTGACCGCTTGGTGAGAAACGAATCCTTCTGGTCTGGAAAACAAGGTGAAATTGTACTCGCTAACGACCTTACCCTCATTGATGACGGCAGATTGGAAGGTGGCAAATCCGCTTCTGCTCGTGATGGAGAAGGTGTCCCGACTCGTCGCCAAACCCTTGTCGACCAAGGACGTCTTGTTGGTTCGCTGTGGTCGACTCGCGACGCAGCCCAACAGGTTGCAGAAGGACGCATTGAACATGCGCAAACCAACGGTTGTGCCGTCCGTGGAGGTCATCAAAGCCCTCCAAGCACAGGTTGCTCAGACCTTCAAATGACTTCAAGTCTCAAAAGTTCATCCCAAGATGCCTTGCTTGAACGCATGGGAGAAGGATACATTGTTCACAGCGTCATGGGTGCTCACACAGCCAATCCTACCAGTGGCGATTTTTCTGTTACAACCAGTACACTGCTAAGAGTTGAAGATGGAGAAATCATTGGCCCTGTCAAGCAAGCGGGCTTGTCAGGTAACCTTGCAAAGGCCCTCTCTAATGATGTTCATCTTGGAGATGAAGTTCGCGTACAAGGCTCATATTCCTCTGGCAACATGCATCTCCCGGATGTCTTACTGATGCAGGGTCTTCGCATCAATCCGGTCTAAGTCCTCAGTGACTTGATTTGATATTCTTGAGAAAGGAAAAATCTTCACGGCATTCTTTATGACCCGTCGTCTCTCCTCTAAGTATCCATGGAGGTCAAGGGAGTGTACAGTCTCAACCAAATCGCACGAAAGCCCGCAGCCTGTTCTCCGTACAGGCCCCGAACGAATACGCCTGGCGGAGGTCATTGCGATGTCTGAAAAGTATGAAACGCACGTTAAATCAATACTTGCAGAATGTCCGGATGCAGATCCTGACGAAATTGCAGCAGCGTTTGAGAAATACGAAAAGGAATTCTTTATTCCTCCTCAAGATGCAATGCGCTCTATTCTTCGTCGATTCAAAGGAGAAACTACGCCTACACCTTCTGCTGGAACCCCAGGCACATCCTCGTCTTCAAGTCCGAAGCCTACTCGTAAAGTGAGTCGATTAAATGAACTCAAAGGCGATGACCGTGACATAGAAATTGAAGTTGAAATCATTTCTCATAACATTCGTGACCAAACGATTCGCGGAGAACAAAAGCAAATTGCTTTTGGCCTCTTAGAAGATAATCCTTGGGAGGAAAATGGCGAGAAAAATCGTTGGGAATACAAAGACTGGGGGCCAAATTCCAATATCACTCCGGGTTCTGTAGTTCGAATTGAAGGCGCTTCTGTGAACGAATATCAGGGAAAGATGTCGTTGAATATCAATCAATCAACCCGTATAGCAGTCGTTCGCGAAGGCACTCGTCCAGTGGTTGCACCTGGTGAACCTCAAGCCATTTCTACCCTTCCTGCAGAAGGCTATGTGTGCGTTGTGGGTCGTATTCTCGCATCTCGAGCCGATCAGATTCATCGCAAGGACGGTTCAGGCTCTATCGATATCGTTCGAGGGCGCATGGCTGACGAAACTGGGACAATTGGTTTCCTTTCATGGGAGCCGTTTGAACACGAGGTAGGAACGCTGCTCAAAATTGAAGGAGCCCAAGTTCGAACATTCCGTGACACACCAGAACTGAATTTTGGTCGAACTTCCAAAATTGAGATTTACCACGACAAGAATTTTGCGGACACTGAAGCCCTTAATGAGCAAACAGTTCTCACCATTTCTGAATTGCGAGATGGTGCCCGTGACGTTGATGCGGTTGTTCAAATCACTGAATGGGCAAAACGCTCGTTCACTCGAGATGGAGAAGAACGCTTCCTTTGGTCTGGTCAAATTGCTGACCCAACTGGACGTTGCCGAATGAGTGCTTGGAATGAATTGCCGATTACTGAAGACCAGTTACCTGTTACTGTTCGCCTCAAAGGAGTGCGTGTACGGGCCTGGCAAGGTGTTCCAGACATTACTGTCGATAACACTGACCAAGTCGAGATACTTGATTCACCGCCTTGGGATAGCGAATTAGATTTGAAAAATCACACGGTCGAGGTTCCTTTGAATGAACTTGCGAGCGGCTCAAGTCGCGTTGGTATCTCCACCAGTGGTGTTGTGGTCAGCGTCCGTGAAGATTCAGGCTTTATTCTGCGATGTACAGAATGTCGTAGAGTCCTGCGTGATGGAGCATGTGCTGAACACGGAACTAATGAAGGAAACAGCGATATTCGTCTTCGCTTAGCGATTGATGATGGACGTTCCAGTGTATCTCTTTTAATCAACAAAGAAGCTACTCTTTCCCTTCTAGGAATGGATGAATCCCAACTTCAAGAAGCTGTCAATGAATCAGGACAAGTTGCCTTTGTTCAATCCTTGCGCAGTAAACTCTTGGGCCGTACAATAAATGCTTCTGGTCGAACAATTGTTGATGAGCAAGGTGCTATGTTGCTTGCAGATGGTGCCTCGATGGTTGAAGAAGATGCAGGATTACGTGCGACTGAAATTCGTGCACAATGGAGGGTTGCTTAATGCAATCTGGAACTCGTGCAAAGCGCCAACCTGCATGGCATATGCTTGCTTCTGAATTTAGTGAAGCAACTCTTAACGAGAAAGGTTCAGGAGAATATGATCCCTCTTTCGTCATCACAAAACTCGGTGCAAAGGTAAACCGAGTGGTTGTTGCAGGTCTTTTAGAACGTCTTGAGGTAAGGGAAACTTCGAACGGATCAACGCTCTATCAAGGTCAAATGAGGGATCCTTCAGGACTGCATTATTTCTCAGTTGGAGACTATGCAAGTGAATCAATGCGCGAACTCACTCTTTCCTTGGTTGAAAAAACAGAAGTCGGAGAACCAGTTCTCCTGCTCATGGTTGCTAAGTCACGCTGGTATCAAACAGATGAAGGGGCGGTTTACACCTCTTTAAGGCCGGAAGAAGCCTGTGAAATCGATGCTCAACAATACGCTCTGTGGCTCACTCGAACGTGCGAAGATACGCTTCAACGAATGAAGTATTTCTCAGATTCACTTTCCGCTGAGCCTACGCGAGAAGGATTGCTAGCCGCTGAAATACCCGAGTATATGGTTGATGGACTGATTGTTTCTCGAAACCATTACGGCGAAATTGATACTGAAAATTACACGCTTAATATTATGCAAGCCCTCGATATCGCAGAAGGTCGTATGGAAGCTGCCAGTCAACCTGTAGCAGCGCCTACTGCCCCCGTTTCTGAGAGTGGCGACGCTGAGGTAGCATCCGGCGGAGACTCGGAAGTCAAGGATTCGATTTTATCAATAATTGAGCAACTTGATCAAGGCGATGGCGTCGATTTTGAGACGGTCTTAACCAATGCAGTTGCTCGAGGATTTGACCGCAGTGTAGCCGAGGAAAAACTTGACGAACTTTCGAACGAAGGAACTCTTCATGAACCGAGATTCGGATGGTTTAGAATCGTAGGGTGATACTTTCCCAACCCAACATTGAAGACCTTGCCACTGCGTGGCCAAGATAGAGGTCTCTTATGGCTGGTATCGATTTTTTTATTCGCCCCGCATCCGGAACAACCAGTGCAGATTGGGTTCGTATCGCTAATTGTGACATGAAAGTCCGCCTTACACGCCGACTTACTCGTACGATAATCCGAGGCGAAGAAGGCGACGACCTTCACGATGAAGGTTCTGAATCAGCTGCTTACACAGTGTCTGGCGAAATCTCACTTGATGACTACAAACGGATTTTGGCAATGTTCCGTTCTGGCCAACCCTACATTCACGATCCATATGAAGAACGAGATGTAAAAGTCATTTTTGCATCTATGGAATACGACGGTTCAAATGAAATGTTTAGTTTTGAATTCTTGGAAGATATTGTTTGAGGTGAGACTATGCGAAAGTTGGATGAGCAGAGAGAAGTTCTCTATGTCATCCGCACATTGGACGTATTGATGTCTTCAGGCGTAGGTCTTGAAGCCGCTATTCACACGATTGGTAGCGGTGGCTACGGTATTATTTCCGAAGACTTTTCATCCATGATGAAGCGCTTGCAAAAGGGAAGCAGCCGTGGGCTTGGTCCTGAGTTGAAGGGTTTGATGAGTAAAGCAGATTCTGAAGGATACCGTCGTCTGCTTAACACAATGTACACCAACGTTACTCAAAACACAGACATTATTGAAACGATTCGAAAACAAGGTACTCGAATGGAAAACGAACGCAGTGAATCGGTTGAAAAGTATATCGAAGAGCTTGGTGCAGTCCCTGAGACTTTGCTCTCTATCGGAATGATTGGTCCAATTATCCTTGCTATTGCCGGACTTGTACCTCAACTGATGAGTGGCGATTTAGGCGCATTCATGCAACTGCCCCCAACCTCTACCATCAACACGGTCGTAAATTCGGGCTTAGTGCTGACATTGGTTGGCATGTTTATGATTGGTTTGAAGGCACACACAAAGGACCCTGGGTTGTGATTTAATGATATTCGGAATCATTGAAACCTTTAATGACAACCTTCTGCTGTTGGTGCTTGTAGTCTTTGGAATTGCAAGTGCTGCTGGAGGTATTCCTCCAATGAGAGAGAGAAGTAGACGCCGTTCTATAGAGAACGCCCTCCCCTCGTTACTTGAATCACTTTCTGATTCAGTCGGCGCTGGACGTGGTATTCAAGAAGCAATGATGGAACAATCTCGAACACTTCCAGGAATACTTGGAAAATTACTCAAAGAAACGCTCGAAGAAAGCCACTCTTCTTCGTTTGACGCCGCACTTGCCGCTTTTTCTGCCAAAACTCGTTCTTCACAAGTCCAACGTGTGATGGTGCTTATCGAAACCGCTATCGAGCAAGATGCTCCTCTGCAAGGCGTACTTTCCGATTTAGCAATGGATTACCAACGCTTGAATGACCTGATGAATAAGCGTGAAGAAGAACTCCTTGGTCGAGGAATTCTCATCGTTTTGTTCATCAGCGTAGGTTTGCCAATTCTCATCGCTTTTATTGTTGGTCTTTTCGCTCCAGCAAGTAAAGGTTTCCAAATTGATTCATTCAATACGACTTTCTCTCTCTTCTTTGGAGCAGCATCGGCAATTGCGATTGGAGTTTCAGGTCGCATGCTCGGACGATTCAAAGATGCACTTTGGTGGATGCCGGGTTGGATTGCACTTTCTATGGGCCTTTATCTTGGGGCAGTAATTATGGTTGGAGGATGAAAAAATGAGTGAACAAGTCTTAGCGCAGTACGGTCGAGTGACAATTTATACAGAACCAAATCACCCCTCACCGATTTACCATGTCGATGGAGAAGTAGAACCAAACCCATATGGGGATATAGCAGTCTTACTCGAAGATGACGCACTTGAAGAAGTGATGTATAACGGTGGAACGCAATGCGTTAAGATTGCCCATAGAGACCATGGAATGTGCCGCACAAACATCTGGATCGATGATGATTCAGGTATTCAAATTGCCAAAAACATCGCTGCTTTTACCAACGTCCCACTCGGAGACGGACCTGGTCTTGTTCCAATTTTCGATGGTCGTCTTCCAGATGGCTCCCGTGTAAACGGCACCATTCCACCCGTCACTCCAGACGGCCCGACCCTCACTATTCGTAAATTCCGTGAAGACCCCCTGACAATGATTGACTTGGTGAAGTTTGGAACAGTCAATTCACGTCTCGCTGCTATGATGTGGGTTTGGATTGAAGGGCTTGACAGTCGTCCTGCTAACTTTGTTATTGCTGGCGGAACAGGTTCTGGAAAGACCACTACACTCAACTGTCTCGGTATGTTCATTCCTTGGCACCGCCGTCTTCTTACCGTTGAAGACACAGCTGAATTGCAAGTCTATCACGATCACTGGCTCCGTATGGAAACCCGTCGAGAACGTCCTGATGGAACGCCAGAAGTCGATATGAATGATTGTCTCAAATCAAGTCTACGTATGCGACCTGACCGAATCATTGTGGGAGAAGTTCGTGGACCAGAGGCTGCAACATTACTCACCGCCATGAATACAGGTCACGATGGTTCATTCGGTTCTCTGCACGCAAATACTGCTCAGGAAACCGTAACTCGTATGATCAACCCTCCAATGAATGTTCCACCGATTATGTTGAGCGGTCTTGATTTAATCATTATTCAGGCACGACTTCACGTCAATGGTAAAACAGCTCGTAAAATTACTGAAGTTGCCGAGATTGCAGGTATGGAAGGAGATAAGCCACGTCTCAACGTGATTTGGAAATACAACGCCGCAACAGACCAAATTGAAGAAACAGGCATTCCTTCGAAGTTGCGTGAAATTATCTGCAATGCTGCTGGTGTATCCCCCGATGTTTTCGAAAAGCACGTCTCGCAACGTCAAGCCATTTTACGCGATTTGGCTCAACGTGATATTCATGACATTCAAACAGTTACGCAAGTGATTCAAAACTTCTACGCTTCACGTTGAAGTCCTTATCCACGCAATCGTGCGAGTAAGTCATCGATTGCATCGATTTTTCCTCGAGCAGAATCAAGTCGCTCAGATGCATCGATTACCGATTCAGCAAGAACGCTGTCTTCATCAGGTTCCTCTTCTTCATTTTGTGGTTTGAATGCTTGGGCAAGTGCCTTGAGCTCTGCTACAATCGCATCAACTTGTGAATCTGAAATCATAATACCAGGCGCAATACGAGGTATTTCTGCTGGAGAAATAAAGCCTAATTCCGCTCCGATGATTCCGGCACAAGCAAGAATTCGTGGGCGTAAGTCGACTGTGTTCACTTCGTATCCTCTTGATTCAAGGAATCGAATGACCAAGGCTTGTTGTGCATCTGAGAAACTGCCTTCACTCGATTCAAGAACTGTTTCGACAAGTTCCTCAAAAGCAGAAATGTTTCGTTCTAGTCGATCAACGGTCATTCTTTCCATATCGGTGAGGTGAACTGCGCCGTGTTGAAGAACTCGAAGAATCCTGTTACGGCGTGCGATGGATGGATCTTGCAATGCTTCTGCTTGGTGAATTTCTACATGCAGATCAAAAAGAGCGTGCAGTCTCCCTGATACGCTTGGGATTCGTAGATTAATTCCCATGTCATGCCCTATTTGCTCAAAACTCATGCGGGCACGAACCAAATCTCCATCCGAATTGGCAAGGGTGTTGTTCAATTGGTCTCGAAGTACATCACGCACATTCTCAAAGTTTCGTAATGCTTCTCGTTCACTCCAAGAGTTTGGCATTGAAGCAACGGCTTCCTTTTCTGCCTGTGAACGGAACTCAAGTTCCATCAGCGTGTTTCGGATGCTGTCACTCACGGCAGGCGTTTCTACAGCAAATCCATGATTCGCTAGACTTGCAATAAAGGAATCAAGGTCTTCAGCATCGCTGGTGCTGCTTACGGCTAAGAAATCTCTTCCCGCTGCTTCAATCTCAGCAGAACGGGCCGTAAGTTCGAGTAAAACCGCTTCGACTTCGAGGCTGTGTTCAACAACTTCAGTCACGTGTGCACTCTGCACCATTGCGGGGGAATCGTCTGTAGTTGCTTGATTTTGACCCGCACGAAGAGCATCATCAATGGAGGCGGCTAATGGTGCACGTGAAATTGGTATTCCTTCTTGCGCCAGTTCGGTTCGCATTTCAGTTTCTTCTTCAAATGTCCATCCTTCAGGATGTTCTGATACAAACGTTTCAACCGTTTCAAGAACGACCTCTTCTTCATGAGATTGAGATGATTCAAAAGTCTCATTGTTTGAGTCTTCACTGGGAGTAGGAATTGAAACGACTGCATCGCCACTGCGTGGCCTGCGAAGGCTCTTCTTGACCTTGCCCCATCCACCCTGTTGATAGGCTAAAACTCCAGCAACACGGACCAACAACGCTTGCTTATTTCCTGAGAGTGGTAACTCCAAGATTTTGCACATTTCATGCAATTGGTCTCTGGTCATGGAATCAAGAGATTCCGGAACAAATTGTTTTGGGTCGTGATTGAGGTGAAGGTAAAGGCGCTGACGTCGAGCACGAACTGAACCAGATTTTTTAATTCCGAAAATACCGAGGATTTCGCCCAGTTCTGCGTTCATGAGTTTCTTAATACCGTCAGGAGAAAGGTCCCATTCATCTAAAATAAGGTTCTGAATAAGCCGTCCTCTCACCACTTCAACTGAGCCATTTTTTGGTAGATTATAGGTGACAGCCAACTCTTTGAGTCCATCAAAACGCGCTTGATAGAGTTCGTTCAAGAGTTCGCTTTTTGCGGTCACTGTCCCACCTACCGTTGGCAATCGGTTCAAAGGGGTATATGTGTCTTCGCCGTGATGGTAGGTTCAAAAGGGCAGTTCTTCGACTGTTTTTCCGCTTCCATATGCTGTATTGAGGGTGTTTTGAAGCAATGCTTTGAAGAGGGTGAAGTCAAGGACAGAACAATGGCGAGGACGGTAAAGGCGACGAAGGCTGCCATTAAGGAAGCCAATACGCTTGTAGAGTCGTTACGTGAACTGGTTTGGACGGACTTAAAGTCTCAATATTCTGGGTTTGAAGAAATGCTTCGCGAAAGGATTCACGGAGCAGAAGAAGCAATCGTTGAGGCATCGAAAGGTAAGGCGGCAATCGTTGCTGGTATTAGCGTCATGCGAAAAGACCTCGATAAGGCGCAGCGACGTTTCTCGCGCTCCAATGATGTTGAAGAATTGAGGGCGTTTTTGGTTGAATTATCCGAAACAATTCATCGCTTACGAGTAGCGAATAACGGCATTGTTGAATCACTGCATCAAGTCATTAATCCACATCTTTCTGCTATTGAAATTGTGGAAAAGTTTGCTTCAGATCTTCAGCGTTCTGCTGGAACTTGGGAACGCAACGGTCGTCAAATCGATGATTCTATCCATGAACTCTGCGATGATAACGAGCCTGCTGAGCTTACCGATTTGGAACATTACCTTACAAAACAAGGCTACGGCTCTTTACTTGAGAGGCCAAGTCATTCTTCTTCTGAAGAAGATTGAACTGAGTGAAGGTCTAAAAGTGCTGGTTTCGCCAGTTTGTATTCATCTGGAAGACCCGGGAAAGTGCGAACCATTTCTTCGTGTTCAGACTCCATTGTTGAGCGTAAGATTTCAAATTCTTTGAGAGCATTGACCATGCCCATATGGCTCTCTTCAACAGTGCAAATACGTTCGACGCTCGCAGAAACGGTTCCCAGATAATTCAGGGTCTCAATTTTCATCTCAAGTCGAGGGCTGGTCGATGTTCCTTTTTTAGGAACCGAACGTTCCCACTTTTCAGTTCCAGTTAATTTCTCGCCTCTCCTTTTTCCTTGTGCTTCGTTTGAGTCAAGCAGTGAATCATTTGTGAAATCACCATCGAGAGAACGCTGTGCCTCTTTGAGAATCGTTTTGAACTTGCGTTGCTCAACATGAATTCCTATAATCTCATGCAATTCTTCAGGGAGTGAATCCAGTAATGCTCCTTCGATACGGTGCGATAGATAAGC
>DAMU01000045.1:0-12652 GCA_002499705.1 Euryarchaeota archaeon UBA91
ACGAGTCAACGTTGTCGGCCTTACCATCGCCATCGGTGTCGGAGTTGTTCGGGTTTGTACCCGCAGCATACTCTTGGGCGTTGGTTAAACCATCGCCGTCAGGGTCTGCATTTCCATCGCCACCATTGGTAGGATTGAGGCCATTCGAGACTTCCCAGCCATCTGGGAGACCGTCGCCATCGCTGTCTGCATTGTTCATATTAGTGCCTTGGTTCTGTTCCTCAGAGTTGGTGAGACCGTCACCGTCCCAATCGGCGCCACCATCAGATGGGTCGAGTGGGTCAGATCCGTCACCGCTCACTGCAGAAACTGCAGAGAGAGCAAGGAACATTGCAATTAGCACGCTCATTATTTTCTTATTCATGTTTTTTCACTTCCTATATTTTTGGTTGTTGTTACACAGAGAACCCGCTGTTCTCTCTTTCCAAACACTCAGCCCACAGAGTGGGAGGGGTGTTTTGGGATTCAAACGATGCTACGCACTGTATGCGTGTTGTTTTCAAGGCGATGACAAGAGGTTTTTTGCCGACAACTTCGTTGGCTGCCGCAGACATGAACTGGCTCGCAGTCATGCTTATTTGTCTCTTGTCTTGTGCCTTGTATTGTTCCTCCAAATGCATCGTTTTTCACGGGTTAGGTCTAGGGAACCCAACGTTCCCTCTACACATTGGAACGGACCGACCCTATATGAAAGGCGCGACGGCGTGATTCGTTTATCCCTCGAGTGTATAGACTGGAGGGAGGAGAATTGCTGCTTGTTGATTGAGTACAAACCGGGCAACGATATCTGCGAGATTCGCGTCTTCAAAAGCGTGAAGTCGTTCACTTCCATTACCAGATGCTGGAGCCCAAAGCTGCAGGGGCTTCGCAGAACGGCTCAGTGCAATTTTTGCTGCGCGAATGGCGTTTGAACCCGGCAATCCAACGCTGCCCGTGGAGTCAAGTCCGAGATGGTGGATTAAGCGGCCCTGTCGTACGCCGTCCTTGCCTTCCAGTGCAAGCATTCCGAGGATAGTAAATTGATCTCTTTTGGAAGCATCCCATCTTGTGTAATCGCCCTCAAACCTTTGCGATAAGTGTTCTAAAAAGCCACTGTATTGTTTTGGCAGGTTATCAAACGAAAGCGCCTCGACAGTTTTTCTCCGAGGTAAATGCGCATCTTTAGGAAGTATTTCTTTGAAATCGCTCCACTTATGTGCAGTATCGATCCAATTCGAAAGACGTTCTGCAAAGAACGGATCTGCGCCCCTCCAATTCCAAACACTTCTTTTGATAAGTTCAGGGGCTACATTGGAGAATCCTTCAGGGTCTCTCTCTGCGAGAGTTTTGAGGGCTTTCAAATATTTTTCATTCTTTGCTTTCTGCAAAGACTGCTCTGGCGGCATTATTTTGTGGTTGTTCCCGGTTACATAATAAGGTTCTTTCTTGTTGATTTGCTTTGATTTCATTGTATCTCCTCTATTTTGCGTGATTTTCGCGCTTTTTGATAAATATTGGCGAGAAAACCGCCGCAGCATTCCTTTTATTTATTGTAGAGCGGATGCTCCTGTGGTTCATATTTTCTTGATTATGTGAAATTACAACGGTATATGAACAATTCATGTTCACTTTTCGGCTAAAATTCCTTCATCATTGACCGATGAGGGCCAATTCCTTTGATCGAATACGGCTCATCAATGAGCGTCCATCCTTGAGACAAATAGAATGGAATGGCAATTTCCCTGGCCTGTAAAAGTCCGATTTTAGCACCAAAATGCTCTTTTGAAGCATTTTCAAGAGCACTGAGCACTGTTGCAGCATGCCCCCGGCGTCGAGCCTCCGGCCGAGTACCCATTTGCCGGATTTGAATAGCCGGCCTGTTTGAAGAGTCTGCCAACGGCCCAAAACTCGGGCAGCGGGTTGCGCCTGGCCCTGCATGGTCAGGGGCTGAACCGTCGCTGTCTGCTGGAATGAGGTGCGCCCTGCCAACGGCAACGACTTTGTCCTCATGTTCAACCCAAGCATGGATAGCTTGGTCATCATCTTCAAGGATCTCTGCACCTCTTGGAAATCCGATAGGTTCGCGCAAAACTGCATATCTGCAATCATAGTACGCCAGCGAAGGGGGTGAAGGGGGCTTGGAAATGTGCCAGTGAGGTGTCAATATATTCACATCCATGCAAGAATAAGGAAAACAAGCAGCGCTCCAAGGAGTGCTAAATAACTTCCAAGGGCCGAGAGAAGGCCGATTCCAAGTGATTTCTTTTGCTTAACAAATGCAAAAATTACCGCACCAACGTAAACAAACGGAAGGAAACAAACTGAGGTTTCCAAGGCATTAAAGAAGAAATGGTCGTCTACAGCGGGGTCATGAAATTCAAGAGCGATGTGCACTTCCTCGATAGAGGAGTTGGTGAGTTTGAACCAAATCGTTGAGTTCGAGGCAGAGTAAGCCCCTATATCCTCTCGAGAATCGTTACCGGTGCTTTGGTTGAAGACAGACTCTCGAACTATCCATGAGTTTTCGTAGCCCGCATAACTATCATATCCACAGGAAAGAGTGAAGTTCGTAGAATACGGGCCATTGTTGTAACAGTAATCAAGGTTCATCGTACTTGAAACTTGGAATTGTTCTACAAAATAGCCTTCTTCGTTAACCTCGATCACTCTTTCTTCAAAGGCATAAGGGTCGAAGGCTTCTTCGGCAAAAAAGAAGAGTAAAATCACGAGAAAGCCGACCGCATAAGGGAGAAAGAAACCCAAGAAGAATTGCTTCCACTGCATTTTCTTCTCGACAGGTGCTTCTACAGAAGCATACCCGCTCGAAGTAAACTCACTCACCGTGCCGGAGAGAGTTATCGTTGCAGGAGGGGGTGAATTTGTAGAATCAGCATCCTGCGCCTCAACTTCAGCGTTGTCCCCCTCCATAACTCACCGTGCAACGAGGATAAAATAAAATCATGGGAGTCAGAAAAAAGGCGCAAAATGGCTCGGTTGTTTTGAAATAGAACTGGTTATTCCGATAGAATACTGCACGGGTGTCGGAGCGGCTACGTCGGGGATTGCAAATCCTCTTACCTGGGTTCAAATCCCAGCCTGTGCTCTTTGTAACAAACCATAGTTGTGACTTTACTTTGACGCGCAGTCTTGATATCAAAGAACAGATTGGTTTGACTTATCCAAAGAAGTTCTCTATTTGGGGGTCATGCACATGCCTGAAATCAATCCTGCTTTGGAAAATGTCGGCACGGGGTTTGCTGCATTTCTCTCACCGCCAGGGCCTGAAGTAATTCGTTTTACAGTCGGCCAGCCCGATTTCGATACACCGCTACCAATTGTAGAAGAAGCGAAGGCAGCCCTTGACCGTGGGGAAACAGCCTACACCCGAACCCAGGGCTCAGTCGAATTATGCCAAGCTGTAGCAGAGCACCTCACGATCCATAATATCAAAGCAAACCCGGATGATGTCGTCGTTACTCCCGGGTGCAAGCAAGCGGTACTCTATGCGATGATGGCGACACTTGAGGCTGATGATGAGGTTCTGCTTCTCTCTCCCGCATGGCCTTCCTATGATGGAATGCTCAAACTCCTCAACTACGTGCCGGTTCATGTTCCAGTCCGACGAGATAATTACCACCCCGATTTCAACGCTCTTGAGGCTGCCGTTACAAGTAAAACCAAAGCGATAATGCTGAACTCTCCGAACAACCCTACTGGGGCGGTATACACACCGGAAGAAATACAGCAACTCCTTGATTTTGCCACAAAACACGACTTGTGGATAATTGATGACATGATTTACGCCACTTTGGCGTGGACCGATTATCCCTACACCTCTCCAAGTTCGCTGCCTGGAGGCGCTGAACGAACGATCACCATCGGAGGGTGGTCGAAAGGTTGGGCAATGACGGGATGGAGATTAGGTTGGATTACTGGACCGAAACGAGTGATGGATGGCGTTAAGAAAGTCAACGTGAGTGCTGCAACACACGTTGCTACATTCATGATGCCTGCGGCAACAGTCGCTTTAGGACTAAAAGAAGAAACTGCAATGATGGCGGCATCGTTCAAAGAACGAAGAGGAATCATCCACAAGTTATTGATGGATTTACCCGGCGTTATTGTTCCAGAGCCAGAAGGGGCATTCTATGCACTTTGCGACATAAAGGGGACTGGGATGTCTGATATTGAATTTGCAACACGAGCGCTTGAAGAAGCCGGCGTTCAGTTGATTCCAGGCTCTCTCATGGAAGGGGGCGAAGGTTTTGTCAGAATTTCGTATGCAACTTCTGCTGAAAATATTCGAGAAGGTGTACGTCGATTGAGCGTGTGGCTCAACTCGCTGTGATTCGATAGAGCGTTCCGCCGCCGCCGAATGTTGCGTAATACAAGTCTCCATCGGGCCCAAATCGAAGAGGTAGCGGGGTGCCTAAGTCAGTAGCAAAACGAGTTACTTTACTGTCCCATTGTTCTACAGGGTTCGTGCTGTTTGTTTCGGAAGGAGTGAAATCTATTCGGACGATCTCATGTCCTTTTGGCAACAGTGTGTTCCAAGATCCGTAAACGGTTGCATAAATTGTATGGCCTTCACTCGCGTTCAATCCGGGCAACAAGGAAGAGTTCGGGCGCACATCCATTCCGTTCATGGAAGAATGGGGGGTCCATCGCGCTACAGGGCCAAGCGTCCCCTCTGGAATCGGATGATCAGGGTCATCATCCGGCCACCCATATGCTGCACCCAAAACCAGGAGATTGATTTCTTCATCCGGATGGTCGCCATCCCAATCACGCCCATTATCTGAAAATAAATACCCCATTCCAGATACCCAAACCCCGTCAAATGAGTTCCGAACACCCGAGGCAAGGACTCCATGTTCCCCCGTATCAGGGTCAACCCAAAGTAAAGCAGCATTGCGGTTGTCGCCTTCATCACAGACATTGCATGTTGAACCACTGTGCCAGATTAAGGTGCCATTAGGAAAAGCATTGATGGCGTTCGTTTGGTGGTTGCCACTCGGAATTCCTTCAACCAAAACCGTTGGGTTTTCCAAAGAAAAGTTCGTATTGTCATACCGAGTAAGTTTGCTTTCTTCAGAAACAAAGACATAGTTCTGCGAAAAATGTACGCCGTGCGGATTGTTGAGGCCTGAGAGAAGAGTCGTTGAAGAGAACCCGTCTGAAGCGTTGAGAGAAAGCAAGCGCCCGCCGTCTCGGTCACACATCAGAAGATGATTATCATCAGCCCATTCAAGGCATGTTGGCCCACCAAACCCTGTTGCAATCTTCTCGATAGCATACCCGTCAACAACTTCACTGTTTAACGGTTCAACGTAAGGATAAATCTCACGTGCCACAAGTAAGAAGAAGAGAATCGAGGCAATCGGTAGCGCATCTTTGCCAATGCCCATGGGTAGGTTAGCAAACCAATGCACATGAACTCTCGGGCCAAAGAAAGGTGTAAAGACTCATCTTAGCTAACTCAAAGTTCGCCGGTGGCGGCAAGAATTGCGAACATTGCCCCATAGAACAGGACGCCAAGAAGGGCTAGACCAATGGTTATCCAAGAGATGACTTGAGCTGCTTTTGCTGTTCCTGCATCAGGGTGACCTGGTTGGCTGCCGGTCGTTGCTAATGCACTGTTCGCCATGATAAGTCCAGGGATTGCAGTACAGATAGAGCAGCCAACAAGACCGAGAACGCCAAGAACGAGAGCTAACGTTGCTTGAGTTGGAGCAAAGTATCCCATTGCCATACCTGGCTGAAGAGGGATTTGATTTCCGAGTTGACCGGGTTGTTGATCCCATACTCCACCTTGAATGACCTGCTGCTGTGGCGCATCCGAAGTACGCCGTGGAGGGTTTCCTTGCATAATGTCTGCTCGATTAAACCTTTAATTAAGATTTCACCAAGAATTTTCGCCTTGAACTTCTATCATGATAAACCTTGAACTTCAATCATGATGAATACTGCAAAAATAGCGATGGCGAGAAGCATCAGCCCAAGGGTAATCCAACCAATCACTTGAGCGACCTTCGCAGTACCTGTGTCTGGATGACCCGGCATGCTTTTCGTGAGACTTACAGCGCTATTTCCCATAATTACGCCGGGAATGGCAAGAAGGCCACACAGTGGGAAACAAGCAAACCCACTGGCTAAACCAACTATCGAGAAAATCAAAGCAGTAGTTGCATTTGTTGATGGATAGTATGCCACTTGTATCCCTTGGGGTGGAAAGCCTGCTTGCTGAGGAGGAGCCTCCCATACGCCCCCTTGAATGATCTGTTGAGGAGGGGGTGAGCCTTGCATAATTTCGCCTCAATGTGATTATTTGATTGTGAATCTAGATTAAAGCAGAACCATTTCACAGTCACCGAGGCGTGTTCGGGCAACGGTGTGGTCCGGGTCGATTGCAAGGACGGCTCGCCATGCTGCAGCCGCCTCTTCATGGCGTTCTTGCTGATGAAGGGTTGCAGCGATGTGAAGACGGGAGTCAAGGTGATTGCCATCGCATCGAACCGCGGCTTGGAAGTCATCGAAGGCCGCATCAAGTTCTTTCAGTTCAAGGTAAAGCAATCCACGTTGATGCCATGCTGGTGCATGGTCTTGATTGAGGCGAATCGCTTCGTTAAGAGGGCCTTCAGCACGCTCAGGTCGCTTAAGTGAAAGATAGCAAGAGCCGAGTTGTGTCAAAGCGTGATAGTGATGAGGAGATGTCTCGAGAACCATCTTCAAGTCATCTCTTGCATTTTCCCACTCTGTCAAAAGCATGAATCCTTCTGCACGACGGAGGCGTGCAAGAGTGAGCGAGGGTGCAAGGTCAAGCAGGATTTCAGCATCATCCAGAACTTTTCTACCTTCTCCCATTGCCATCAAAGCGCTGCATCGGTTAAGACGGGCACGGATGTGCGATGGGTCAGAAGCGAGTGCCTCATCAAATTGCATGAGTGCCTTATCGAGGTGTCCGGTTCGTGCCGCTATGTTTCCACGAACATAACTGACAGTGGCTGAATCGCCATGAATCGCAGCGGCTTCGATATGCTTCGTTGCTGCGGAGATGTCATTCAAATCCAAAGCGAGGAGAGCTGCCTCTGAAGAGGCTGAAGGGTCTTCTTCTGGCAAGAGGCGTAAGGCTCGAGAAATATCTTCTTCTGCACCTGGTAAATCACCAAGCAGGCGCTTGGTTCGGGCAAGACCAAGCCAAGCGACGCCGCATTCTCGGTCGAGACGCAATCCATCATTGAATGCGGTAACGGCTTCGGCAAGCAGGGTAGCATCCGTCTCGCCCGTTCCATCACGACCCCGGTCTGCACGAGCGAGGTGCAATCGACCTTCGATGACGTGGAGGAGGGCATGGTCAATGCCAAGAGGTGTTTCATCAAGGAGGGTTTGAGCCTCTGAAATAGCACCGTTCAACAACTTGCGGCTTGCCATTCGTGCTCGCAATTCTGCATTGTCTGGGCTTTCGAGCAATGCCCTGTCAAGTGCTTCTTGTGATTCAGTGAGTTTTCCACTGGCCAACAATAAATCAGATTTCAAGAAAACCAGTTCCGTGCCACCAGCATCAAGAGCGACGGCGTGAATTGCTGCTTTGAGCGCCTCTTCCAAACGGTTCGCCATTGGAGCGAGTAATTTCGCAAGTAGACCCCAAGCATCGCCATTTTGACGGTCGATGTCCAAGCATCGTTCAACCGCCTGTTGGGCTTTACCATGTTCTCCATCATCATACAATAATTGAGCATAGCTATACCAGTCATCAGAACGTTCAGGGTCATCCGCCAAGGCCAATTCAATGGCTTCAAGCGCTTCTGAACGAGAACCTGCTCGGGCCCGGAGGCCCGATAGAAGGGAACGGTCGGCAGCTGTATCAACGCCCAGTGCCTCAAGCCGGCGAACATCTCTTTCGGCTTCTGCATCACCGAGTTTGGCGAGTAAATGGGCGTGAGCACGCAGTAATTCTGGTTGATCGGGATTTACTGTCATACGTGCTTCAAGCCAATGCCTGCGGAGTTCTTCATCGCCACGAAGCAATGCAATGTGCTCCAGTGCTTCGAGAATATTTTGATTTCCTGGAGAGGAACGGTAAGCAATTCCAAGACATGATTCTGCCCAGTCATATCGTCGGAGTAACAAGCAAGCATGCCCAAGACGGTGTGCTGCTACTGGATTCAAACCCAATGTTTCTGCATGAATTTGTCTGGATTGAAACACGTCTAAAAGTCGAGAAAGCAAACTCTCTGATGCTGAAGAAAGTAAACTTTCTGCACCGATTTCTGATTCGGTTGAAAGCGGTGAGATGAGGGTTTCAAGTGCTTCTAATGCTTCGAGATGAGAGGCTCCTTGCCCCACATGTGTCGCACTCTCATACTGGCTGATAACCGAATGAACAAGAAGCGCTCCATCGATTTCAGGATGTGTCGCTCGAAGAGCCTCAACCATTCCTGTCATCTCAGAAAGCTGCTTCTGCAGAGTACTGACTTCCATATTCAAATGTGAAAAATGAGCGGCTTGTCCTTCCTGAAGAACAACTGCGGTTTCGGAGAGGGTTTGAAGGCGAGCATCGGCCTTACGAAGCCAGAAACCAGCGCCTCCACCAGCGCCAATACAAGCGAGTCCAAATACGGCAGTTACGGGGTCCATTGAGGCTCACCCGAACTTTGCCCCTTTATGGTCTGCGGAGGAATTGATGCCTTCGGGGCGGTTTTACACACCCCGGCGGATTTACCGAAATGCGTCTGTTTTTTGCTGTGGTTAAGCGAAAAAGGGTTCAAAAAACCTACCAGATACAGTGTTTCTTCGCTCACATTGAAAGGCTCTCGGGCATCTTGGGTGATTGGGGTCGAAGAATGGATGATAACGAAGACGATGAAAATCGCCCTTGGTATCATGAGCGTTTGATGGACTTAGAGCATGAAGGCTGGAACATTGTTTCCATAGAAGATTTTCTCTCCGAGAATGAAGAACTGGTAACGGAGCGATGGCTCTATGTCGATTTCGCAGTTGAATTGTCTCAAGAACTCCTTGAACGAACTGGTTACTTGGGCGATGCTGCTTCTCAACGCTCCCTTGAACAAAGTGAACTTTGGGAGGAAGAACTGCGCGACCCAATGAATGCCGAACGTATCCTTGAAGAATACCGTGAGTGGGCGAAGGATTGGCGGCCTTGGGAATTGATTCTCCATAGCGCTCTTAGCGATTGGCAAGATGCTGGCAAGGAAGGAGAATACGCTTCCTTCATGGCGCGATTCGATGCTTTAGATATCTCCTCATTGCCATCGACGCTCATTCTTTCTCCACTTCTTTCGAATCCCGACGCTTCAGTTGAAATCGACGAAGCGCTTTCAACACTTGAGAGTGATGAGGCAAGGCAAAGAACTGCAATTTCAAATGCTGGGACTACGCTTGTTGAAGCAGGTTTTGACGTCGGCGAACTCGAAAATATGCCGATTATTGACGCCCTTGACTGGATTGCTCAGCTTCACGACCTCCATGATTTACATGAAGAGTTGCGGCTCCTCATCGCTGAACAGATTGCTCTTTTTGATCCAGAATTAGCCGCCCATCATGAGGAGAGAAGGCGTGAATTAATCCATCAAACCTCGCATGCTGAACTGAGAAATTTCCGTTTACAAATGGACGCTATTGCAGATAATCTTCACCAGCGATTAGCGAATATAAACGATTTATTGAATCGCTGGAGGGAAAAGGGAATCCAATTCCCTCATGCGGACAGTATCCGCCCGATTGAACTGCTTGAATGGGAGACAAATCTGCCGGAGATAGAAGCCTCAATACAAATTCACATGAATGCCCTTGAGCGTTGGAATCAAATCACAGCGGTTTGGAATGACGGTGCGCTTCCCGGGGCACAATATGCTGGAGTCCTCGAAAATACTGAACAGTTCATCGACCATGTCGACCATCTTGACCAACAATGGAAACAGTATGAATTGGAAGCGATGATGATCATTGAACACTATGAAGGAAGGGGGATTGTCATGGGTGACTGGAGTGATGAAATCTTGAGAGACCCTCGGAGTGCATTGCAGCAGTTGAAAAAGAACGAACATCGTTTTGAAGAAAGGCTTGGTTGCATCGATAATTTACTCAGCCTCGATACATCCTTTGAGGGAAGTGAAGAAATTGATGCGCGGATTGAAGTTTTGAAAGAGCTTGATGTCGATATGGATGTGTTGCAAAACACCCGAGAATTGATTGAAACATATGCCAAGCGTGGAGCAAGACACCGCATCATGTTGGATCAAGATTGGCGCGAATTGGTAGCACAAGGAAAAGCAGATGAATCGTTGCCGACTGCGAGTTTAAGTCTCCAAGAATATGAAGACGAGATTGGGCTCCTTCGCCGGTTTGGAACCTCGTTATCATCAACAACGGATGGAAACTCTATCGTTGCAGGTGATATTCATGCTCGCTTGAAAATGCGCATTCAGCAAGAGTTACTTGGTTTAGAATCCGTTGGATGGAGCGTTCATCAATTATTGCGAGAAGTCGAAAGTGACGTTGTCACAACCGCTCAAAAAATCAATGCGTTCCGGCCACATGTCGCATCTTATTCACAACTTGTTCGAAGATTAAGCCCTCTTCCATGGGAGAGGGATGTAGAGTTAGCGCTTGAAGTTCAAGAACAATTGAAAGACCCTACGCAGCTTGGCCCTCTTTCAGAAAAAATACCCCTTCTCATCAAGCACCTTGCAACTAAAAAGAGCGAAGACGAATCGTTTACTTTTGAAGCATGGAAGCCAGCCCCAATTCGACAAACGCTCGTCCCCGTCCCTGAGAGTTTTGAGCGACAAACAATGATTCCAAAAGACGCTCTAGAAGATGCACATGAAGCGATTCTTGAAGCGATGGAACCTGAAACTCCAGATCCTGAACCCGATATTGAAGCAGTGGATGTTGAAGAGAATGCGTCCGTAGAAATTACTCAAAGTGAAGAAGAAGTTGTTGAAAAAGAGCAGCCGAAGCAAGAGGTCCGTGTTGAAATTTCAGCAACAGAAAGAATTCCAAAAGAAATTGAGACCGTGAAGCATATTACAGAGCCAATCGTCTACACCAATGTTATACAATTCCTTGAAGCGATAAATATGAGTGGTGTGGCAGATGATGTATCGATGAACGGAGCGGATGCAATGCCGAATGTTCGACGTCAATTGGCAAACCATGTTGGCGTCTCACCTCGTGATACCCGCGTGGACAGAATACTGCGTTTAGCACTTCGATTGTTACCTCAAAACAAACCTTCTGATGTATCCCACTCAGAATTATTAGCAAAAATTGGCGGTAACCTCAAACCAATGAAGCGCTGGATGCGCGCTCGACTTGAAAATCGCCACTCAGGTTCATCGGATGCGTTTCTCGAAGATGCCCTCAACTTAGGCAAAGCACTACGACGAATCCCCGGGCCAGGATTCCCTCTACCACTCGAAAAAGATGATTATGAATTGCCAGATTCGAGCGACACTGAACAACTCGAATATGAAGTCAAACAACTTCTTGCGCTCATGAACCTCCCCTCAGCGGGAGGAATAATTGCGTAATCAAGAGAGTTCGTTGAGTAAATCACTCTGCTCTTCTTCACTCAGTGTGTCTTCAACCGGCGATGCTTTCACGGCAATCTCAGGGGCATTTGGAAGAGGTGCATCCAGAGGGATTGGGCCATCAGGTAAGCCAAGAGGAGGAGGGAGTGGCATTCCACCCGGGGCATTCAGCGGAGGGGGCGGGGGCAGTGGCGATGCTGGCGCAGGGGGAACAAGGGCCGGTGGAGGAGGCAGGGGTGCTGCAGGTATGACAGGTGCTGCTACGGGCGGTGGTGCTATTGGTGCTGGGAGGGGCGTTGTTGGAGGAGCAGTGGGTGGGCCGGCCATTGGCTTCGCTTCTAGTGGAATTGCTTGAGGGGGCGCTGGAATCGCCACGGGTTCCACCGGTATCGATTGTGGAGGGGTTGGAATTTGCATTGGCGCTGGAGGTTGTTCTACCTGGACAGGCGGAGGTGTTATTTTCGGAGCGGGCGCTGCAAGTGCAGCGTGGAATTGTTCGAGGGCTTCGGTCTTTAGTTCACCATTTCTCAATAATCCAGCCATTTCAGAACCAAGTAAAGCCATACTTGCTCGGAAAAAAGGTCGATTTGTGCCATATCCGCGCAGAGTATGAGAGAGTGTCCCTCCCGCATTCGTAAACTCAAGATGATGCGTTTCAAGGTGCATTGAAGACCAATTCCAAACGCCAGCAGCAACTAGAAGAACGCCAAAAAAGTTGAAGACGGTGATTGATGAAAGAAGGAACAGCGTCCCCAAAAGAGCTGAGCTGAGCCAAAGGAACTGGTGTTTATGCATCAATTCATTGTGTTGATGTTTGAATCCAGTGATTTCTCTTTTCATCGAAAGTGAAACTTTCAATCTTCGCTGACCGTCATCATCAAGCCGGGACTCGATGATCCGAAGGAGGTCGTCGTCAACAACAAGTGACGTGGTTTTTCTCCCATCGGCAGATTGTTGCAGCGGATACTCAGTCACTGTTTCATCATGGAATTGGCGCAGCAGTGGCGCTGCTCGAATCGGGAGTTTCCACCCTTCCTGTTCTGGAACAACAAGAGGTGTTTCGTCATCTGTTTTTTCCAAAACTTGCTCGTCGAGGGTTTCTTGTTGAGGTTCTTGTT
>DAMU01000045.1:12960-22859 GCA_002499705.1 Euryarchaeota archaeon UBA91
TTCTTGTTGAGGTTCTTGTTCAACCTCTTGGGTTTCGGGCGCTTCCTCTTCAGGAGCAGGTTCCTCATCAGAAGTACCGAATGGGTCAGTATCATCATCTGGCCATTCAGTGCTTTCGCCTTCGCCCATACTTAGACGAGAGTTGAGGCAATAGATGAAGGTAGTCGTCTTCAGCGGTGAAGTTCTGCTAACCAAGACTTGACGCCTTCACGTTCAGCATACCCTTTGCCGGCTTTCGTACCAATAACGGTTTCAATAGCGGATTCAGAAGCAATCTCGAGGGTTCGCTCGCTGACCGGGCCGTTGAAAACAATCGCAACCGCGCCGTCAGCGCTTCCTGCAACCTTTGAAAGTGTAGACGGTCCAACAGGTTCTGAAACAGTTCCATCAACCATGACAAGAACAGCTTTGTTCTTGTCAAGAGCATCAAGATGGTCAAACATCTCTTGAACTTCGGCAGGGGCTTCAGCGGATTCGTAAACTTCTTCCATATCGTCAGCCCAATTCTTGTCTGGAACGCCGGCTTTTTCATCATCTGCTGCTTGCTTCTTACCAAGAGTGTGGGCGAACTTCTTCGCTTCGACTTTCATTGAAAGGCACTTTGTAACTGTCTTTTGAGGCAGTAATTCCCATTCTTGTCCAACAGGAGCTTGTGCAACGAAATCAACCTTCATGGTCTCCACCAATTGGCTGAATAACATCTCGCCGCCACGGTCACCGTCAATAGCAAGAACGACCGTTTCTTTACCATTGGCAAGATCGATGAGTTCTTGTTTCATTGTCCCAGCACCATCAGCACTGATTGCATTTTTAACGCCGCAATTCAGCAAATTTCGAACATCGTTTCGGCCTTCAACAATAATCAGTGAAGACGAAGATTCGACATTCGGCCCACAGGTGAGCCCGTGGTAACTTGTCGCAGTGCCTGTTGTCATAACAGAGCGTACTTCTTCGATAATGGTCTTGGATGCTGCTTCGCCGGAATTGACGAGGTTCAGCAACAGTTCTTTTGCACGGTCGACAACAGCTGTGCGCTTTGTAGCACGGATGTCTTGGATTTCTACAACTGAAATCTTTGCGTTGCATGGTCCGATTCGGTCAATAGTTTCGAGTGAAGATGCAATGATTGCAGTTTCAACGTTGTCAAGGCTGCTTGGAATCAAGATAAGTCCGTGCACCTTTCCGCCTTTGGATTCAATCTCTACGTCAACGTGACCAATGCGGGCTGTACGTTGCAATTTGCGTAGTTCAAGTTCATCACCGAGAAGACCTTCTGTTTGGCCCATGATTGCACCAATAATGTCCTTTCGTTGAACGGTTCCATTTACTTTAATATCGGCGCGGATCTGATATTTCATTGCCTTGCCTTGCTTTGAGCCGCCTGAGCGACCACCTGAGTTGTGTTTTCGAGCCATTTTTATTTCTCCTTCTATCGACATCCCATTCCAAGGATGATGGGCCGGAGCCCATCGCTCAATTGCTGCAATTGTGAACAAATTCACAATGCGTGAAAGGGAGGTGGATGTCTATCCGACCTGTCGACTCCTTTTGAATCCTCTTATGGTTATCCGGGGAAAATTGTTTCTTTTCTATACAAGAGTTTCAAGAAGAGAAGCGCGCTGGGCTTACGCGTGACGACCTCGACATCTCGGAACTTGGATGTATTTCGCAGCACCGTAGAAGTTATGCTTGCCGATGGTAGGCTAACTCGTGAAGAAAAAAGGCTCACTATCAAATTAGGCAGTGCTTTAGGATTGACTGAAGATCAACCTGCTGAAATCTACAAAGCGATTCAGAACAAAGAAGATTCAGACCCGGGCGAACTAGTTTCAATGGATGAGGCCCGAGAAATCTACACAAAAGTGTTCGAAGTTGCGATTGTAAACGCCTCTCTTTCCCGAGACGAATTCCGCGTTCTTGCGCATCTGCGTTCACTTTTTGAAATCGGCGATGATGAACACCTTGCAATTGAAACACAATTGCGTGAAATCGTCAAAGAAAAATTCGAAGACCCTGGCGTGGTCGACAAAATGCTTCACACCCTGCGCGACTCGGTAGGTCTGGTCGGCGATATCTTTGATACCGTGCGAAAAAAGACAACCGATGGTGGCCGCAGTGAATGAAAAGGTAGCCCTTTACCTTGGAGAGCCAAATCCTAAGTTGATTCGCTCACAACGCAAGATGTTGAAATTCTTGAGAGGCGCATATGCGGCCGGAGTTCCCGGCATGATGGCAAAACCTTCGACCGACCTGTTGGCGAATGCTGGCGGCTATTCATTCCACTATGGCTGCCCGAATCCAGAAATGAGAGACATTGCATCTTGGATACTCACCAGTGGTGAAGAGAAGCCTCGCCGCATCGCCAAATTAATTCCTGCGCTTTGGAAAAGGCATGGGCAAGAAGACCTTGTGTTGGCTGGTTTGTTGCTTGCGAACATGTCTGAAGAAGACTTGGGAGAATCCCCATGGATGGCTTTTATTCATCTCCTAGGGGAGCGGGAACCGTTGGGAGCATTGCTTGAGATCGGTGAAGAATTACTGAGAGGGGGGCATGAGATACCTGATGATGCATGGTTAATTGCCATGGCTGGACAAAGTGAACTCTGGCACCAGGTTGCAGTCTTGTTCCTCTCGCTCAGAAAAGAGGATTTGAGTGATGTTCGAACACTGATTGTTACCGCCCCTGCTGGAGGCGAACTGTTCGAAAGGATTCGCAACCGTCTGCTTACATCGGAGAATTGAAGCCCTTGTTCGGATACCGTGTGAGTATGAGTGAACGTTTTCTACCGACCGATGACCCCGTGCTGGAATCTGTACTGCAGTGGACAGTTACGCGAGATGCTCAAGATGTTCGACGCTTGTTGGAATGGTTGCCTGAGGCTCGCTCAAGCAGAGAGCGAAAGGCACTCCTCGACCGTGTACGGGGGCTCCTCTCAGAACTCGAATCGGCCCTCGATGGTCTTGAAACCCTCAAATGAGGCGGCAATATGGTTACTGTGCTCATACTTGCAGGTGGCAAAAGCGACCGGATGGGCCAGGATAAAGCGTTGATGGACGGGGGAGTGGCGCATTTACGTGCTCTTGCGCTTGATGCTGAGGTTGAACGAATTATCACCTTGTGTGGTGATGATAATCGTATACCGTTGTTTGAGGGGGAAGTTTGGCCAGACCCGCCCCAATGTACTTCTTTACGTGAAGTTCTCGAATGGGCTTTTGGAAAAATTGAGGGGGCGATTCAACTGATTCCTTGTGACGCTTTCCAATTACAGCGAAGTGGCCTTGAATTTTTGCTCGACTGTGATGGTGGCGTTCCATTCGATGAACATGGAAAGCGCCAACCACTACTGGCTCACTGCCCGGGTAAATGGACACCCATTCTCTCGGGTAGAGACGTGTCTTCACTGTTTTCAAACCTGCAGGACCTCGATGCAGGCAAGCTCACAAGGCAGATGAAAAATTTCAATACGCCAGTGGATTGAGATTACTTCACAATTCGATCGATGATTCGAGGATACAGAAGGTGTTCTTCGATTTTAACCCGCTCAGAAAGAGTTGCTTCATTATCGCTGGGGAAAACTGGAACACGTCGCTGACCCAGTATCTCGCCCGAATCCATTCCTGCATCAACATAATGAACGGTGCAGCCTGAAACCTTGACGTTTGCCGCTAACACATCGCGATGTGCATGCGCGCCCGGGAAAGCAGGTAAAAGAGAAGGATGGATGTTGATGATTCGAGGGCTCCATTGTTGGACAAATTGCGGCGATAAGAGACGCATGTAGCCGCTAAGAAGAATCAGTTCAACATTGTGTTCTAATAAAATTGGGTGTATGAGTTGCTCATGCTCAAGGCGACGTTCGTTTTTGTTTGAACGCATCGGTGGCAGCGGAATACATGCCGATTTAATGCCAAGGTTCGAAGCCTTTTCAAGCCCCGCTGCATCAGATTTATCGGAAAGAACCAGCACTGTTTTATGAGCACATTCAGGAAATTCTTGCTGGTAACGAATCATAGATTCCATGCCCGAGCCTGAGCCGGAAATGAATACAGCACATCGAATCGGGTCCGAGGGGGTTGCTTTGCGCAATGGACCGGGGCCCTCTGTCATATTGGGGGCTATTATGCAAACAACTTGAGCCCTTCGGAAAATTTAGACCATCACTAGTGAAGCTCTTATCATGAGGTTTTTAAAAAAATTCAAATGGTGAAAAGCCTGCTTTCATTTAATCTTCAGCAGGGACGCCCGTATATTTGTGAACGGTTGATTGACCAGCTTGAATGTCGACATCTGGTAAAATTCCATGAATGATAAGGCGAAGACTACCAAGGCCGAACCAGAAAGCCATTTTCCAAGCCTGAGTGAGGTGTTTCAAATATGAAATGTTGAGGTCTTGCAGATGGCCCATGATTGTAGCCTTGCACCCCTCGTCTTAAACAATCGCAATTTCTTACCTTGTTTCTATCAATGACGGAACAATCGATGCCCCGTGAATAGCATTGAAACACCAAGTTCGTCTGCTGCATCGATGACTTCTTGGTCACGAATTGAGCCACCTGGCTGAACAATCGATGAAGCCCCTGATTCTGCTGCTTGTTCCAGTCCATCTTTGAATGGGAAGAATGCATCGGAGGCGAGCACGCATCCCTTGGCCCGTTCTCCTGCTCTACGTGCTGCAATACGAACGGCTTCAACTCGACTTGTTTGCCCCGGGCCAATACCAACTGTCGCTGTTCCTTGAACCATGACAATGGCGTTTGACTTCACCTGCTCACAAATTCTTACGGCGAATTTCATACTCGCAATTTCCTCTTCACTTGGAGATTTTTTCGTGACGACTTTGGCTTTCTCCCAATCGATTACAGGTGCTTCTTCGGTTTGCACAAGCCAGCCGCCTTCGATTGGCTTACGGACGAGAATTCGCTCAAGGGAAGCAAGTCGATTGTTCGGCGAATCGATGGTAAGAATGCGTCGGTTTTTCTTGAGCATAACGATTTCTTTTGCTTCATCGCTGTAAGCTGGAGCCATCAATACCTCAATGAACAGCCCTTCCATTGCTTTGGCAGTATCAGCTTCAAGTGGTTCATTGAAGCAAATGATCGAGCCAAAAGCGGATTCAGGGTCGCTTGCCAGCGCCGCAACGTATGCTTCCTTTTGGGTCGCTCCAAGCGCTGCACCGCATGGATTATTGTGCTTGACAATTACACATGCGTGAGGTGTATTTGGCCATTCATCAGTTGAAAGAGCCCGACAGAGGCGAAGGGTTGCATCTGCATCTGAATAATTGTTGTACGACATGTCTTTCTCGCCTTCAACGTGTGCAGTTACAAGAGTGGTGTGATTGCCGAATTCACGTGGGTCGGTATACAAGGCAGCCGCTTGGTGGCTGTTCTCGCCATACCGCAGTGAATGCGTTTTGACTGCAGATGCAAGAAGGGTAGCGGGAAGTCGTGAGGTTTGAACTGAAGTTTCATCACTCCATTCTGGACGCCCAACCCAACGAGCATGCAGTTCATCTGCAATTGCTGAATCATAGGCTGCAGTGTGTTCAAAAGCATCAAGAGCGAGGCTGCGACGTAACTCCATGCCAATCGATTGAGCATCGGATACTGATTCAAGTTCTGCAATAATTTCATCATAACGGGAAGGGTTGCATGCAATGATAATGTTGCGATGATTTTTCGCTGAGGCTCGCACCATTGTCGGGCCACCGATGTCGATCATTTCCAATAAGGCAGGGTCTTCAAGCGGAGGTTTTTGTGCCGCTGCTGCAGAAAACGGATAGAGGTTGCAGGCTACAATTTGGATTGGTGGATAGCCGAGTTCTGAAAGTCCTTTTTTGTCTTCTTCAGACTCAAGTCGAGCAAGGAGTGGACCGTGTATTGCCGGATGAAGTGATTTAACGCGCCCGTCAAAAATTTCTGGATGGCCCGTAACATCTGAGACGCCAATCACTTCCAAACCTGCTGCTCGCAAAGTGCGAGCAGTGCCTCCGGTTGAGACAAGTTGGAAGCCGTTTTGAGACAAGGAAGTTGCAAATTCAACGATTCCTGTTTTGTCGTAAACGCTAAGCAAAGCACGGGGTTGAGGATGTGAGGTTACGCTCATCGGTGATTCCCGTTATCGAATGCATTGGTCCGATGATATTGAACATAGCGACGAGGAAAATTGGCCATTAGGGCTCAATCACCGCGCGCAGAGATGACTTGGTCGACACGTAACAAGCCACATGCTGTATCGCATGCTGCTTCTATGGCATGTGCAAGTGTTTCGGCGCTCGCCCACGCCTGTTCAATGGGTTGACAGGCTCCCGTGACAGAAACGCCGTATTCAGCATGACCTTGACGGTGCTTTGAACGGAGTTCCAACAAACAATCAAGTTGGTCGTTCCCGGAATTTGAGATTAAACTTGAAGGGATGCTCTCAAGAGCTCGTGCAAACGCTTCCATCGCAAGGCGTTCTCTGCCAGCGTGTTGCTCGGCTGCGTCCTTGACTGCGAGGCTTGCTGCCATGTGAAGGCTGCCTCCACCTAACAAAACCTCGCCGGTCTCCATCGCACTGGTTACAGAGCACAGTGCATCATACAGGCCGCGAATTATCTCCTCTGTAGCAACGCCATCTCCTCCACCAACATCCACTGTTGCAAGATGTGCGTTCGAACCGATGTCAAGATGGAGGCGTTCTCTGCGAGCGTCATCGCCTTCGAAAACCTCGACGCTCATCGATTCAAAAGTACCTAAAGAGGATGGTGAAAGATCATCTAAATGGTCAAGCATTTGAGCACCTGACGCCTTAGCGATGTCTTCAGCGCCAGACCGTTCAAGGCCTCCAAGGGCGAAAAGTCCAGCATCGACAAATCGGTGAAGAGCTCTTGGGTCAATCTCTTCAGCACAGATGACGATGGAGGCACCACTGCTGAGAACTTGCGTTGCCTTCTGCTCAAGAAGTGCTTCCTCGGCTTCCATGAAAGCAACCCACTGGTCGGGAGATGAAATTTCGATTTCTGCATCCCTGCTGCTTTGCTCAAGAGCAATTGGGCAAGACAAGACTGCTATTTTTCCTGATGGAAGATGACGGGGCATCCGGTCAAGTTCGAAGCGTCGTTCAAGCACAAGCCCCTGCAAAAGCGAGGTGTCGGATATTGTCCCAACACCACGTTTGGTCATTCGGACGTCTTGGGTTCGGACATGAAGCACGCCGTCGCTCTCTCCTGATACGGTCTGTGCAGCCTCAACAATGCATCGAGCAAGATGTTCGCTACCGGATTCTGCCGAAGTACCTGTCATGGCCGTTCTCGCTACAAGAATAAGGCGCTCGACATCGATTGGTGAAATTCGAACAACCCGTTCATCAAGAACATTCAATGTTGTTTCTAGCGCTGCTTGATACCCCTTGACAACAAGCAGCGGATGAAGGCCTTTTTCCAAAAGCCGTCCAGCCTCACGCATTAATTCACTGGCTAAAATAAGGCAACCTGTGACACCATCCCCGCATGCATTTTCTTGAGATTCGGCTAATTGAACGAAAGCTTTGGCCGCTGGATGTTTTACCAAGAGTTCGGCCACAATCTTTGCACCATCGTTTGTTACTGCCGTCTCTCCACTGGTCTTATACATCATTTTGTCAAGCCCATTTGGACCGAATGTGCCCTTGAGTAAATTGCCAAAAGCAACGGATGCATTGACCAGTTTTTGCGTGACCGCAGGACCACTTGTAACTGAAGTGGTCGGCCGAACAATCGCAACAGGTGCGCGCCCTGAGCCGTCATTGGGTTGAGCCATCGTTTATGCGGCCGTGAAGCGTATAGATGAACCCTTTCTTTGCCCCTATCCAATTACAAATTACAAAACTAAATCTGGAGAGGGTTACAGAGTCAAGTAAAACATGACGAAGGAAAGAACGGTTGCAGCGCCTATAATGGCCAATACTCCAACGCTCAACGATTGAAAGCGAGACAATATTCCCTTTGGCGGGGGATTGTTCTGTATCGGTGATGCTTCTTCGGCTGGAGCAGGTTCGAACTCGGCCATAGATTCGGCTTCCGGTTGAATATCACTTTCTTTAACATGCTCAACGTGCTCAACATGTTCGATTTTGGAAAGAACAGCGGCGGCGAATTCGTCAAATTCCCCATCAGAGAATTTTCCTTCAGATTCGATACGGGTTTCATTCAATAATTCAAGAATGTCGGCCGGACTTCTGCCTCCGGGGGCGTCTTCCAGTTTTCTGCGAAAAGTCGTATAGAAAGAACGTTGATCAGCGGAGATGGACCCTCCAACAGTCATCTTATCTTGCAGTGAAAACAACACTTCGGAGATGTTGATCGTGTTTGTCACGCTTCGCCCTCCTTTCAAGAGAAAGTGAACTCAATCAAGGCCGTGCTTTTTTCTTGCCTCATCATTTGCCCAATGGAAACCAAGTTTCAACAATCGGAGGTAATGGCCAAGGCCGTCTCGCTCCATGCGTTGATGCAGGACTTCGTTTTCAATGAAAATGTCGCCCCAGAGGTTTGCAGCTGTTCCTTTCTTGCCCTTGGGCAAGTCGAATACGTTCTTGGTCGTTGGATCAAGTAATGCACGCCAAACACGTGCTGGGTTAACTGCCATAGTCACTTCAACGATGATTTCGTCTTCGCTAAGACCAGTGCCTGTTTGCCAGGAATCCTCTCCGAGGTCTGCAAGGAATGGTAAGCAGACGTCTTGAATCGATAAGCTGGTCATTGGGTCGGCGTTTGTCATGGCTTCATACGCTTCACGCATGCGCCCACGGTCGGCACCGCGGGAACCGGTCATGGTGCGCATCTTGTCAATAGATGTTGGAACCAAAAATCGGATGTCAGTGTAGTATACCAGTGGATTTCCATCTTTCGATCCAAAAATATGGTCGTAAGGAGCGGGGTCGCCCGATTCCCCGAGATCTGATAGCGGATAAATCGTTTTCAGGGCATTGGTAGCAATAGATTGGATGCAACGGCGCATCAATCGGTCAGGAGCCGCAGAAATGTCATTGAACGTTTGGATATATTCGTCCATGCTCATTACATCATAGCCGCGAACGGAAAGAATGGAATGGACATTTGGTCCAATTTGCTTTTTCTCACCATCATGGAAATCAGCTTGGCTAATCCAGCGAGAACCTTGAGCAACTTCACTTGCTGCAACCAGGTCAGCATATGCTTTGAATCGGCGGGTAACGCGATTCATGAAATCTGCTTGGTCGAGTTTTGTAAACACGGTTGATTCGTAATTCGATTTCAAGGCATGGTCTGCAACTTGGCTCGCGTTAACACACGTCAACAAGTTGCCTTGATCACGAGGATAAATGAGGAGGCGTCGGCGTTTTGCTGCGCCTCCGAGACTGCCAATTCCAGGGTCGGTCAACATGTATCCAAGAGTTGCGCAGACTTCGAACAGTCGAGCATACTTGTCTTCATCGCTTGCACTTGCAATCCATTCATCCAACCCAGGCTCGATACAGTGGAATTCGAGAGGAACCATCTCTGAGCCCGCTCCAAACATTTGGCGAACAGTGGTTGAACTCATCATGCCCATCAAACTGTAAAGAGAAGTTTTTCCTGTAGTCATGTAAACGTCTGTGATTCCTTCTTCACCAAACGAGAGACGGCGGTCTGGTAAGTTAACCAAGAGGTTGAATGCAGTAGGAGATTCGCGATTTCCGTTGACTGCAGGCCAAATCCAAGTGCTTGGACGGGTCATGATGTAGCCACTCGCATCCTTTCCAAATCCTGCAGGAGAGTATCGTGTCCAACCCAGTCGGTTGTTGAACGAAACACCTCGGTGCATGAGTGAAGGATAGAAACATTGGTCCAGAGGGTCGGAATCAGGAACGATGCCTCGGTGACCGAGACCCCATAGGATCGGTTCCCATTCTGGCTCTTCTC
>DAMU01000099.1 GCA_002499705.1 Euryarchaeota archaeon UBA91
TGGAGAGGATAACGACGCATGTGTACGTTACCACCAAAGCCCTCAGAGCGACTAACGGCTTCCGCAGCCGCAACCAATTCCAATTCACTCACACCTTCGCCACCTACGGCTTCAACCGCCTCAAACATTCGAATTTGAACATCAGCTGCGGCCTCCATCTGTTTAATTTCCCAGGTGGACTTTACCTCGCGCTGACCATGAATGATGGAAGTTACATCTGGACAGGCACCGAACTCAGAAAAAACGTTGACAAAACGTTCTGAATAAGTAGCAGGGATTTCTCCAAATTGAAGTCCTGGTGCAGAAGTCACGCCTCGTTGAGCGAGCGTGTCTACAAGTTGACTCATACGAGGAAATGGGAGAATCTCATGAGGTGAATCGCTGCCACCTCCTTCAAATCGAGCCCGTTGAAGCGAACGACGGACAAACAGCACACTGCGGGAGTTTTCGCTACCCAGGGCAGGTATGTACATCGAAGCATTTTGCCGGCCCCCTGCATAATAATACAAATCCACAGGATGTTGAATAAAGGCGCCGGAGATACCCGCTTCAGCCAAGAGTTCTCCCAAGCGCTGCTGGCGAGCGGCTAATTCAGAAACTGGAACTCTCCAGTCTTCTCCATCAGGACCGGCGAGGTCTGCTTCATTCCAGCCGGTCATATGAGAAGGCTAACGGCGACCGTTCAAAACGGCTCCGCTTAAACTTCAACAACGGGTTCAATCCAAGCCTCTGTTTCATCAATCCGTTTTTGAGCAATGGAACAGTATTCCTCCGAAAGGTCGACGCCGATGTACGTGCGTCCGGTCATTTTTGCTGCCACACAGGTTGAGCCAGATCCATTAAACGGGTCGAGTACAATATCCCCAGCGAACGAATACATCTCTATGCACCGCTTCGGCAGTTCGACAGGGAAAGGGGCTGGGTGGTTGACGCGTGATGCACGCTCGGTTGGAAATGACCATATCGACTTGGTGTGGTGAATGAAATCATCTCGCGGAATGGTGTCAATTCGTCCCTCTGTTCGTTCTGCTTTCTCTCGCGGAAGTTTGTAATTACCCTTTGAGAAAACTAACAAATATTCGTGAACATCTCGTAAACACGGATTGCTTGCACTTTGAAATGAACCCCATGCACATGACGAACCTGCACTGGCGGATTTATCCCATATGATTTCTCCACGCATCAAAAAACCAAGTTGATTCATCATGATGTTAATGTGGCTTGAAAGGGGAATGTAGGGCTTTCTTCCAAGGTTGGCAACATTGATGACCATACGTCCACCTGGCGCAAGGACTCGGTAACATTCAGCAAAGACATCATACAGTAATTCGAGATATTCGCTCAATGAAAGGTCTTCGTCGTAAGCCTTACTGGCGTTATACGGAGGGGAAGTGACCACTAAGTGTACACAATTATCGGGCAAATCCAAATTTCGAGAATCTCCTACCTGAAGGGTATTGGCCAACGTCGGTGGCAGTTCCTGGACCTTGCCAACCTCTCGACTTGAGACGATTCCGTCATAAAGACGGCTTCCGTAATACACCGACGCATCATGCCCTTCTCGTTTCGAGACACCGAAAGCAGAAGTGCTGGTATTGGCGCGACGACGAGGGCCTTTGAGGGATTCATCCTCTTTGGGTTCCTCTCGTGCCATCTTTTGTCAGCGGTCTTTACGGCTTTATCACCTTTCGCGCCAATCCAAGGGTTGAGGCGCGCGGTTGAAGAGTTGAGGTGAATCTCCGATGTGGGATTTTACCCGTTGCAATCAAAAGCCGAGGGTGCTTGGAATGTTTAATGGCGAGTGTCTTGACCCTCGACAATGTCAATGTTGACAAGAAGACAGTCTTGGTTCGCGTTGACATCAACTGTCCACTCCACCCTGTGAACAAATCCTTCCTCGATCTCAGTCGTATCCGGGCGATAGTGCCTACATTGAATCGGTTAACGAGCGCCAAAGTCGTTCTGCTTGCTCACCAATCTCGACCTGGAAAGAAAGATTTTACCTCCACACTTGGCCATTCTCGCGAATTGGGACGTCTTCTTGGCCGTTCAGTAAAATGGGTTGACGACCTTTACGGTGAAAAGGCGATGAATGCAATTGAAAAGCTGGAATGTGGTGAGATTCTCATGCTGAACAATGTTCGGATGTATGATGAAGAAATCAATACGAAAGGTGATTTTAACGTGCATTCTGAAACCAGACTTGTACAAAACCTCGCCAGTGTCGCAGATGTATTTGTCTACGACGCATTTGCTTGTGCGCACCGAAGCACTCCTTCCGGAGTAGGTTTCACCCACCTCATTCCATGCGTTGCTGGTGAATTGATGAAAAATGAAATTGTCAAACTCGACCTTGCCTTAGATGACCCTGCTCGACCGTGTATTGCCGTCTTAGGGGGTATCAAAGTCGATGATTCAATTCTTGTTGCTGATAATATGCTTCGCAACGATATTTGCGACGAATTGTGGCCTACTGGTGGAGTTGCAAACCTTCTGTTGGAACTCTCAGGGTTCAAAATCGGAGCGGTTAACCATGATTTCCTTGTCAATGAAATAGGTAAAAACTGGCACCATACTGTAGAAACTGCGAAATCATTGCTTAGTGATTTTAGTGATAAAATTCACCTTCCTGTTGACGTTGCCGCAAATATTGAAGATAACCGAGTCGACCTCTCTGTCTCAGAACTGCCCATAGACGCGCCTCTCTTTGATATTGGAATTCAATCCATACGTAATCTTTCAGCCGCAATAAAATCCGCAGGAACAATCCATCTCAACGGCCCTGCAGGTGTGTTTGAAGTACCCGATTTTGCTTTTGGAACCATTGAGATGTTGAATGCATGTGCCGAATCAAAAGGATATGTTGTCGTCGGTGGGGGCCATACAGCGACGCTGATAGCAAAGCATGGTCTTGCTCACAAAATGGGCCATCTTTCAACCGGTGGTGGTGCTTGTTTGGATTACATTGCTGGAAAATCACTCCCCGCTGTTGCAAGTCTTGAAGCGAGTGCAGAAGCATTCACCATGAATATTGCACGAAGTGTCGATCAATAAGAGCCACTGGGGAGGTTCGAACTCCCGACCTCCTGATTACGAATCAGGTGCTATACCAGCTAAGCCACAGTGGCGCAAACCG
>DAMU01000082.1 GCA_002499705.1 Euryarchaeota archaeon UBA91
GTTCACATGGCAACCAAAGCCAACGTCGAGGAGGCCATTCAAGCATCTCTCGATGCGCATGATATGTGGTCGACCATGCCTTGGGAAGCACGATGCGCTATTTTCCTAAAAGCGAGTGAATTGCTGCGTGGAGACTACCGAGCTCAAATCAATGCCAGTACCATGCTCAACCAATCCAAAACATGCCATCAAGCAGAAATTGATTCAGCATGTGAACTGATTGACTTCTGGAGATTTAACACCGTCTATGCACGTGAGATTTACGAAGACATGCAACCACCTGTTTCACCTTCAAGCATGTGGAACTCAAGTGAAGTTCGACCTCTGGAGGGATTCGTCTTTTCAGTTACGCCATTTAATTTCTCAAGTATCGCAGCCAACCTGCCTTCAAGTATGGCCATTATGGGCAACACTGGCGTCTGGAAACCGAGTCGAAACTCGTATGTATCTAACTACTTACTTATGCGGCTGATGATGGATGCTGGGCTTCCTGCTGGCGTCATCAACTTTATTCCTGGTAAAGCCAGCATGGTTGGTGACACTGTTCTTTCCCACCCAATGCTTGCAGGTATTCACTTTACAGGTTCAACAAATGTGTTTAGAAACATGTGGCGAGATGTCGCCAACAACCTCGAAAAATATCGCTCCTATCCAAGAGTCGTCGGAGAAACAGGTGGAAAGGACTTCATTGTCGCTCACCCAGATTGTGATGAGGCTGCTTTAATCGTCGCCCTCTTACGCGGTTCTTTTGAGTTCCAAGGACAGAAGTGCAGTGCGGCCAGTCGAGCCTACATTCCAGAAAGCGTTTGGAACAACATCAAGGACGAATATTGCGCTGAAGTAGGTAAAATTACCATTGGTGACCCTCGAGATTTTACCAATTTCATGTCTGCTGTCATCGATAAGAAATCCTTTGACAACATCACTGCTTACATTGACCGTGCAAAGGCAGATTCGGGTTGTGAAATAGTGACTGGTGGCGGATATGACGATACAACAGGATACTTTGTTGAACCGACAACAATCATTTGTTCTGACCCCCACTATGAATCAATGGCCGAGGAAATTTTCGGACCCGTTCTTTCAATTCACGTCTATCCTGACGATGGATACGATGCGGTGCTCAAGACGTGTGATGAAACATCCGAATATGCATTGACGGGTTCAATTTTTGCCACCAAGCGCGAAGATATTCTAACCGCAATGAAGGCGCTACGCTATTCATCTGGTAACTTCTACATCAACGACAAGCCTACCGGCGCTGTGGTCGGTCAACAACCGTTCGGTGGTGCGCGAGGCAGTGGTACAAACGACAAGGCAGGTTCGCCTCTCAACTTGTTGCGTTGGGTATCTCCTCGTTCGATAAAGGAGACATTCGCACCGCCGCACTCTTGGGGCTATGGCTTCCTTGAAGACAAATGAATCGACTGTTTTTTCGAGCGGTCAATTCGGTGCAGTGAATCGACAAGTACCCGAGTTTCGGTGTTCTGACTTACCAGAGAAATGAGCCACCAGCCTACAGTGAGTAAAGGTGTAGAAATAAAGAAAACCAGACCGAGCCACAACGTTATGCTACCATTGGTTTTCGGCCATGACCACAATCCAACGACGATGAGAAGCATCAGAAAGTAAAGGCGTGCAGCCTCACTTGGAGTTGACCAGCCGCGGTGATCTTTACGAGGAGCGAAGAGGTATTCTCTTAATCCCATAGTCACAAAGGAAAAAGTCGAGGTTATCAAGGCGTGTTTTTCTTTCAATGTCTCCGGTGGGTTGATGTGTAGGGGAAGAGAGGACCAATCCCGCAATGATGAGTGCTTGAGCCGACTGCTGTTTATCTCAGTGACGAGTGATGGGCGAACTGAGCGGGACCTCTTGGTAAATGTGATAGGGAACGGTCTTGCTGTTCACACCATGCAGGGCCTTCCGACAACTCCGTTGACCCCTGCACCCCCGGGTTTGGTATTGGCACACCCCTCCTCACCTTGGAAAGTCGTTCGCTCAATGCTCGGCTTTGTATTTCTGGTTTTGATTATCGTCCAGGTCTCATCCGTGCCAATCTTCGCAGGAATATTCGATAGCGATCTAGACGGAGACATTGGACCTTCCAATCCGTGGTTAACCATTTTTGGCTCAGCTTGTTTAATCCCGTGCGTTGCTGGATTTGCTTTTCTTCGAAGACCCAAACTCACCCACATTATCCGAGCAAGAGAATCTCCTTTCGGACTAACATTCAACATGATTGCTCCCCAGACTGCTGTTCAATCACCCACGCCTATCGTCATCGAACATCACTTAGTCAGGGATACAGCACCATTGGAAATGCCTCCCGGTAAGCACCTCTGGTTGTTATTCTTTGGAGGGGTTTTGATCAGTACGCTGTTTATGTTGCCGATGATGTTTGGACTAAACCTCTACACAGGTCTGCTTTTTGCCTTCATTGCCATACCTGCCTTTGTCATTGGATTTTCAACTCCGGTATTTGCATGGTGGTCGACGCTAAATGCCTACTTTGGCTTACCTACAACACGCCGATTAGCAGAATGGATGCTGATTGCAGGAATGGTTTCAACTCTACCCGCTATTTTGATTAATTCTTTTCTTTCTCCAATTCTTCTCAATGCAATTGGAATTGAGACCGCTGATACAATGGGATTGGGTTTTGGCATGATTCTTTTCCTTTCAGCACCAATCGGTGAAGAAATCTGCAAAGCAGCTGCAGTTCTTGTTTTAGCTCGATTTATCGATAGCCCCAGACGAGGATTTCAAATCGGTTTTACCGTTGGTTTAGGATTTGCACTGCTCGAAAATTCGATGTATGTTATGACTGCTTTCTTTGCCGGAGAAGCTGCAGCATTTTCGTTCGCTTTTACCAGCATACTGCGAGGCATTGGTTCAATTCCGGCTCACGGACTTTGGACTGGGATTTCCGGATATGCCATTGGCCATTACCTCTCCAACAGAACGACACAGATTCAACAACCTGGATACGTCGTAGCTCAAGAGAGTATCATCCCTCACACCGATCAAGCATGGATGCTTATGGACTCATCTGGCCAAATTGTAAAGCAATCCTCGACTGAGTTTAACCAAAAAATAGACATTCCAAAATGGTTGTGCTCCCCGAAAGAGAAGGCGATTTCACTCCCAACAAACCCATTTTATGCAGTTGGATTAGCTATGCTATTTCACGCTTTTTGGAATGGATCTTCATGGCTTGTAGGCATCATATCAGATGATGTGTTTTGGGTATTTCAGGTTCTTATGGTCTTTGGATGGGTATTCTTCTTAATCCTCGCTCTTTGGCAAATAACCCGAAGAATCCTACCAACTGCCCTTTCATGAAGGAGGGGGAAGAAACGCCGTATAGCGTATTTCATAGGCAAAGCACCTTTCAAGGAGAAGTTTCCCCCTAAGAGTTGGAGGAATATCTATGGATGTACTTTCTGGCGGTCTCAATCAGGGCAACTTGATTGTGACAACAGCACTCCTGATCGGCCTTGTCGTTATCTCTCGCAAGGCAAAAATGCTCGATAACCCTGGCGTTCTTGCTGCTACTGCTCTTGGTTTTGTCGTTGGAGGAATGGGTCACTGGACTTGGCTTTTGATATTGCTTGGTTTTCTCTTGGCATCTCACAAGGCTACAAAGTGGAGATTTGATGAAAAAAGAGAAAGGGGTATGTCCGAATCGGACGACGGACATCGAAGCTATGGCAACGTCATTGCCAACGGTGGCCTTCCTGGACTGGTTGCAGTATTTGCTTTCATTACCGAAGATTGGTACAACGGAATTTGGATGTTTGGTGCCGCCGTTGCAGTTGCTTCATCGGACACATTTGCAAGTGAAATTGGCTGCCTTGATGATAATGTCCGCATGATTACGACAATGAAACCGTGTGAACCAGGGATAAATGGAGGATTCTCTCCATCTGGACAAAAAGCAGCATTTGTTGGCTCACTTATGATTTCCGTGCTCACATTAGGTGCATGGTTTGTTACCAACACCGATGGAGACAGTTTCCTGATTGGAGTGCAAAAAACGGCTCTTGTAGCATTACTTGGCTGGCTAGGATGCCAAATGGACAGTCTCTTAGGTGCCGTATTTGAAAATCGAGGCTACTTGACAAAGGGCGGCGTCAACGGCCTTTCTATCACCTTTGGAATGCTTGTAATGTGGATTATTTTATCTTCAAACCTCTTTGCTTGATTAAGAAATCGTTCGCAAAGGGCCACTGCCTTCATGAACCAAAACCATGTGGTGATGACAATGCGCCAGCGTAGCCTCGCCTTTGTCCTCCTTGCGCTCCTCATCGGAGTCATTGCAACAGGAGCAGTTGAGGCGATTGAAGACGAGACCTACGAACCCGGTTTTGTCGAATGGGATATCAAACCCATGGAACGATTATTTGTCGAAGGTTTGAACGTTGAAGAAGCGGTCTTACAACGTGGCCGAACCGATAATGCGGTTGGAAGTCATCCAGTGAATTACGGTGCAGGAATTGTACCCATATTCACCATCAGCAGCGAACCGTTGCAAAATCCAATCAATGCAACTGTCAATATGACCGTATTCATGTCCGCCTACATTGACGGTGTTGGTGGACCGCAATTCTGTGAACGCCAATGGGGTGTTGACAAGAGTTTTACCATGATTTACTCGGTGGATGCAGGTGGTGTTCCAGTCTATGATTCAGTCGTAACGCAAGTCGTTGACACCGCTACATCAAATTCTGCCATGAATTTCTCTGGAGAGCGCATTGAAGCATTCCTCTCTATGGGCGTAGGTGATGTTTTTACTCTCTCTGTGTCTGCTCAAAACAACTGTATTGGTAGTTCCATTCAAGTTCAGTGGGGTGCGTTCGAGCAAAACAGCGGCGGCATCATCATGGAAGGTCAAATCTATGAGCCGAAAGCCAGTGTTTTTGTTGATTCTGAACGCCGTGCTCACATTGAATTTGAACCCCTATTCCCATGGGGTGTTGACGATGTTAAAACTGCAAAGTGGGAACTTTGGGGTCCGCTGGAATACGACGAGAAGTTTGTCAAGGATGAAGATTCCATCATGGAAACCTCTACTGGGAGATTGAAAATAGACCGGTCTGTCGAAGGAAACAGAACGGTGTGGGCATGGTCTGGCTTAGCAGCATTAACGCCCGGAGATGCAAATCTAGAAATGTGCATTCAAACGATATCTGGTGACTTAAACAGCGATTGTCACGCATTTGGTATCATTCGATTTGAAGTTGAAAAAACCGATAAGGGCCTTGCAAGTTCAACCATCTTCTTATCGCTCACAACGATTTTTTCTCTTTTCGGTTTTATGTTTATGCAAGAGCGAGGTGGAGAACTTCCACCCCTGCCGATTCTCATCGCACTGGTATTGATGATGCTTTTATTCATTCCAACAGCGATTAGTCAGCCAAATTTAGGTTCAAATGAACTGATTGATGATCATGCCCGAATGTTTGACACAGAACTCTATGACGAAAATGTGCAACCAATGACGGTTTCAGAACTGTTTGATGGTAAGGACGCACTCGTAGTCGCCATTGCCTTACCTGGGACGCAAAACGTGGCAGAACAAGCCATTGAGTTGAATAAAACGCTTGACTTACTCGGTGAAGATATTACCGTGATTCACGTTCTTGCAGGAATGGATGCATCCACGACTGACGTTGCTGCAATGAAGACGAATTACAACCTGACATGGATGACGTATGTCGACATCGATGAATCCTTTACACAAAGTTCACCAAATGGAACCGCAGATTCGATTCTTGTTCTTGACAAAACCATGAGAGTTGTCTACTCAAACGCGCCTGGAGCATCATCTGAAGAAATTGTCAGTGCTGTAGAAAGTATCAACACTGGAGGCAGCACGAGTTCTTGGTCGTATTTCTCTCTCTTCTTCGGACCTGGTCTCATCTTGCTTTTCCTTGCTTTACCTCGCGAGGAATATGAAGTGCTTGAGGAGCCACTTCCATTCGGCATGCACATGGGAGCTGTCATTGCTGCAGGCGGAGCAGGCATTGTTCTGGTCAATCTCCCAATCTTAATTGCGACGCTCGCGCCAATTCCATCGAACCTATTGTTCTGGCTCGATATGGCAATGATTCTCTGGATGGTCGAAATGAGCATAGTGACCGCTCGTCGTGGGACACCATATGAGGCTGAATTTGTAGGGAAAATTATGCATAAATTCTTCCCAGAAGCATTCCGTGATTGGCGCGGAGTTGAAGACATGCAAAGAGATGTCCTGATTGGTATTTGGCTTGGTTGGTTTGGATGGTTGGCATTCCCATCTTTGTTCCCTCAAGGAGTTGGAGCTACAATGCTAAGTGGTATATTCGGAATTTTCTTCGGAATATTTGGCCTACTGTTAATGATTCTTCTTGGTGGTGCCGTAGTTTTGCTGCTACGATCGATCACCTCTTTAGGCGGTAATATCTCACTCATGTTTGGTGATTTAGGAGAGGATTTCTTTGCCCGCTATTCTGGCTGGTGTATCGTTCCAATTGCACTCTGGTCATTTGGAAACAGTTTGATCTCTTTGATGAACATCGGTATGATTTAACCGATTGTTTGACAAGCGTTGACGCCTATCTTCGAAGTATGCAGGCACATATTGACTGGAGTAGAACGCGAAGAGATTTATTCTTGAAATGTCCCAGAGCATGGTACTTGCGCTACGGCCATCAGTCGAAATCGAACGCTTCGAAAGTCATTCTCAGCAGTAGAAAACCTTGGGATTTGATGCTACGGGCAATGAAAGAAATTCTGATCGAACGAATTGAAGACCTTCGCGAAGGAAAACTGTGGTCTATACTGCTGGTAGAACATCAAATCAAAAGTGCTCTTCAAAAAAATCTGGAAAACTCAAATCACAGAATAAGCCAAACAGACTCTGCAGCATTGTTGCGCTATGCAAACCATCGTATGACCTTACTGTGGCGGTGCAGGATTATTCAGCAACTGGTTCACAAACAACACCCTTGCTGGTATGTTTTGGACCGAACTGATTCTGTAGCGAAGGACAATCGACGCATCTATGCCTCACCGGATTTGGCTATTTTGATTCAGAACAAGTGGCATTTGGTTCGATTTGATATGCAGAGTGCTGCAAAAAGTGGAATCGATGAACTGGAAGCTAACTTGATGGTTTTTTGGGCAAAGCAAGAAGAGGGTTTTCCAAAACGAGAACAGTCCTATCGATTACACACCATCGGTTGGCGAAAAGGATTCTGGCACACTGAAACGTATCAGCCCACATGTCAGACATTTCAAGATTCAATGCGGTTGCTTGAAAGCGATTACCGCGCAATGGAAAATATGCACAATTATGGGCAATTCAATCTTGCATTATTACCCTTAGCAACCTCAAGAAAGACGTGCAAATCCTGTTCTTTCCAGTCACATTGTCCAGCATCAGGAGGTTTACTTCGTGCTCAACAAGAACAAAAACTTCTGGAACTTGCACACCGTTCACAGTCAAGCAAGACTTGAAGTCAAATCTGCAAGAACCGCTTCAACATCATTGGCTTTGGTGACACCGCTTGCAAGCAGAACGCCCTCTGCCCCCAATTCAACTGCTTTTGCAACATCAGCGCCATTTTTGACACCTGCACCACAAAGAACGCGAACATTCGGATTCACTGCTTTGACGACAGCGACCGTATCACTGACAATCGAAGG
>DAMU01000055.1 GCA_002499705.1 Euryarchaeota archaeon UBA91
ATACTCAAAATCTTGTAAGCCTCTTCATCGACAACGCAAAAGCGTCCGACTTTTAAAGTTCGAATTTCAACACGGTCAGTTCCTGGCATAGAATCCCTCTGTTTGCGCTGTCAAGGTGCTGGCTTATCACCCTTCGCTCTTTTTCTCATTGATATTACAGTTCACGAACATCAAATCGTTGTCCTGAATGTTCCATTGAATGATTCAATATCAGGTCAGATAATTGTTCTGCAACGTCTTTACTTTGCGTAAGATGGCCATCAGTATACAGCGAAACAAAATCTCCATGAGATGGAAAGTGCTCTGGGTTTGCAGCACGTATATCCGACTGCATACCGGTATCGACAACACCCGGCGCTATGGAAATAGCACTGATGTTTGCATCAGCCCCTTCAGCAGCCAAACATTTCGCCCACATATCGAGACCTGCTTTCGAAACACAGTATGCAGACCAAGATTCAACAGGACGAAGTGAAGCACCGCTCGAGATTGTGGTAACTCGCGATTGTTCACTCCCGCCCATCAGATGCATTAACCGCTGTGTCAAATCTTGAACACCGATGAGATTTGCTTGAATACAATGCGTCCATTGAGCCATATCGGAATTCGCCATCGAGTTGATGGGGAATATTGTACCTGCGTTATGTACGATTCCCGCAATCCAGTCAAATTGCTCGCAGATATTTTCTGCTGCAGACTGGATGTCGGCGGGAAGTGACAGGTCACAGGCTATGGAAAAGGAGCCCGTGCAAGATTCTGCTAACAACCCACCTATCTCATTCAACTCATTTGAAGAGCGAGCTAATCCAATAACTGGATGACCTTGGGCTGCTAATTGCAGTGCAATTTCTCTACCTATTCCTTTTGATGCACCTGTAACGATGTACGGTCCGCCAGCCATAACATTGGCCAGTGAGGCGGGTATTTCATCATGACTCAATCGAGCCATCACAACCTGATGTGAGATTATTCATCAATCGACTTTCGTGAAACAACGGTTGCAGCCAGCAGTGAAAGAATACCAATCAATGCCGTAAAGCCCGGAACATTCGAAGGAGGCGTGTTGGTGTTCTCAAGGTTCACTGTAACAAATGTGGTTGCGGAATTGGTCCCATCACTCCAGGTAATATTGGCATCAACAGATTCTGAGATGTCCGCAGAGAGTGTGATCAATGCAGATGCAGTGACTTCTCCAAGGGCTGGGCCAACAACCACATCGTTAACGGAAAGAGTAACAGGGTCATTATCCAAATCTTGACACGAGACAATGAGGAAATAACTGCCAGAAGGAACTGTTAGAATCGGTGTAATACCGGTCCCCATGTTTGGAACTGATGATGAACCGATAACCAAAACAGATGCTTCTGCCTCGCCACTGATGGCGTTAGCAGCTGGCATTCCATCGATTTCAAGAGCGTAATGGAAAGTACAAACCGGCAGTTGGTTGATCGGGAAATCATTCACGTCATACGGATTCGTACCACGCAGATACTCGATTTCATCGGTGAAACCATCGCCGTCATCATCGGTATCTAACGGGTCACAAATTCCATCTTGGTCAAAATCTACCGGAACAGAGGTTGGGTTTTGGAAATCTGAATTGCAATCGATTTCAACACTGTCATCCCAGCCATCAAGGTCCGTATCCGAACATCCATTCGTTTGGACAATACTTCCATATGGAGTTGCAGAGCATTCGTCATTTTTGTCATAAACACCATCTGAATCAAGATCTGATACTGAGTTTTGAATCCAGCACAGGTTTGACGATAGAGAGGTATCATTTAGCGACACGAGAACTTCATCCGCAGCGAGTAAGTCAACCGCAATACATGCGTATGACGAATCCGCAAGTGCATTGAATTCAAGGATCTTCATCTCAGTTGAATCGGTACCTTCAACCCATGTGTATTCACCTGAATCCATCACTGCACCGGTGCTGCCTGTAGACACATCCAAGACATCCCATGTAATCGAATACTGTTGGCCTGCATCAAGTTCAGCCATCGAGACCAAAACCAACGCCCATCCATCAGGCTTCACCATGGTGTTGACACTGAGTGTTGCATCATCTTGACTGCCAATTGGAGGAAGAACAGTGACATTCTCACCTCTGTGTGTAGAGATAACTTCCGAATTTGCCACACGTGTCAATGAACATTCAACGTAATAATCACCTTCCCCAGGTGGAGAAAAGATCGAATTCATGGTATTGACTTGTTCAGGTCGATGACTCCATGTCGCCGTTGTCGAGTCAAGTATCGTATCGTTGGATGCATCAACAAAATTGCATTGTTCTTGATAGGATTGAATAAACTCATTACGATGGTCAAGCATCCAAAGCATGTCAACATAGAGGTTCATGTTCGGCAAAAGTTGTAACGATGATTGAAGCATCTTTGAAGATTCAACACTTCCTCCAATACCGAAGTAGTTACTCTCGTCCTGTGGACTGTTCAACTGAACACCTTGAATGAAGAGGCGGGATTTGAGTCCGACTGAGGAGTTTTCAAACCACCAAGATACATTGTTGGCAAAATCTCCACAGCACTCTGGGACGGAGATGTATGCCACTTCAGTGAACGAAGAACTGGTTGGCGTGAATTCAAGACTTCCAGAAAGAAGCGTTTGGTTTTCTGCAGGAATATTGTAAGAATAGGTCGAGGGTTGACCTTTACATTCGGTTTCAAATATTCCGTCTTCAAATTCAGTTTCAACACTGCACATGTCGTATTCAATCGTGTACGTTGTATTTGGATACATATTTGTTGTTTGAATACTCAGCTCAATACTCGAGTTGTGAGGATAGAAAATTGAATCGGTCATAACTGAGTGGCGTTCATTACCGGTATAATTTTCATCGAGAACGGTTATGATCCCACTTGTTTGGCTCCCCATATACTTGCCATCTAAGTCTCGAGTTAAACTGCATTCAGTATGGAAATTGCCCGGTGTTGGAGGATAGAGTCCAACATCAACGGCTGGCTGACCGTTGTGACTCCATGTTGATGTTCGATTATCAACTGCAACGCCAGTACTGTTAAACAAACTGCATTGAATTGTGTACGAAAGGGTGAAACTGTTCATCGTGTCCAAAGTCCAACGGCTGTGTGTAACTGAGCTCATGCCAATCAAAATTTTATTGCGTGCGTAATGGATATGATCGGATACCACTTCTCCTCCAAGAATGAAGGTATTCGAGATATCAGCATCAAGGCTGACGTTTCGAGTGCTGATCTCCAGGTCAAAGGTAAGAGATTCGTTTTCCATAGAGTCAACACTGAGCATTCCACTGTTGTTGAACTGGGCTTTTTCCTTACCGCAGCAAGCAGGTAGCGTGAATGTGAGTTGTTCTACATGTGTTGAAGCAGTTGGAGTGAATACAACTTCGCCACTGAAAGAAACTACTTCTGACTCATCAACAGTTGTGGTCGTTGGGTCATCAAGCAGACCGTAATTGACATCAGAGCCGCACTCAATTATGTAAACTCCAATATCGTGATCGTAGTAGACATGAGTGTAGCACATGCTGTATGTCAAGACATATTCTGCTCCAATATACAAATAGGTCATTGGAACAGTGAGCGATACAGTCTGGTTATGTTCATAGAAAACGGCATCTGTTTGGCCACTGACCTTCTCAAAACCTGAATAATTACTGTCAATGACATCAAAAGATGCGCCGGTTTGGCTTGCCATTATTGTTCCATCTGCACTTCGAACCAGATCACAGTGAGGATAATGCATCCCTTCACCGGTTGCTTTAAGATCGAAATACGGATCTACAGTTTCATAGTCACCATTCCAAATTTTCACGGTCGAATCGATGGCAGTTCCGTTCTGATCAATGAGGGAGCAATTGACCGAATACGGAAGAGTATGAAGATTCCAGTATTCTAATTCAAAGAAAGCATGAACGCCATAATCCATTCCCAAGAGAATATCATTGTTGGAAACACCGAGGCCCATGCTCACAACTTGATTTCCTAAGGCAAAGAGTTCAGTTGATTCAGAAGCTATGGTGATGCTTTGAGATGTGAGATTCACCAAAAACATCATTGTTCCGTTGTCAAAATTGTCTGCAGGGTTGGCATTATTGCAACATCCCGTATCCGCAATCGATGTTGCAGAGAGCGACACAAGGTTTCCAGAGCCCAAATCAATGGTCCCAGAAACTTGCTCAAACCATTCTGAGCATTCGATGTTCATAACTTCCATTTCGTCATCCCATGTACCCGTAGCTCGGCACAGCGTGTATTCGAGCATGTACTCTGCTGTAGTATCCAAGTTTGATGAGGTGGCGACTAAGGTGATGTTCGTACCTCGGTCGTAATAATCGCCAAGAACTTCGACCGTAAGTGTCTCAGTACCCGTTGATCGTCCAGCATCTGCTTCAGCAGATTGAACAGGGAGAATACCAAGCATTCCAGAAGAAAGTAAAATGAAGATAAGCAGCAAACTTTGACTTCGGATTGAGATATTATTGGCTGAGGTCATAACCTCTCCACGCATTGACGAATAATAAACTGATACTACACTAAGTCCAAGCGCGTTTCAGTGGAGTGAGGTCATAAATAGCATCCTCGATTTCTTGGTGAACAAGTTCGACCTCGTTTGTACCTAACTCAAGTTCAATACGTCGAATCAATTTTTTACACCTGGAGGAGTTCTTTCCTGACATTGAGAAAACCGCAAGAAGAAAGCGATTTGCACGACGCTTTTGGCCATCATCAGGAGCCACCAATTCCTCATCCTTTGCCCCCAGCAGTTCCAGCACTCTAATTTGGTTCGGATGAATGAAGCGTGCAGTGGTAATTTGTTCCTTAATACCTGAATGCAACGCACTACGTAATCCCGGCTCTAAGTCATCTAAACCTTCTGGAAAAGCATGGTTTACTAATTTTGGAGTGAATTCATGGCCAACTAGCCGTGAACGCATGTCATTCATCATCGTATTCATTCCGAACATATTGAGCAAGATAAAAACCGGCAAAGAAATCAGCTCCACGTATGCTCGCAGAGCAACACGCCCAAGTAATCGAACCCACATTCGACGAAGAATCATCTTGAAGACGGTCGCACTGGCGATGATTCTTAATTTTTTGAGAATTTTTCGAAGAATCATCCCCACCTTGCCGATTTTAGCAAGCGGGTCAATACCAAACATTGTCCCTTGAAATCCTGGTGCACCTAATGCAGCATGGACAAGCCAGTGGGGTATAGAATTCTCCAATTCAGCCTGAAAAAGTTCCTCGTCAGGAATGTTGAGAATCTTGGCCATTCGAGCAGCAGTGCTAAGAGAATCACGATAGAGAAAAACCAGTTCAAGTGCAGTTGTTAAGCTGCTCACAACAGTGATGATGGCAATGAAACCCCACCCACTCAGACCAGCAGCGCCCTCCCAATCTTTGAGAAATAAAGCAACTGATACTACAATTAACCCGGAGAGAAGACCCGATAACCCCGCCCGAAATACGGCTAGACGGCCAAGCAAATCAAGACGCTTATCTGCCTCCTTTCGATTGGCAATAGGTTGCTCTGGAGATGTTACAATCGTCGACATAAATTGGCCAATCGCCCAAAATTGTAACGTGTCTTTGAGGTTCAATCCTACACCCTCAATACGTATAGAATCCTTGACCGGATTTACGTCCGAGTTTACCTTCTTCCACCATCTGAATGAGCAACGGTGCTGGAGCATACTTATCGTCACCCATACCGTCATGCAAGACATTCATGATGTGCAAGACAGTATCCAATCCGATAAGGTCGGTAAGTGCAAGCGGACCAATAGGGTGGTTCATTCCGAGTTTCATGATTCCGTCAATTGCTTCAGGTTGGGCAACGCCTTCTTGATAGGTCAAAATAGCTTCATTCAGCATAGGACAAAGGATGCGGTTCGAGACAAAACCAGGCGAATCGTTGCATGAAAGGGGAATCTTACCCATTTTTTCAGATGCTTGAAGAACTGCACTGTTGGTCTGTTCACTGGTGTCTTTACCGTTGATGATTTCTACCAGTTTCATGATCGGAACAGGATTCATGAAATGCATTCCAATCACCTTATCAGGACGATTGGTCGATTCGGCAATGGTCGAAATCGAGATGGAAGATGTGTTCGAAGCGAGAATAGTTTCCGGCTTACAGACTTCATCTAATTCTTGAAAAATACTGACCTTCAGGTCCAGTATTTCAGGTACTGCTTCTACGACTAAATCACAGTCGGCACAATCCGAACGGTCAATGGACAGAGAGATTCGTTCGCGTGCGGCGTCAGATTCACCTTGAGTCATGCGTTCTTTCGATACCAGTTTGGCCAGAGATTTCTCTATTGCAGCAATTCCACGGTCGACGAACTCTTGCTTAATATCAATCATCGTCACATCATAGCCAGCACATGCTGCCACTTGTGTGATTCCATTCCCCATTTGTCCGGCTCCGAGAACTGCTATTTTCTTGATGTCCATATAACTCACTTAACATACCCACTGCGAATTGATTGATGAACCTGCCCGAGGATTATGCTTCAAATAACGGGTATAATTTTAAATGTTGACATTAAAAAAAAAGCCACATGGTCGAAATACTGTGCCCTCATTGCGAAGTAGAAATTGAACTTGATGATGATGCAGTTGGCGAATTTGCGTGCCCACATTGCGATGGAGAATTTGAATGGGGTGTGGAAGATGAATTGGACTCCTTCATGGATGATGTCGATTCTGGAATTATTGTAAACCAGCCGGGCCAGCAATATGTTCAACTCCAGGCAAATGGAGAGTCAAACACGATTGCTATTGTCGCAATTGTTTTTGCAGGGCTGGCTCTCTTGGGAGCACTTGGTGGTGCTTGGGTTCCTCTCTTTGGGTTGTGTAATATTCTCTTCGTAATTCCAGCAGTCGTTTTAGCCTTCATGAGTCGTTCTCAAATTCAACATATTGAGGGACACAAAGACGCAGGAATGGTAAAGGCCGGTTGGATCATTTCTCTTGTATCCCTCGTTCTAACTGTTTTACCTCAAATTTTCTGGCTAGTGTACCTCTTCGTGTTTGTTGACACAGGTGATATTGTCGCTGACGGGTGGTTTGATTGTGGCAATGGGGAATCAGTACCAGAGATGTTTGTTAACGATGGCGAATGGGACTGTTCGAACGGCGCAGATGAAAATTGACATCATCACGTTAGAGGTAGCCCGACTCGGATTTGAACCGAGGTCAACGGGACCAAAACCCGTTATGATGGACCCCTACACTATCGGGCTATGATACACAGGCGGTCGGC
>DAMU01000028.1 GCA_002499705.1 Euryarchaeota archaeon UBA91
GACCATTCAAGGAATGGATGAATGAACTCAATCGTCATCCGCAATCCCTCAAGATGCCCAAAAATGCCTCGGTGAAAAAATCACTGTTCTCTCGGAAAAAGAAAGTCGAAGAAGTAATTTCGGAACAACAAACCAGTATTGAAGTGAGCACGCATGTCCCTGGAACAAAGAATCGTTCAGCCTTGATTGAATGGCTGCCACGCAGTTGGGGGGAACCAGAAAAGGCAGTTGAAAAAGCGCTCAAACTCTGCGAAGATGCCCAATTAGGCTCAACTGCGTTCTGGACAGATGGGGAGCGTACGCTGATGTTGGTTCCTCGGGCAATGCCTCGTGAATATCTCGCCAAAATGGCTAAGAAAAATGGCTTTACTCATTTCGCGAATGAACTGAAACAAAGAGACCATGCTTGGATTCGTATCTCTGCTCAACTCACCGAAAACAGCGGCTGGGACAGTGAGTTAATACCGGTCAATGTACTGGCACTAGAGACGAACGATTCTTGCAAGTGGCCTTGGTCCTTAGCCCATTTAGAACTTTCAAAACGAATGGGTTTGGAAATAATGATGGATGAGAAAGACACTTCTGGGACTCAAGAACCTTCGATGAGAATTGTACGCAGAGAATAGTTTTCAATCACCAATGATTATATGACGCCTTACTAAGTTGTATTTGTTCCCACCGGAGCTTCGGCAATGACGGCTGCACACGTGCGTATGAAACCACTCGCTGTTGGCGCATGGGAACAGCGCCAACAGCAAACTCAATCGGTGTTAAAATGAATAAATTTGGCATTGTCATATTCATCATTTCAACACTCCTTTCAGCACTTTTTGTCTTCGCAGCGGCGGGCTCATCTGATGCTGAATATATTGCAGCAGATGCAGAAATCACTGCTGAAACAACCTATGAAGAGTATTATTCCGATTATTACACATGCACAGCCTACATTGAATTTCGTTATGTAGCGACTGAAGATGATAGTATAGAGAAAGAATACACGGGCACCACAACAGGTTCTATGGAAAGCAGTGAGTCATGTATTGATGAAATTGAAGCTGCATTCCCAATTGGCTCCAATATTCGAATCTCATTCCTGAGTGATGACCCCTCCAGTTATTCATTCGAGGCGCCAACCTCTGAGATTTACCTGTATTACTGCTGTTCTGGTTTCTTTGCGATCTTGGCTACTCTCGGTTTAATCGTGGCTTTAATGATGGGCGCAAAGGGCAGCACAGTAGCAACAGGTGGTCTTTCAGCACGAATGGGTAATCTTCGCGTCCAATTAACCGGGCAGAAAGGGAAGCAAAACACACCTACTCAATCACCATACCCGACGTTGCCATCCCAGCAAAATATCCCTGCATTCAATCAGGTAAGGCCATCGAATCCTCGGCGTCGAAAGCGATGGAAAGACGGCAACATGACTGCAAGTCGGATTCGAAATTACGACAGTATCATCGGTCGTATGGGATTGAATAATCGTGGATTTGACGATGTTAAAGAGGCAAAGGCTCATGCTCTCTCATACGGAATCATGTCGCAAAGGGAAACAGAGGAATTCTTTGCCAATGACCACGTTTTGAAGACGCTCGGTCTTTCAACTTCCAGCGCTTTCAATTCGGCACCTTCTCAGCCGTCTGAACCAAGCGGAGGATTCTGGGGCAGTCAAGGTATATCGACAACCAAAGCTCAGTCATCTGAAGATACATGCGGTCATCCTGGCTGTTCGAACACCGTCGACTCGTTTGATTTCCGATGCTTTGATTGCCGCAAGAGATTTTGTAATACCCACAGAGGCAAGACATTCCAATGCGAAACGTGTGCGAATTGATCACAAGTAGACATTCTTTTGGTGCATACCAACTTGTGGGCCGAGGCTTTTCTCTAAGATGGAGTTCATCAGTTCTTTTCCTTCATCGTTGCGCATATAGGTGATGTGTCCTGGACTTACGTGTTTGAACCAGTGATTGAGGAAAACTTCTGCCCTCTCTTTACTCGAAGCAAGTTTTGAAGGGACCTTGTGGTACATTTGCACAACACTCACTTCTTTACGAAGATACTTCGCAATGACCTCTGGCATCAATTTTGAGACCCAAGTATCCTGCATGAATTGAGAAGAACGAGTGACAACATAACGCGCTTTCTCAAGTGAACCAAGAACCTCTTCAAGCGATTCACTGAACAATTCAGCCTCTTCAGGAGTTGCATGATGCAAATGGTATCGCAACCAACCACCGCCTCGCTCTCCGCCCTTTGGAGAACAGTGTTTTGTCATTTCACCCAATTCATTGTATGCACCCACAATTGCTTCTGAAATTGCAAGGGTGAGTGAGGTGTTTGTCCACATGTTTTTTTCGGTTCCAAACTTGAACCCAAGTGCAAAGTCAGACGGGGCTTTCGCTTCAAGAGCAGGTCGAGCTTCAGTGCCAAAAGGCTGGCCGATGCCCCACAATTCTCGTGTATGTTCACGCAGACGAGCTCGGCGCATCATCTCTTCATTGAACAACGCCATTCCTTCACTGATTCCTTCTGGACGAACATCATTGAACGCAGCGTGAACGTGACCGACTCCCTTCTCAATGGTCCCGTCATCACAAACACCGTACAATTGCTTGTGCTTTTCCTTGAAGCGTTCATAATCATCAAAACCTTTGGTAAATTCTTCTGCTATGCAGATGATGTCCCAATTGTTGGCTACTTTCTCAGGCCACAATTTGTCGATACGGATGGAACGACCACGAAGTTGGTTAATACTTACACTGGTTGTGACTGAAGTCATATCTATGAGAACATTGATTCGGGAAGCATCCCAACCTTCACCAAGTAATCCCCGAGTTCCAACTAAACAACGGGTAAAACCTTCTTGGAAAAATTCAGTGATCATCAATGAATAATAACGTGGAATCCAATCTTTGCCTTTTCCATGAATTTCAGTAAATCCCTGGTGTGGGCGACCATCAAGTCGAATATCGAGGCGTCGTTCAGCTATCCAAAGTTCAGCTTTTTCAATGAAAGGTTCATACAAATCATCATCCACAAGAACGGTGCTGCCCGTCATTAAAATCGGATCTAAATAATCTCCAGCAGGATGATGAACCAATGAGCGAAGAACGGAGATTGCCCCTCCTGCTTCCTCATCCAGAACCCCTTCAACAAGAGTTGTAGCAGAGGTTTTTTCATAATCGGTAACAATGACTGCACGGATATCTTTGCCAAGCGTTTGCATCTCCACTGAAATAATTTCATTCACAGCTTCTGTTTTCGCTGAAGCATAGGCCATTACACGCCCTACGGGTGAAGCACAGGGACGAGAACCAGTTTCAGTAATCATAACCCCCAACATTCGCAAACGTGAGACGACTGATTCTGCAAGAGCGTGGTCTTCTTTTGATTTGGAACGGCGCAAACCGTGGCGGACATAACGTGAAAGTACGTTCCTAAGAATGCTGATACGGGTAAAGGATTCATCGTTCTCTTTGATGATTATTTGGGGTACTTCGGGGGGTAAGTCTTTCTGATTCATTTGTAAAAAGCGTCGAGAATCCTCTGCAAATGCAGGATATCGTTGCTCATATTTGCGCCAAGAAAGCGTTTCCCCTTTTGGCGACTTTCTCTCTCTCAATTGATTGTGTACCCAGCAGTCAAGGTCAGGAACTCGATCGGCTACCAGACTCTCCTTGGTTTCACGTAACTCGCTAAGTAGTGTCTCAAATTCATCATCGACACCAGCAATATATTGCAATTCATGCTTGGCTGGTCGAACAAAATAACACAAATCTTGGTAAGGTGCGAGATTTGATGCTCGGACTAATGCTGGCACAGGGACGCTGTAATCAACGGGCCCAAAGAATTCTTCATAGCGTTCAACATCCGCCTGTTTGAATCCATCTCCTTCTGGAGGAGTTGCAGTAAGACCGAGGACAACAGGATTGTCAAACATCTCTCGGACTTCAGAAAGAACCCGACCCCAATGATGCATCAAATGGTGGCATTCGTCCAAAATAATGAGCCCGATTCCAACCTCTTGAAGTCGAAGAAGATTGGCTTTAGCACTCTTATGCAATGTCCATAATGCATTTCCATGCTCGGCAAATTCATCTCTGACCTTTTTTCTATACGTAGAGAGGCGTTTGGTATAATACTCCTTATTTTTGAGTTCTAAATCTTCAAGCCAAGCCTGTGCTTCATCATGGTTTGAGGCTTCTTCTTTTTCGATAAGTTTCTCAGCCCATAATTCGATAGCCACCTCGTCAAGGTCTTCTCCACCCTTACGAGGCATGGTGACTGATTGATAGGTCAGGGAAGTGAGCAAACCTGGTTTTTCAGGATCTGTACTGATGAATCCATCTTTCCCATCTAAATCAAAAAGTGAAGTTCTTGCAGCCCATTGAGCCTGAATTGCAGAATTCGGTGAAAGAACAAGGGCGGGTTTTCGAACGAGATCTGACCAAACATAGAGACCAAGTACTGTTTTTCCTGAGCCAGGTGGAGCAACAATATGCAATCGAGTTTTTCCAGAATCAAGTTGAGGGCGAATGATAGAACTAGCAGCCTCTTGAGATGGACGTAGGGTTCCTGCGAAACGAATGTTCCCAAAATCAGGTAATTCTGTCAAAATTAGCCCCCAACTTCAACGTGGTGGACCTCTTTTAGGTCCAGATGGGCCGCCTTTTGGAGGACCGCCCTTGGATGGACCTGGAGGACCACCCTTCTTTGGAGGACCGCCCTTGGATGGACCTGGAGGACCGCTCTTCTTTGGAGGACCGCCCTTGGATGGACCAGGAGGACCACTCTTCTTTGGAGGGC
>DAMU01000074.1 GCA_002499705.1 Euryarchaeota archaeon UBA91
TCATCATCATCATCTTCGACAGCATCAGCACAACCATCACCATCATAGTCAGTATTCTCATCTCGAATCCAATTTGTCAAACCCTTCGGGCAAGCATCTTGAGTATCGTTTAATCCATCATTATCGTCATCGAAGTCTTCATCCAGGTCTGAACAACCGTCACTATCCCAATCACTGAAACTGCTCGATGCCCAGTTGAGAAATCCGTAAGAGCACGCATCTTCAGAATCTGGTATCCCATCATTGTCATCGTCGAGATCTTCATCGGTGTCGTGGCATCCATCAGAATCGTAATCTGCATCGGGTGTACTGACCCAACCAAAGGATGTTCCACAACGATCAAAGTCATCCATTACTCCGTCATTATCGTCATCGAGGTCTTCTTGGAGGTCATGGCACCCATCATTGTCTTGGTCGCTGGCAGGTGTCGATAACCACCCTTCAGCGGCACCATAACCATTGGGACATCGGTCATTAGCATCCACAATCCCGTCGCCATCTGCATCCTCGCCCGTATTTTCAAGTGTTACTTGTGTCGTTACAGTGTCGCTCATACTGGTATATTGCCCACATTCTGCAACAGTGATGATTTCGAAATTTTCATTGGTTTCAGAAAAGTCGAGTAGAATTGACCACATTCCGAAGTCATTGAAGCTTGTAGTCCCCTTGACATTTCCGAGGTAAGTCACCTTTACAGTGCATGTTGAAATTGAACTGTGTTCTAAACTACCTTCAAACCATATTACCGATGGCTCTTCAAGAGTAATTGCGACAGGTGCAACGAGAACTGGTGCCTCTTCAACGGGTGCAATAACAGTCACGGTTTGCGATAAAGTATCCGGCAATGGTTCGATAAATGTGGCTCCATTTATTGGTATGAATCTCAACTGTACACTGTATTCACCGAGTGATTCAGGGATAAAAGACAATTGATATCCAAGGGGTGTTGCTTCCCATTCAAAATTTGAGAGAAGAGTAATCTGTGGAGTGATAATCATAATTTCAGTATCCCAATTTTGGCCCTCATTTTCAACGAGTATTGACAACTGAGCAGGGGTACCATCAAGTTCTAAAGATTCAGTTACAACTCCCCATGAAGCAACTAACTTCACCTCATTCGAATCAATTTCACTAACGACCAGTTCTTCTTCATCTGTGTCTACAGAACCCAAGCAACCCGAAAGGACCAGCAGACCGGCGAGGAGGATAGCCGCTAATGTCTGTTTGTGCATAAGGAAATGAGGTCTCAGCCGAGACTTGAATGTGTTGGATAAATCACACGGTGTTTGATTCGGTCCGACCATCATTGGCTGGCAATGATTCGATGTAAGTACTGCTTTTGGAGTGGCTTACTGGCAAAGGAAGAACCCACAAGAGAGGGCCATTTTTTTCCCTTTCAATGTGGACGATTATCTCCCAATGAATCCGAATGAGTGATGTTGAAACAGTTCCAGGCCAACTTGACTGAGGTGCTTGAAGGACAATCATGTCGCTTGAGATTGGTGCCTCATCACCATGTTCCATTATTCGCATTGGCCGTAAAAACAGTCCACCTTTGACTTCATGATGTTCCATTGGTGCTTCTTCGCCGCCGCCGGTCCCATCATCAAGTCCAATTTCCCAATGGTGAGGTAATTCGGTTGTGAGTCCTGGAGGCGGTTGCTTGGAATCTGCTCGTCCCAATGCACTGAAAATCTCCTCTCGGCCGGGGGGGAGAATACCGACTCTCCACTTGACCTTGATATCACCCCACTCTTTTCGAACCTCTGGAAGACGTATTTTCAATTTCAGTGGTTGGCCCGCTATGGGTTGTTCAATGATATCAATGAGTGGACTTTGTGGTGAAGATTTGAGAAATTTACGTTGTTGTAAAAGATCTGCCAGATTCGCTCCCACTCGTAAGGCAAGAGGTGAAAAGAGCAGCGGAATAATGATGATGGCTAAGACGGGATAGTCAAGTAGACCTATTCGAATTGTGCCGGTGCCTATGCCTGGTATGCCAAAGGAACTCAAAATCGGTTCAATGAAAAGATATCCTAGAGTGATGAGCAAAACGACAACCGTTACCGATATGTAATTTCGCACGATTGAATGGATGGGATTTGGGGTGAGGTACCATCCTCTGCGCTGTCGTTTAACGACACGAGGACGCTTTCCATCTTCAAGCCAAAAGGTTGTCCTTTCTATCATCGTGTCATCGAATGGCTCCCCATCCAAAAGATAGCGTTGTTCTACCAACCAATCATCATCACTCCCCAATCGGAAGCTCGGTGATCGTGTAGAAAGTTCTTCAATGATAACACTTTTTTTACCTTGTTTGAGGACTTTTTTCGTCGACGAAAGGGGTAATCTTGCAGGTATGAATCGATACGATTCAAAGGGTGGGTAGCGTATTCGCTGCTCCAATTCTAATTTTGGGATGGAATCACAACCTATCGAAACAAGAGTCGAGTGCCTGCTTTCAATGCAAGTTTACGGAATGCTGGAACTTTCTTCAAGAGCGCAAGCCCCAGGGGTACAGGCTTCTCGATATCACCGATTTCATTGATCAACTGTAGAACTTCGGGTTTTGCGAAGTTTGTGAAGTGTGCTTCTAGTTCCTTGTCTGGGACATCACTGACCAACAAATTACGTAAGGCTCGGGCTTTGTCTTGATCTTTTTTCATCGCTGTAAAGTGTTTCGTAGTGATTTTTTTGAGAGATTTTTCAGTGAGATTGTCGTCGCTAATTGCTTTACTTAGCGGTTGCAAAATGCCTTTGATTTGTTTAAATCCAGGACCAATGCCGCCACCAGTAGTCGGCTTAGCCATGCCAGCAGCGTCACCAAGCAACATAATTCGGTTCGATACAGTTTTTCTCACCATACCACTCGGAATGGGGCCGCAAAATCTTGCTATTTCTTTCGTGCTGGTAAAACGGTCTTTCCATAATGGATGGTTACGCAGCTCATCGTAACATTGCTCGACACTCCTTCCATTCAAGCGTTGAGGAGTCGACCAAACGCCAATTCTATGACTGCCGAAACCAGATGGAATTACCCATGCAAAAAATCCTGGAGCGATTTCAGAACCACTATACATGTCAAGCCATCGATTCTTTCCTTCATACCCTAAGACTTCTGCTTGGAATCCAATCATCATTTCTTTCGGGCGGCCCATTTTGAAATGACGACGTGTCCAACTGTGAGCACCATCGCATCCTATGAGTAATTTTGTCGTTAAGTTACTTTTTACCCCGTTTTTATCGACTTCAATCGATACATGTTCGTCCGAACTTTCTGCAGACAAGGGTTGAGAATTAAGCCACAATGTAGCGCCTGCTTCCATTGCTTGTTGAACAACTCCCTGATCGAATTTCTTTCTACAAACAACGTATGTTCGTAATTTTCCATCAGTGCCTACTGGGACCAACGTTCCAGACGGGCCATGAATACGTGCTCCATCGACTTCTTCGAGTATCGAATCATAAAGGCCCACTTCGTGTAATGCTTTGGGAGTTACCAATCCTGCACATTGAAACGGCCGACCGATTTCTGAGTGCTCTTCAAGCATCAAAACCCGATGACCAAGTGATGAGAGATGGGTCGCTGCACGACCACCAGTTGGGCCTGCGCCGACAATGATGACGTCCCAGTCAGTTCCCTTCATGGTGCATCACCGCAAACCGTTGAACATCAACCTTCGCTCTGTTCGGACCGTTAATCATGCATTCTCAACGCTTTGCAAACCGATATCCAATCGATTCGTTCTTCTTGAGGTAGAGTGTCGCAGAAAACTCCCTGTTCGTCTTCTTCGATATGAAATCATCAAAGGGTCCGACTTCTCTTTTCTCGATGAGAATTTTTGCCTCTTCTCG
>DAMU01000015.1 GCA_002499705.1 Euryarchaeota archaeon UBA91
TCCACTTTCCAGTGCATAAAGGTAAGATGTTTCCAGTTTTGATAAAGAGTGCATTTCCTTTCAGGCATTGCAAAAGGGATATGGCTGCAATCTAAGTTGTGCTTTGCAGCCATGGTTGTCGCAAAGAGCGCAGAGACTTGAAACATCCTCTCAAGCATCAACTGTAGGTGTGGAATTATCTTCAAAATGAATTTCGCCGAGATCACGTTGTTGCCATGTAGCCAGTAATCCAAGCAAGAATCCGAGTGGAGACATCATTGTGCAAATGATAAGAATCGGGGTGGATACATACATTGGACGGTCTGCTGCCAACATACGCAGCCAGACATAACGGCCCACAAAGAGGTCGAAGGCAAGCATGTGCAACCATGCGAGGGCGATGACCGTTTCATCCTCAAACAGTTCAACGACCAATTCGGGAGTTGGCATTTGGGTCATGAATGTGAGGAGAATATCCGGTGCGTTTGGGAGGGCAAGCAGCGTGTAAGGGATGAGCAGTGGCAAAACAGACCAGCGAATGTCACCAACGAATTTCTTGGTGATATCATGCTTAGGCATGAACCACATGAGACTCCACAGGGGAAGAATGAGTATTGATGATATCCAAAAAGTGCCGACTGCAAGAGTTTCCATGTGTCGCAATTTGTTTGATTCACTTATAGAATCATGTTTTCTAAGGAACTTGAATCGGGCTTTTGCAGGGGGCAAAAGGACAAATCAAAGTGATTCAATGACCATGGCAATGCCTTGTCCACCGCCGATACATGCGGTAGCTACACCGTATTTGCCGCCACTACGCTTCAATTCGTATGCGAGTGTCAAAACAAGTCGTGTTCCGGTTGCTGCCAGTGGATGGCCCAGTCCGACTGCTCCACCGTTGACATTGACTTTTTCAACATCAATTTCAAGATCTTTGATACAGGCAACCGCTTGTCCAGCGAAAGCCTCGTTAATTTCCCAACGGTCAATATCATCGGTTGTAAGTCCAGCTTTCTCCAAGGCCTTACGGGATGAAGGGACGGGGCCATAGGCCATAATTGCAGGTTCAAGACCGACAATGCCCCATGAAACAATTCGAGCAAGGGGTGCATCACCGTCTGCTGCTGCTTGCGAAGCGGACTTGATGACAACTGCTGCAGCACCGTCAACAACGCCTGAAGCATTACCTGCAGTCACAAACGACTCAGGGCCAAAGGCTGTAGGCAACTTTGCCAGAGACTCAGCAGTTGTGTTTTTGACAACGTGGTCTTCGTCTTTGTGCGTGACAATTGTATCGCCTCGACGACTCTTAATGGTCACTGGAATAATTTCCTGTTCAAAGACATCATTTTCTATAGAAGCGGTCGTTCGTGCGTGTGAACGAGCAGCATAGGCATCGATTTCTTCACGTGTGACACCTTTTCGATTACAGATTTCGTCCGAAGTCTGAGCCATGAATAATCCACATGTCGTATCTTGTAGATTGGTCATCATGTAATCCTCGACCTTCGGTGAACGTCCCAATTTCCATCCTTCACGCCCACCACGCATGACGTGCGGAGCTTGGCTCAAGTTTTCCATGCCACCAGAGACAACCGTTGAGGCTTCCCCGAGCATAATCATTTGAGCGCCGGTTACAATCGATTGTACGCCTGAGCCACAAATTCTTGAAAGTGTCAGCATTGGAACTTCTTGAGGGATTCCGCCCTTTAATCCCGCATGGCGGGAGCCATAAATCGATTGAGCGCATGTTTGCAGAGCATAGCCCATCACAACATGGTCTACAGACGCAGGGTCAGTTCCAGTTTTCTCTAAGGCGCCTTGAATAGCAAGCCCACCTAGGTCTTGTGCGCTCACAGACTTCAACAAGCCACCTTGCTTACCGTCGCCGCGCTTTCCGCCAACCCATTCACAAAACGGTGTTCGTGCTCCACCTACAATGACTACATCTTCTGCCATGATGCTACCAAAGCGTGTTGGCTGATAACTTCATGCTATTGCCATTATCAAAAATAACATCAAGTAAAACAACGGTAGATAGAACGTTTCGAACACGGAATACGCATAGGCTAAGATGCTGTATTCAGAGCCTTGAGCAAGCACATATTCATACTCAGGATTTTTATTTTGCCCCTGAACTCTCATTATAGCGTTTTTCGGTGCGTCGATGAGATTCTCTTTGGACAACTCATTTTTCGGACGAGAAGACAACTCACCTCGAATGTAGACAGGGTCGCCAAGACGTAATCCATAAAGCGTCCAGCGAGTCTTTCCTACATTCCAAACTTTCAGAGGATCCTGATAACGAATTTGACTGAACATTGATGGCTCGATACGAATACCGCCACTGCCATCGTGCAAAATGAAAGGAATGCCGCCACGTTGGCGTGCTGATTCTTCTGAATGCATAGGCTCTCTTACAAACAGCCAGTCTGCAAAATTTTTGAGCAGGCGGTTAAGAGAATTCATTTGGATTTGGAAAAAAGTGTTGGATGATCGACCTTGACTGTCAACCTCACCAGAAAAGTCTTCACGGACCCATTCGAAGCAAACAAGATTTGAACAGGCCATTTCGGGGTTATCATCGACAAAGATTTTCACGGCCTTTTGAGGTCCTGGACGGACTTGACCAATCAGTTCAACTTCACCCTTCACCACATCATTAACAAGAGTCGTCGGCAAATCAATCATGTTCATTGTATCAATCATTCTCCTCATCCAGCCATACAACAAAATCATGAGATACAAAACCATGTAACCGATGGCAATAACAAAAAGAACAACGATGAACAATCCAGTATTCGAATTATCATCAAGAAGGAAACTGAAAAAGAAGCCAAAAGTGTCTAAATTATCCTTCAATGCCTCGATGACGCCCCAATACTGAAGCAGGAAAAGTCCGAGAGTAAAATAAACTGCTCGAAGTGTTAGAAGAGGGGGCTGAGGTGCATCAATCATAAACGGATGCTCAAGAAGAAGTGAATCTTCATGGTCTGCTGCATAGTGGTCTTCATTATTCCACACATGTCGACTTGGAGCAGGGAAATTCCAACTTCCATCCGTTTTGTCAAATGAATCTAAACTCTCTTTCATCCAGTATTCTTCTGAAGTAAAGCCGCGTTCTTTTGCGTAGTCTTCAAGAAATTTAACGTCGGTTACTTTTTCTTTGTATTGAGCTAATTCTTGCGCAAAAGGGTGCGGTGTAGTGTAGAAGAGGATAACAAGGCCTATCAGAGCCCAGAAGGGGCTTAGAAAGAAACCGTAAATATAGAGCAGTGCGCCAAACAACCAACCAAATATCATGTTCTGAGTATATGGAAGTGAAGCAACAAAAAATCCGCCGTCAAATTTTGGCGCACTGCCATCCATGAAGTTCGGTGGGCTACAAAGGACTTGAACTCTATGGAAAAATCAAATGAGCGCGAACATACTTATGCCACATAAGATGCAAACTATAGGCATAATCAGCAGTTCAGCAGAAGAGCGTATTTTTCCGAGATTTGCAAGTTCAGTTCCACGCTGAATATTTGCTTTCATTCCAGGACTGTTTTCACCATGAACTGAGATTGCGGTGTGGCCAACTGTGCCATCAAGATTTTCTTGGGCCATTTCTTCATTTGACCGAGGTTTGACCATTCCCAGAAGATACACTGGGTTTCCGATTCGAAGAGCATATGCAGTCCAACGGTGCTTACGAACATCTCCATTACGGAATAATCGAGCAGCAAATTCGGTTTGGAAATGGTCGCGAAGTGTATCTGCATGGCTTGAAGTCCACCTCTTGACATAGTTTCCAAGATCTTTTTTCTTGAAACCGCCTGACTCTACACGTATTCCTCCGGTGCCATCATGAAGCATGAACGGAACATAGCCGCTGTCTGACCGAACACTTTGCCAGTTGCATTCTTCTCTTGTCGTAGTATTTCCATCTGAGTCGGTAGAGGTTACCGTACGGCAAACATAGACTTCATATTCCCACCTGTAATCAACACAGCCAGGAATTACTCGGTTGTGGTTTCCATCAACGACGACGTTAATCCATTGCTCGGGAGCGGGACGAACTTGACCAACGAGTTCTGCTGAACCCACAGGAACTGAACGAACCAATGAAGTCGGTGTGTCAATCATTTGTTGCTGCCTCTTGTGCTGGAAGAATCCAAGTAAGAGCCAGATTAAACCAATAACACTCATGATAATGGGCGTGTATTTCATTGCAGCATCTTCAGCCAGCATTTCCCCACTGTCAACCATTGCTTTCTCATCAAGGACAAGCATTCCTAATGAGATGGAGAGGAAAAGAATGAACAACACCATGCTGATGCCAAAAGTGGCAAAGGTTGCCGGAATTGGAGTTCCCACTTTGGTCGGATGCTCTGGAAGAGGAGTTCCGTCGCCATCGGCGGCATACCGGTCATCTTGATTCCACGTCGATGGTCCTGGTGCTGGAAGAATCCAATCATTCGGGTCATTGGTCGGGCTGTAAGAAGAGCGTCCAAAAAACCATGATTCAAGTTCGTATCCATTCTTGAGAGCGTCGGTCTCAAGGTCATCAGGCTGTGGTGCATTCTTTCGAACATTGTGAAGGTCTGTTTCTAAAGATGCTGGCGAAAGAAGAGCGATAAGCAAAAACCCAAATGCTGCGATAATTCCTCCACCTTCCAAGAATGTTGCCAGCCCGGCAACAACCATCAGCAGACCAATAATCCAAAAAATCCAACTCAGCCAATTGTATGGTATAGTAAATTGAAAAAAGCCCCTGTTGAGATTAACTCCATCGAGTGACATAACTCTACCAAATCAAGAGGGTGTAAAACACTTGGGTGAAAAAAAGGCAGTGCAAACACTTTACGAAGCAAGTATTCCTATCACTTTGACAAGTATTCTTTTGTCCCTACATCCATCAAATTCCGCATAGTGTATCTGCTCCCAAGTACCCAGATGAAGACTTCCTTCTCGAACGGGCATGGTGACTTGCTGACCGAGTAGTTGACGTTTCAAATGCGCATCTCCGTTATCTTCACCGGTTCGATGATGATGATATTCCTCGCCATCTTTCCCATCACGACCATAAAATGGAGCCACTTTTTCCAACCACTTCATAATATCATGATGCAGACCATACTCAAGGTCGTTCACATAACAGGATGCAGTAATGTGCATTGGATTGACGAGAACCAAACCGTCAGCAATACCGCTTTCTTTGACGACGCGTTCTACATCCGCAGTAATGCAGCGAATCTCATACCTCTCATCGGTATTGATCCATAATTCTTCGACATATGTTGCTGCTTGGCCAGTGAGTAACTTCCCCATAGACCAACGAAGAGTTGGAGGTTGTTGATTATTTCAGTGTTCTAAAAAGTGATGAGTCATCCATCCCTTGACCGGAACTCATGAGTGGAATGGCTACGAGAAGACCGCAAATAACTGTGCATATACCTTGAGTTACGGCAACGAGAGTGAACGCTGCAGAATCGTTACCAAGAATTGACCCTAAGCCACCATCGGCTCCCAAATATACCGCTGCAAGACTCAAAAAATAAGAGATGAAAATGGATAAAAATGCGAGGTGAATTCCCTTTTTCTTGTATTGTGTCATCCAATACCCTGAGACGATGCACGTCAATCCAACAAATACAGCATTAATCAGATTAACAGCAACTGCTTCGAATGGAACAACGATTTGTTCTCCAGTAAGCGGATCTTCAGCCGGCAAAAAGAATGCAAATGCACCTAAGAGAGAAATCGCCCCCCAAATGATGACGAATATACCGAGGACTTTCGGCGAAGAGGATGGCGGTTGTAAATAGACGATCTGTTGCCCCATAGGCACATTACCCTGCTGCGGAAAACCAACGAGAATTGGAGAAGGTTGAGCTGACTGAGAAGGATTCGGTTGAGTTTGCTGGTAGTGATTGTGAACCTTATCGCCTGCATGAAGGTCGCCGGCTACTGCACTGTCTTGTGTCGATACTTGCTCTGAAGAATATTCTCCATCGTCCCAAGGGTTCGGTTGCATGATAAATTTGACTGCATACTCTCATATCAATGCTTCTTCTTGCTGCAATGCTGTATAGTGGTGTTGAAGAGGGAGGAACACTTGGAAGAACCGAGGAGGGGTTCTGTGACTGACATTTTGCTGGTCTATAAGAAAAACTTCGAAGCCGTCCATGACCTTAGCCTAGATTCGGTCACCAAGGCTCTGGACGAGGCAAGTCATCGTCGTGGAGGTTTGCGAATTGATGTTCGTGCAAGAGAACAGGTTCGACGTGCTGATTTTATCGGTCGTGATTTAGTTTTGGTTCTTGGCGGAGACGGTACTTTGACAAGTATATCTCACAACATCGATGCTGCAACCCCTGTTATGGGAATCAATTCACACCCTCGAACTGCGGATGAAAACGGTAGTTTTGGATTTTACATGGATTCTAACCTCGAAACATTCGCTGAAGACTTAGAGACTGCTCTGAACGGAGAGGCAATTGTCAATGAATTGCCTCGTCTTCAAGCAATTATCGACACAACATCCGGTAACAGATTTACCACAGACCCCGCTATGAACGATTTACTGATTGCGAATACACACCAGTATGCGCCGAGTAAATATCACCTGCGTCGAGGCGATAATAAATGTCACCAGCAGAGCAGTGGCTTACTGTTTTCAACGTGGCTAGGGCAAGGGGCTTGGCTGGCAAATGCAGCTGGGAAAGGTGATCTTGAATTGCTCTTTAAGCGAGTGAAAAATGAACACAAATCGTCTCATTACTTTGTATTAGCACGCGACATTGCTCCTTCTGAAAGAGAAGGGATGCCGTGGTCATGGATGGATTGGACCGATGAACCAACCACCATTACATCAGACATGCATCGTGGCTATGTTGTCCCTGATGGTTGGGATGAAGTTCATTTTAACAGAGGTGCAAGCATTACAGTTAATGCAGATGCACCGCAACTGAGATTGTTGACGTTTCGACGTTCGATGACCGACCGTTTGGATGCGTTCATTGCTGGAGAATGATTGAATTCATGAACTGTAAATCAGCCATGAGAAGAAGATCAAAAACAATGCAATTGCATTCATCGTAATCGCTGGAACGACTTTACCTGCCTCAGGGTGATTTGGCTGCATTTTACGTAAATTGGCATGAGGCAGTAACGAAAGGATACCAACGATGCTCACCAAGCCGCAACAGATATTCAAGCCTGGAAACCAAGAGAAAACAATAGCGATAGCGCCAAAGATGATCCAATCTAAAGAGTTAATTTTCTTGAAAGGAATCATTGGAGCCATTTGAGGTGCTGGATACGGCATTTGGTTTTGCTGAGGCGGTGGCTGCTGAATGATGATCGTTTGAGGTGGTGGAGCCACTTGAGGAGTCGGAGGCAGGTGATAGTGATTATGAATGACGTTACCGGTATGAACATCCCCGCTTACAACGCTGTCTTGCACGTTTGTAGGACGTTCAGGGTTGGGTTCCATGTCTCTTCCTCGTTACTTGGTAAATACTGCGCTAAATAATGCTATTCATGCGGTGTAAAAAGTAAAGTGGCAAAGACGTAAAAAAAGGGTGGAGACTGGAA
>DAMU01000004.1 GCA_002499705.1 Euryarchaeota archaeon UBA91
CGAATACCGATTACCTTTGGGGAATAATAGGAATATCTTGTTTGCTCGGAATCGTTCTCGTCCTGCCTATTGGTGGTGCAGATATGCCGGTTGTTGTCTCCTTGCTCAACTCTTTATCTGGAATTGCTGCAGCCTTTACCGGATTCATCATTGGAAACTCAGTTCTGATTATCGCTGGTTCACTTGTCGGTGCTTCAGGACTCATTCTGACGTTCATCATGTGTAAAGCCATGAACAGAACACTTCTTGATGTTCTTTTCAAATCGTTTGGTGGAAGTGGTGAAAAGGCATCTGTCACTCGAACCAAAGTCGGTTCTGACGCTGATGAAGTGGCCATGATGGTTGACGGAGCGCAGAAAGTCATCATCGTTCCTGGCTATGGTATGGCGGTATCTCAATGTCAGCACCAAGTTAAGGAATTTGCAGACTTGATTGCTGAGAAATTCGATACTGAAGTCAAATATGCAATCCACCCGGTTGCAGGAAGGATGCCTGGGCACATGAACGTATTATTGGCAGAAGCAAATGTCCCATATGAACAATTGATTGAAATGGATGAAATCAACAGTGAATTCCCAGACTGTGATGTTGCTGTCATTATCGGTGCTAACGATACGACCAATCCAGCAGCACGAAGTGGAGAAGGACCTCTTGCAGGAATGCCAATCATCGATGCTGATATGGCTCGAACCGTTGTCATCATCAAGCGTTCGCTTTCAGTTGGTTACGCAGGTGTTGATAACGACTTATTCTACATGGACAAAACCATGATGCTGTTCGGAGATGGCAAGGCTATGATGTCCCAATTGAACACTGCAATCAAGGAAATTTGACCCGAAGTATGAGGTGTATTTTCATGCCCCTTAGGGGCATGAGTAAAAGGAACGTTCAAAGGGCTGGGCATGGTGGAAAGATTTGGGTGAGACGATGCTATCGCGTAATTCTCGTTGGCTGTTGATTGTATTGGTCAGTCTACTTATGGTTGCACCCGTATTTGCGATGCCTGGTGGGCCGCCTTGGAAAAACGGCGAAAGTCTGGTCGTTGAAACCGGATGCAGTTGCCACGGCGATGGTGCACCGTCAAGCGATGTTGTAGTTTCCATCTCCGGAGTGCCTCGTGCATATACGCTTGATGAATCGTATAATTTCACCATCTCTCTCCAGCATGCCTCCAATCTTGAAGGCGGCTACATGATTTGGGACTACAATATGGGAACACTCACTCCCGGAGAAGGCTCAATGGCTGTCGAAGATGCAGGTAGTCCCACAGGGGGAGTGTCTCAATCTGATGTCGGAAATGACTGGGTAATCACTTGGACTGCACCGAGTTCTGATGTCGGTTCAATACCATTCCAACTTGTTGGTAATGCTGTAAATGGAAACGGTAACTTCGATGAAGGAGATACATGGAACATTGTATCGTTTTCAATAAGCCCGCCTGGAACAACGACAAATGATAACGCTGAGAACTTGACGATGAGAACAATCAGCGTCGGCGATTATGATGCTCTGTTTGTTGCTGTAGAAGATCCTGAAGCGGTTGAAGCTGAGCGTCAAGAAGAACTTGCCGATTTATTCTTTGATGAGGGTAATTTGTTCTATTTTATGACCCTCTCGATTATCATCATTGCTGCTGTTGTACAAGGCGAATTTTATGAAAGAAAGTTTGGCGGTGGTCCGGAACACCTCGACCGCAGTCTTGCAATACCACAAGGCGTCCGTCGTAGTGTTCTTGCTGCAGCAATGCTGCTTCTCTTTGCATGGGCTGTTGAAGGAGGACAATCTTGGCAGGTTTTACTCACGCTCGGCATGCTAGCCCTGTGGGCTATATTCGGTGTCTATCGAACGATTGTCCAAGCTCGTGCCGTTGCTCAACCAAAAGACATGGTTTGAGCATTCACATTCCTTACCGGGACCTGAGGCTACGCTATGTCTTTTCAACTTGAATACGATTCATCGAGTCATGTTCAAGAGCACATGAATGAATTAACTGCTCGCGTGACATTAACACTGTTTCTTGCATCCGTCGCTACGCTCGTATGGATCACACAAGTTGACGTCCTTTTGGACAAACTTTTGAATCAACTCAATCCATGCCAAGGTGATTGCCTTAATCTCTTTGACCCGGCAAAATGGAGTGCTGTACGTTGGATGACTGCAGCATTGCTTGGAATCATTACCGTAATGCCAATCGCTCTGCAACAAATGTGGAAATTTTCGAAACCAGGGTTGCTCCCAAGTGAACGCACATGGATGAAGACATGGTTTTTTGCCGGAGCCCTAAGCACTTTTTTTGCTGTATTCAGTACAATTGGAATTCTATTTCCAATGATTTTTGACGTAGGGCATCAAACACACGAAGCGATGAAACTCGATGCTCGATATGACGCAGTACATATGCTTTCGATTGTCATTGCAGTTATTTGGACGGAAGTCATAGTAGCTTGTGCAATCTTCGCAATGATGCTCGCAGGCATATTGGGAATGCTCAATGAGGATACTGCTGATTGGTGGCGAATTCGAATATATGGACTCGTACTTTTACTTCTTCTTGCCTCACTGCCTGAGTTTGGAGGGCTTGCCTTCACACTTTCTGCGTTAGCCATCGGAACTATTGAAGTATGTTCAAGAAAGTGGCTCAAAGGAAATGCTCCACTTTTTGAGGGATTCGAACCCGTTATGGATTCTGAAGGTGCATTACGAAAAATGATCCTCGTCGATTGTTCATCGGATGATGCTGAAACTGCCCTATTCAAGGCAGTCAAGTCTCCGATTCCAGTCTATTTAGCTGGCTCACTTTGCACATCTCTAAAAGAGCGTGAATCACTGATTGAGATAGTCATAAGATACCGATTATCTGATGTATTCCTCAGTGGATGTTCAATAGAAGATTTACCCGATTCATTCAAATCGAATTGTCACTCACTCGGCTGTACTTTGAGGGAACTCGACCTCGACAGAACACAGTCACACAGAGTATTACCATCCCTGCACCGTAGTACTGAGATTGAATTATCCTTGGCAAGTATCAGCGATCCATGGCCTCAATCAAAAATCCATGAGAGGATTATTTCAATCCTTGAAAGTTCGGACATCGAACAACTAGTAATCGATACGGGAATCACGGAGAATTCCGCAAGCATTCAACTTACTGAGAATCAAGTGATTTTACGTCTCAAGAAAAAATTGGCAGTCGAAGTTCAAACCAAACTCGAGTCACACGGATTCGATTCAATTGTGATGTAATCTAGCCAGAAAAGCCAAGCATTGAAACACTCAACTGCTTTCCTTTGAGCATGAGTCCGAGGTTTGGCATACCCATTATCATCGCACTCTTACTTGCAAGTTCATGGAGTTTTTCAAATAATGAAACGATTGAAGAATGGATGGCCGAAAATACCATCTCAATAGAACCAGAAGAAATCACTCTCCTTCCTTTGCAACAAAACGAACGATGGCTGGTCCTCCTTACTGATTTTGAAGAGTACCCTACAACTGATGCTTGGGGTCCTGCCCAAGCACAAACACTTCTCGACGATGTTGCTCGCAACTACATTTCTCAGTTGTCTGGTTCTTCGACTGAAATTCAAATTGATGTCCACACAAAGGTTACCAGAGCGAATGGGGCTCTAGCGGATTATGGTAGTGATACCAATGAAAACAGAGATTCCAGTGCCGACGGGACATTTTTGCCTATGGCTCTTGCTCAACAAGCAGTAAACGACCATGAAAATATTGTTGATTGGGATGAATACGACCTTGATGATGACGGCTATGTTGACAGACTCCTGATACTCCATTCAACCAAAGGACAAGAGGAAAACCCCGGTCAAACATCGAAAATTTGGAGTCATTTCACCATGTTTGACCAGCCAATTATTGTAGATTCAAATCTCAAAGTTGCCCACTATACAATGGCAAGTCTGCGTACCGGTTCAAGCGGAATGGGTACGATATTGCACGAGATGCTTCATCAAATGGGTGCACTGGATCTTTATCCAGTTCATGATACACACCAATTGAATGACTGGCAAGGTGTAGGTGACTGGGACATCATGGCAAGTGGAAATTGGAACGGCGGAGGCGTATGGCCTGCACTACCTACTGCCGCTTCACTCGAACTTTTGGAAGCAGGAAGAAGTCAAACCCTCGACTTAACCTGGCCACAAACTGCTCAAGCGCCATGCATTGGACCCAGCATTCAACTTCAAGGCATGAGTGAAAATGGAACTTCACTAAAGATTCCTCTCAATGAAATGGAAACAATCTGGATTGAATACCGTTCAAATTCTGGATTCGACCAGCATCTTCCAGGGTCAGGTATCCTGGTTACATATCAAGATCGAAGCGTTGGAGATGAAGATAGAAACGAGCTTAACAGAGATTCAGACCAGCCATGGCTAAGGGTCATTGAAGCGGATGGAAGAACGGATTTACTGAATGGAGCGAATTCTGGTGAAGCGGCGGACTTATTCCTCAACAATACCTCATTTGGTGCAAGTGGTGTTCAGATATACACACATGATGGATTCCTTGTGCCTTGGGTAGCGACTGTAGTGATCAACATCACAGTAGAGATTCATTTTACTGCCCCAAATTGCTCGCCACAATTTGAAGTTGATATACCCGATTTCGGAGGAGTGTATTTACTCTCTGATAATTTACCGCTGGTCGTATCAAGCACGCAAACATGTGATTTAACTCATGATTTGATCTTATCAGATGGAAGAGGATTTGTTGAACAGAATTTCACCATCAATGACGAGAATGTTGAAATTGAATTGCAGTACAATTCCCCCGCAACAGTAAATGCAATTTCAACACTTGAGGGTTTCATACATTGTGGCGAGGATTCACTGTATCTCAAAACTCAAATCTTGACCCTTGGAAGAATTCCCGTTGAAAACATGGTAGGTGGGACATTAACTGCATTTGAAACATCAACCATCGAAGTTCCGATTCTTTCTCGCGGAAATTTAAGTCAAACATTCACTGTTGAACTGGATGGCCCGATGTCAAGGATCGGGACCGTCTCAAACCAAATTTCACTTGATGGCTCGGATAAAGCGTTCATCGAAATCGAGCCAAACGGACTCCTTGAAAACCGGATGTCTGTGAATGGAGAACTGATTTTAATATCACAAACCGGTCATCGGTGGACGATAGAATTAGAATACACGGCTGTGGATGGAGAAAGAAATTTTATCGAAGAGTGGAGAACACCGGGTAAACTGCTCGGTGTAGCTGGAATAATATGCATTCTTTGGGTTGCAGCTGGGATGTTTGAAAGAAAGCCAAAGGCAGTTGAAAATTCAATTCAAGACAATAAAGATGAAAACACACTGGCTGATACTGACAATGATACAGATGCTTGGGGTCGTTCATTGGATGAAATTGAATGACTAATTTCGACCTGGTAACCATCGCTGCATGTGAAGATAATGCCACTGGTTTTGTGAATACAATGCACAAAGCCATGCTTTGTTTACTCCCTCTGATAATCGAACTGCAAGACAGGCACCTTCCCATGTTAACGGAGCGTAATCTACTGGTTGGACAAGCCAAGGAGCATGCGCATCACCAACCGGAGTCTCATATACACGCCAACGACTTCCAAATTTGAAACCTGGTCGCAGTAAAACGCCACGCGACATAAGATCGCTGAAAAGTTCAAGCTCACTTGGAACCTCAAGTCCATTGAATAAAACGTCAAGCCAAGCACCTTCTTCTTCACGAAGATGGCGGCCTGAGAGATGCTCAACCCCTATTGAGTCCCAAGGCCAGTCAATTACATTGGGAATATACCAACCACTACCTCGTGGGATTCGTTGAGACCACAGTAATTCAAGATGCTCTTTCTCTTCCAATGTAAATGAGTCCCAAAGGGGCTGGTGACCATTTGGTTGGTCGATGCCGAGCAAATACATCGTCACATCCATTTCCTCATCGATGACAAAAAATTCTGCAACCATCCCCCGTGAATGAACTTCTCGCGTCCAGTGAAGCATTTCCGCCCAGTCAATCTCATCGGTTGTCCAAGCCCAACGAACGTGAGCAACAGGAGATTGTTTCGAGAAGACATGTTCACGATTCCAACGTAATGCCCAAGTGGATTCCAGCGCATCGATGCCCCATTTTTCGGGAATGTTTTCGACAGGAATGAGAATTTCTCCACCGCTTCGAGCAGTATCAAACACAATACTCCGAGCAATGATGTCGGAGTCTGTGGCAACTGATTCTTGAAACCATGATTCGCTCGGTAACGGGACATGGCGATGCCAATGACAAAACATAATCTCTTCGGGGGTGAGACGGATACTCTCGTCACTTTGCATCATTCCAAGACCACTTTTCTGATATAATCTCGAGGAAAGTGGGGGTTCAATATACCAACCGTCAGAACGGAGGGAGGGTGCTTGAAGAGGTTGTGCTGGCGGTTGATTTGATGACAAAGATTCACCGAGTGGTCGTGTAGTGCGTTGGCGCGGCGTGAACTTACGGTTCTGCCTCGCCATGCTTCGCCGTCATCATCACCTCATTTGAGTTTAAGGTAACCGATGCCCCTATGAGCCTTCACTTCTTCGACAAAAATGCGAGTGTCATGGTGGACGGTTATCTTGGCTCATTGACCACAGAAGAGCGCATGCTCTTACACTTGTGTGACAACAACCTACCCGAAGGTGAATGGGAAGCGCCTTCGGCACTTACTCAGGCTGGAATCTCTGCAGCTGTTCATGTTCAAAGAAAGCATGTTCCACGAACCATTAAACGATTGGAACAACGTGGAGATCTTACCAAATCTAAACGCCACGTTCCGGGTGGAAAACAGCGACGTCAAGTGTATGGGCTCACCCCAACTGGAAGAGAAAAAGCAAGTGCGCTGCGGGAAAAAATTCTTGCACAAATGGTGAACAAGCAAGGTCAAAATATTGTACTCTCTGAATTGCGAAAGGGTGGACAAGCAACGCTTGACTTACTTTCACACATTGATGAAGGAATGAATTACAATGACAGCCCAGTTGTATCACCAGTATCAAATCCTGAAGGTGTCGCTTCACTCGATGCTCAGGCTGGAGAGCACCTCGTGCGGAGATTGTTTGCTCGTGCATGGGAAGATGGTAAAATCACACGCGATGAACAATACCTGTTATCCGAAGTTGTTGATTTTCTTGGAATGCATCCGGAAAGAGTTCGAAGACTTTCGGATGAAGCAAGGAAAGATCAGAAGGCATCACCTCCTGAAGAAATTTATCGTGACATGCTCCGCCAAGCCATGATTGATGGCGAGTTAGTTGATGATGAAATCGCTCTTTTGGAAACCGTGAGAATTGCATATGGATTTGATCGACTCACCCATGATAAGTTACTCGAGGAAGCAAAACATTCGCCTCTCGTGTCCGAGAAAGTCCTTACCTACAAATCCACACTTTCGACTGCAATGAATGATGGTATCATCACCAGTGACGAGGGTGCGATGCTTGCTACACTGCGAGAAACTCTAGGGATTTCTGACGCTCAACATGCCAGTTTAATAGCAGAATTGCGCGATAATATCAAGTGAATGATTTCATACGAACACATGAGAGGGTTACTTATGGGAATGTCAGACGAGGAAGAGGCAGTCTATGAAGAACTCAATATACTCAAGAGCCAATTGAAGGCTGATGAAGAATGCAAAGTGGTTCTCATCGGGGATATCATGATGGATTGCTACATACACGGATATGCGAACAATCTCAATTCCAGAGCTCCTGTTCCTGTTCTGCGTGAAACAATGCGAGAAGAGGATGTTGGTGCGGCTGCTCACGTTGGTCGTGGGCTCAAATCGATGGGTTTGCAGAGTCATCTGTTTGGTGTAGTCGGAGATGACCGTGCAGGCCTTAATATTCTTCAACTGCTTGACGATGAAGGCGTATCTACAAACGGCATTTCGATTCTTGAAGGACGTACTACTACGGTGAAAACTCGTCTTCTTGCAACACGTGAAAGTTTAGTCAGTGATGAGCAATTACTCTTGCGATGGGATGTTGAGGACGACCACCCGGTGCCTGCTGATGCTTCCGTTTCTTTGTATGATCAGGCGATTGAAGAAGTCATATCTGCCGATGTGGTGATTCTATCTGATTATGGACAAGGCGTCGTTAACGATGCCGGTGCAGAACGAGTGGTCACTGCTGCAAAAAAGAATAATGTTCAAATTATTGCTGACCCAAAACTCACAGGTTTACACCGTACTCATGGCGTTAATTGGATATTATTTCAATCTCAAGGACTGGAATTGATGCGCAGAAGACTCGGGGTTTCAACCGGTAGTGATGCTGCAAAGCAACTGATTGAAACGCATGGCTGGGACCACTTAGTCGTCCTCTCAGGAGAGGCTGGCGTTACAATCTATTCCAGGGAAGAGGAAGTTGTTCATGCACCATGCACACTTGACGATTTGCGACAAATGATTGGACTCATTGATGCTGCTGCCGTTGCGATTGCAGTTGCAATTTCCAAAAACCTCTCCGTTCGAAATACCGCCTTACTTGCAAATGCAGCATGTGAATGCATATTAGGAGCACACCAAACGGAATCCTTCGTGCTCAGTCGTGAAGATTTAATCGATCGAATTGGAGAAATGTCTTGGAACCTTCAAGTTTCAAAGCGTTGAGGTGAAAGTATGAGTTCTTGGCCAAGGCCAACAACCGCTGATATCGGTTTACGTGCATTTGCCGCTAGTCCGAGCCGACTGATGAATGAGGCAACGATTGGTATGCAAGAGATCTTGCTCTCTGATGAGGCTCAGAAATCAATCAATAAACTCATCCGTCACACATCACAATGGCAAATAGTTTCACCAGTGAGTGAAGGTATTAAACACTGGGACTTGCTACTCATTCAATGGCTGGAAGAAGTACTTTACCGAGCTGAGATTCACCAGCAATGGCTTGTTGACTGCCAAATAGCAGTGAAATGGGGGGAGAGTGAAGTTATGCTTTCGGCCCAAGTTTCATGGGTAAACTCGGATGATGTTGAACGCGAAATTGAGATTAAAGCAGTGACAAGTCACGAATTGCAATTTACAGAACTCTCAAAAAGTGAAGTCGCTCGGTCACCGTGGGAACAAGTTCCTGATTTTCAAGGACCTGGTTGGTTCTGCGACGTCGTGTTTGATATTTGACCAATCAGCCCATCATAGCGAAGGCGGGTTCCGATAAAGAATCCGAGTGTATTGACGACGAGATCCATGATTTTATTCCCCCAATCTTCGACTGCAAATTCGTATGGAAGTATCAGTTCAAGGAGTTCCCAGCCTACACTGAGAACAATGAATATCTGCCAATTTGTGAGAAAAAATCGGCCTGCGGTAGACCAGATTAAAAAATGTGAGACAGAATACATGTTCAACAGAACCATCGAAAAACCTCAGAGTGGGAATTCCAAAGGTTGACATGCGCTATCCCCAGCTAAACCCACACACTTCCTCCATCCCGTTACCCCACAGCACCCATGGCTCCGAGTAGGGCTGCTCCGTTCCCGGCCTGACCTATTCCCCCGGCTATCCATTTCCTGTTTCCCTCCGGAAACAGTTCACAGCACCCGAGTCATGTGGGGGCGAGACATCAACGTCCGCATGCAGAAACCAAGGAGCCGCTTTCGCCGCCCAAAGGCG
>DAMU01000034.1 GCA_002499705.1 Euryarchaeota archaeon UBA91
AGAAAATAACTGCTTGGGTCTTGCATATTCGACCATCACCCTTTGAGTATCTTCGAAATACGCGCTCTATACTCTTCCTCTGAAACAGATTCATCATCCCAGCCAAGTTGAGCAAACGCTTCAAGACGGCTGGCCTCGATACTGTTCTTCATCCTCTCAAAAGCAAATTGCACCAAGAGTCCAAACACGAGAAGTGCTGCAAGACCAAAACGCCATTGGTTGGTAAAATAGCCAATTAAAAGACTCACTACAAGGCCCTGTCCCAATGCAAAACCGAGTCGTTTTTTCAACTTCTCCCCAGAATCAAAGGTGTCAAGAAGACGTTTCGCACCCTCCTTTTTGGTTGCCATGAACTCACCAACACGTATGTTCTCGTCAAAATCTTTGAATCAGTTGGTTGGAACAAAACAATCATCATCGATTTCAATAATGGTGCCATTCATCAGCAAATGGTCGAGTGCTTCGTCGATTTCTTCATGACTAATTCCGCTCATGTTGAGGTGTTTGAAAATCGTTTCAAGCGTCGCACATGGCTGGCCTTTAGACATCTCTGTTTCAATGTGAATTAACAGCATTTGACAGACAACAGCGAGCAGTGGGTCATCGCTTTCTTCATCAGGTAATAATTCTATGAAATTATTTGCAGGATGTAGAGTTGCCTCGGGGTTATTCTCAAGCTCTATACCGTCTTCGCTCTGAGCGGTTCGCTTCCCAAGTCCATTCATATTCGGGTCTATTTGGAGGTCGAAACAATCGAAGATATTGCGTTGAAAGGGATCTCCTTGCTGAAGATTCGAAACTTCCAGACGTCGTCCTAGTGCTTGCAGACGGTGAAGTCGTTGCTCGATGACTCTCTTTTCTCGAGAGAGGTCTGCTGAAATTAGTTCAAGAGACATGAGCGCCTGTTCAGATAGCCATTTGCCAAGTTGCCATTCTGGATTGATTCCACTCATCACCTCGAACAAACGTTGAACTTCTTCTGGCAATTGATCGATTGCAATTGACCCTTCGGAAACCTTGTTTTGTTTGTCCCTCATGTTAACTACTCTCCTTGATGGAGGCCTATGAAACCTCTCTTGTGAACGTGACCTTGAGTTCCAGTGCAGAAACGAAAGGCGTCTTCGATAATTTACCGAAACCTCGACTCCAAAGGTCGTGCAGGTTGAACCTTCACCGTCGCTCGAAGTTCGATGTCTTTGAAAGCGCCTCTCCTTTTCTCAAAGGGGGCGCGTTCATGTAGGGGTTGCTCATGCGAAAAAACATGGCAGACTATCGGATTGGAATCTTACCGGGCGATGGAACTGGTCGAGAAGTTGCACTTGAAGCACAGCGAATACTCGATACAATCGAACGCCATACAAACCAAGGATTTGAACAGACTGTCATCCAATGCGGTGGACAACACTACGTTGAAACCGGTGAAGAATGGGCAGAAGGGTCTTTTGAATTCTGTCGTGACGAAGCCGATGCAATTTATCTTGGAGCCATTGGCCACCCGGGTGCATTCCTCCCAAACGGTGACCTTGCGGGAGGCTCTGTCATTTTAGGACTGCGAAGTGGGCTGGATTTGTATGCCAATCTACGACCGATAAAACTCTACGAAGGAGTGCCGCACAAAGTTCATGGAAAATTCACACAAATCTGGCAACCTGGCATGGTTGATATGACAATATTGAGAGAAAATACTGAAGGTCTCTATCATTCGCTCCTACGTCGCAGTGCTGACCGTGCTATGGGCCGTCCACCTTACGAGCCACCTGAAATGACTTTCCCTGGCCTTGAAGGCGAAGTAGCCTATGACCCACGACCTATTTCAGAAAATGGAAGTGCGCGGTTAATTCGAATGGGTTTTGAAATCGCTGAAACACGAAACGGAGCCCCCATCGATGGTGTGAAGCGAGTGTCGTGTATTGACAAATCGAATGTAACGCGTGGATGTCAATTATTCCGTCGCACGTTTGACAAAGTCGCTGTAGATTATCCAGGTACAGAACTTGATTACGGATTTATCGATGCTTTCACCCAATGGCTTACTCGAAGCCCTGAGAGTTACGACGTGGTGGTGACTTCAAACATGTTTGGCGATATCGCTACAGACTTAGGGGCCGTTCTTCAGGGTGGAATGGGTATGGCAGCATCCGGTAACATTGGCGATGAAAGTGCATTCTTTGAACCGGTCCACGGCTCATCTCCAAAGTACGCTGGGATGAACAAAGTCAACCCAATTGCCAGTATTAATTCGATTCAACTAATGATGAATTGGTTAGGTCGTAAAAACAACGATGACGAATTAACTGAAATTGGAAAAATGATTGATGACAGCGTAGCAGACCATTTGCGAGAAGGAAAAGGCCTCACTTACGACCTCGGTGGGGATGCGTCGTGCTCAGGGATTGGTGAAAGTATTGCAGCACGTCTTTCAACAAAATTACAAGAGCGCTTCTAAGACTCTTGACGCCTGCGAAGTTCTGCTTCAAATTCGACCCACATTTCTGACTCAATTTGTTTACGTAATTCCGGCTCTAATGCCGTTTGCACCTGTACAACAACATCTTCCCAGATCTCTGTAGCCATTGAGTTTCGAGTTTCCAATTCAGTGGCTCGAATCATTTCTTGAACTTCTGTTACTGAAAACTTCTGCTCGGATTCATCGTTTGACTTCCGAAGGATTTCTGCTTGTACTATCCGCTTAATTTCCTCCATAAGGCGGTTGACAATACTCACTTCCCAGATATCTCTGGGATGGGGCGTATCCATATTTGAAACTGTATTTCTTAAAGTCTGAACAATCCGTGCACGAACAGGATTGCCAAGTTCAAAGTCCCTCACTCCTGAGACAAAACCAACGAGGGCTTCAAGCCATTCATCTTCTGAAAGACTGTGTCCGCAACCGGGGCAATCTACATCCGCAGACGCTGGAGCGATATTCTCTGAAATTGGAGCGGGTTCTTCCTCGAGATTTTTCTTCTCACGACGTTTTGGCTCAGGGGCTTTGTCGAGATCAAAAGAAACGGAGGCACCGAACGTATTTTTCTTCGGAGCGGAGTTCGGTGTTTCACTCATTTCGAGGAATCATCTTGAAACTTCAATAAAAAGGGTTTGCCGGCAGAGAAGAAAAAGTGGCCAAATCTGGCTTTTTTTAGATTTACGAAGAGAAAAAGGAGGAAATGTGGTCGAGTGCTTGCTGGACTATTGCTTGATTATTATACGTGCTGAGAGGAGTGATTTGTTCACTAGAATCAAGTATGCGATTCATGTTACCGATTACTCGAGTGAGTTCATCAACAATGGTTACAGATGCCATTTGTGCAGTACGAGAAAGTGGGTTCAAATCAATCACAAGTACGGTCTTACCCATGGCTACCAAGGCCTCGCAACGGTCGCCATCTTCAAGAGGGACAAGAATGACATCGGAATCAAAAATACCCTCTCTTGAACAATTTGCTCGCGGTCCCTCAAGGCCAGGAATGCGTGCATTGGGCTCGGCCCCGAGAATCTCGACATCGATTTGTTCCTGTGCTTTAATTTCGTTAAGATGAGAAAGTAGAGCCTTCATTCGTTCAGGAGTTCGGTAAAAAATATTGATTTCAACTGGGCATTGTAGGTGGTGAGCCAGGCGGAGAATTTCCTTACCCGCAAGTGCGACAGCATTACCGTTCAAGCTGATGACGGGATTCTTGGCTTCAACCAAATAAGCGAGGG
>DAMU01000089.1 GCA_002499705.1 Euryarchaeota archaeon UBA91
AGAATGCTTCGGTAAGTGAAAATGAAGTAAAATCCATTTCCGAGGCTGATGGAGTAGCAATTGTTGCAGCCTTCGACAATGCGACGGACCACCGTTTCTCTATCCTCTTTGTCGGAGGAAATTTGAGCGGTGAATCTGAAGTCGGAGCTCAACACCCAACAATTGTCGATCAAGGCGGACCTGTTGATGGATATGCTGAATTTATGAAAGAGAATGTTTGGGAACGCTTTGGAATTTCTGTTTCATTACAGTGGATTATCCTCGGTTTATTTGTTGGAATTGCAATGGGTGCTGCTGGCGCACAAGCGCGCTCGATGTTCTCAATGCTTATCCCTGAAACACGGACTTCTGAATTCTTCGGATTCTTTGGCTTCCTAGGCAAGTCTGCGGCGATGATTGGAACCTTCCTTTACGGAATCACCAGTGGACTCTTCGATAGTCGGGTGGCGATTTTAACCATCACGGTTGTCATTCTTGCTGGAACCTATCTCACGAGTCGAGTCGACCTTGAAGAGGGTATTCGAGTGGCAGCAGAAGAAGACCGTATCGCTCGCGAAAACGGTCTCGTTACAGAATGATTTTACTGAATATCGGCAGATTCCCGTCTTCTGCACGAGGTTCTGGGCTTAACATTATGAAGTGAGTACTCAAGCGCAAGCCGTGAAAACATTCCAATTGCTCCAAACAGTGGGTTCATTTGTGGTCATTCTGGTCATGATAATTGTGTGGGGAGTTCCGTTAGCACCTGCTATCATCTACCATGGCTGGGCAGATTCACTGCTTTCCTATGAACATCAATGGGCTCAAGCATTGGTAACCGGACTTGTTTTGTCAAGTTCGTTTATTGTCTACACGATTTCTCTTCTGATTTTTTCGTCTCTACTCCAATTCATCCTTCACTTGAGAATCGATGAGAAAACAGTTGTTCCTTTGGCATCTTTCACGACCATACGTTGGGCTTTCTGTGGACAGATTCTCCGCTCGACACAACCCTTTCTTCAACACTTGGTCCCATCGTTTTTGGCTACTGCCTACCTTCGTATTGCTGGTGCGAAAGTTGGCAAGAATACACAGATCAATTCCGTTCGTTTGAACGACCCATTCTTAATTCGCATCGAAGATGATTGTGTAATAGGGGGAGGGGCAATTTTCAACGGCCATTTAGTTGAAAAAGGACAGATGGTTTTTGCCCCAATTCACATGAAAAAGGGTTCACTGGTGGGTGCACGGGCTACGGTCCAACCTGGAGTCGTGATTGAAGAAAATGCAGTCATAGCAACCAATGCGCTCATCCCAAAGTACCGTACTATTCCAGCTGGAGAAGTTTGGGGAGGATTACCTGCAGTCATGATTCGCGACAGTTCTTCTAGAGAGGATTTGTCCCCTTAACATGAAAAGAATTGGTCCCAAACAACAGCAACCTATTCAAACGGATTCCCCCACCTTGTCACATACGCGTAGCGTATACCGAGTGTGATTCCATGGGTGTCGATAAATCTGCATACCGCCAACCAGTAACTCCTCAGGGTTTGAAAGCCATTGAGAAGGGTACACTGACTTGGCTTGATGACGACATGTATAACAACCTCAATACCGGTGTTCTTGAGCAATACTTGGAGGAGAAAAACCTTGAAGAATCTTTTGAAGTATCTCACTGGAGTACTCCGAAAGTCATCTACGGTATTGCGATTGGAGCAATATTCTCTGGAGTCACAGCATACATCGGCCTCAAACTTGGTCTAGCAATATCGGCTGCTTGGTATATCGCCTACCTTTTAGGTATGGCTCTCAAGTGGTCGCCATCTGAAGTGAACATCGCTACATCGGCAACAACTGGCGCAACTCACGCTTCAACAGGTTTCATTTTCACTTTCCCTGCAATTTTCCTTTTGGCTTCTGATTCACGTTATTTCTTAGCAGATGGCCCGCTTATCAGTAATGCTGACACATTTAATCTTGCGTTTGTTGGAATTGTTGCAAGCATGTTTGCCGGTTTTTTGGGGATCATGTATTTCATCATCTTTAGGCGTGTTTGGCTGGTTGAAGACCCTCTTCCGTTGCCTGGTTTTGAAGCGACTCTGAAGATGTTGGATATTGCATCCGATGTCAATACTGGTGCTGTTGAGCATGCTCGTGCTTCCCTGAAAACGATTGGTTGGTGGACGGCAATTACGATGGGTGGATTGTTCCTCGTTGAATATCCATTGATTTGGTTGAACGGCAAGAAAATGGCACTGCTTGATTTCTTAGCCGAATCAGGACACATTGGAGATTACGGTCTTGCGACTTTTTATTCAAACGGCAAGATTCACCAGCCGAGTGGAATTGAAGATGGTGTCTCGCTTAATTACACACATTGGTCTGCCGATACCCAGTGGAATCCGTTTGCTTACACGTATATCGGGGTAGCACTTACACCCTCGATGTTTGCTATTGGCTGGTTCATGAAAACCCGTGTAGCATTCCTTGTCAACCTTGGAACACTCGTTGGTTGGTTCTTCTTGGTGCCACTTGTTGTTTACTTCAATTTCCCAATTTACGATGCATCACAGCAAGCGAATATTCCAATCCAGCAATACGCTGCTGGTGGTTCAGCATCACTGCAGATGATTGCCTTCTCAAAGACAGTCCGTACCATTGCTATTGGTTCCATTGTTGGAGGCGGAATGTTTGGTCTGGCAAAAATGTGGAAAACCTTCGTCAATATCTTTGCTGATATCGGCTCAGCGTTCAAAGGCGATGGAAGTCAAGAATACATGGAAGGAAAAGGATGGTATGAATGGCCACTCAAACATATTCCTATCTTCATGGGAATCACATTCCTCGCCATGATCGGAATTTTCACAGTTGGTGGATTTTCAGTTCTCGCTTCATTGGTATTTGCTACCGTTCTTATCTTTACCACATTTTTACTCGGTGCGATTGCGGTCCGAGTTATGGGTGAAACTGGGATAGAGCCCGTTTCCGGGACCTCATTCATCGTTCTTCTTATGCTGCTCGGTGTATTCTTGAATGCTCAGGACCTCCTACAATTGAGCACCCAAGATGCGGTTCTTCTCGGTCTGGTTGGAACAACCGTGTTTGGTTCTGCGATTTCTATGTCGGGAACCGTCATTGGAGACTACAAGAACAGCCTTTACATTGGTAACCGTCCTTATCACATCTCGAAAGGAAATATCATGGGTGTGATTCCTGGTGCAATTATTGGTGCCGGTGTTGCTATCTTCCTTTCAAAGCAACTCGCTGATGGAACCATCGATTTGATGGCACCTCAAGCCAATGCTTTTGCGACATTCTCTGTTATTTTCGCTGAACGCCAAGGTGATTTGAATCTCCTTGCGCTCGGATTCCTTCTTGGAATGTTCGTCGAATGGGGTACTGGTATGGGTACCTCGTTCGGACTCGGAATGTATCTGGACATCCCTCACACATTACCAATGCTCATTGGAGGTTATTCACGTGATAAATGGGAAGACAAGAAACTTCGTCCGAAGATCGAGGCGATCAAAGAAAAAGAAGGGGCAACGGTTGCTGAAAAGCAGCGTGCACTGATTCTGTTGAGTACGTTCATGGTTGCTGCGGGTCTACTAACTGGCGAAGCTTTCTTTGGCACAGAATCGAGCATCCTTTCGTTCCTCGACACATTGGTTCCAAACCCTGACAGCACAACATGGTATGTCGGTCGCATGTTTGGATTCATTGGTCTCAATGTTCTGATTGGTGGTGGAATCTATTTGTTGTTCAAGCGAGCAGGTGTTATCGGCGGCGACAGCGTAGATGCAGTGCTTGAAAACTGAGCGTGAAGAACATGTCACAATCACCCAAGGCTCCGCTTTGGGTCTGGGGATTACTCGTAGCAGCAGTTTGTGGTGTCTCAAGTGCTGGAGCATTGTTTCAGCATGTTGATTCCGTGCCTCCACTTCTTCGTGCCTCGTGGAGACTGCAACTCACTTCTTTGGTACTCGCACCGTTTTTCATCTACCAATGGTGGCAACAAAACGATTCTGTAAAATCACGAATGTTTGAACAAAAAACCCTAATCATTCTCTCTCTGAGTGGTTGTGCTTTGGCACTTCACTTTGGCTCATGGGTGGCCAGTTTAGACGCAACTTCCCTTACCCACTCACTGTTGTTTGTAACCGCCCATCCACTTATCATCATAGTTGGAATGGGATTTTTGGGAACTTTTTTCATCGGGCATCGTCTTCCAAACCGCCGAGAAATATTAGGCGCCATCGTCGGATTTTCTGGCGCCGCACTTACCTTACTTGACCAAGGACATCAGCAAGGTGGCCATACCGTGACTCTTTGGGGCGATGCTCTCGCCTTTTTCGGTGCAGTCTTTGTCGTCGGTTACATCATCAGCGGACGAATACTTCGAGAGTGGATGCCAATTTTTCTTTACGCATTCCCTGTCACGCTCCTTGCCTCGATTTTACTTGTTCCTGCATCTTGGATAATGGAGCCTGAATTCGCTTCTTTTGGAGTCATGGGTTGGATTGAGGCTGAATACTTTCCTTGGTTTTTGGCGCTTGCACTGATTGCAGGTCTTCTGGGTCATACGGGACTCAATACATGCTTGCGATACATATCTCCCCTCACTATTTCGACGAGTGTCACGCTTGAACCATTGATCGGTTCGTTTATCGGTTGGGCCTTTTTTGATTCAGGTGTTCCAGGTCAATGGACGTGGGTCGGTGGCCCAATTCTCATACTCGGAGTGGTGTTGGTGATTTTAGGTGGTCGTGATATGGACAATACGAACAATCAAACCCATTCGGCAACCGGAGAGAACTGAGGCGATATGATGTCAGCAGCAAATGACCAAGGTTGGATTTTACTCACCAATGATGACGGTATTGAGGCACCAGGCTTCCGCCTCCTTGTCCAAGCACTCAACAAAGCTGGTCACAATGTCGTTGCCTTTGCTCCACACGAAAACAATTCTGCTGCGGGAATGCGCATCAATCTCGGCACGCCGATGGAATTACGGAATAGGGATGACCTTCTTTCTCAATGGGATTTGAACGGTGGCAAGGACAAAACGCTTCTGTTCGAGTTAGAAGGTACGCCATGCGATACGATGATTGTTGCTTTGGATGGAGGATTAGAACATGCTGTTCCGGGGATTCACCCTCGTCTTGTCGTTTCTGGCGTCAATCTCGGACCAAACATGTCGCAAGATTCGTATCACAGCGGGACGATGGGTGCTGCTCGAGAAGCAGGCTTGTATGGCATGCCTGCAATTGCATCTTCGTTCACCTCGTTTGAAACAGAAGGAATGGAAAGTGCGGTTGAAGCGACCGTCCAACTCATCGAAGTGGCACTTGGAGTCCTTCCAGTTATCCCAGTCAACCTTCGCCGTCCTCAAGTTGACTTGTCTGCAACACATCTCACACGTTGGCCTGAGATCCCCGAACATCCAGCGTGGGAAAGTGACCCGAAATCTGCCTTACGCACCGCTTTTCAACAGGGAGAACTTATGCTCAATCTCAATGTCCCTCCTGGATGGAATGGTGAAGTTTCTACAACCCGACTGGGCATGCGATGGTATAGAGATGCAGTATCTTTCAGTTCTATAGAGTCGGACGAAGCGGCGACTTTTACCATTGGTGCTGCATCCATTGATCACTCAGCTGTTGCTCAAAGTGATTGCGATACCGTGGCGAAAGGAACAGCAAGTGTTTCCTGCTTGCCGGTATGGCCGCAAACACACCCGCTCGCTCTTGACGACAAACTGCTCACGTGGGCGCTCGAATCTTGCGAAGGTGGCCACCCTGCTTGGCTCTATGACTGATTGATATTCAGCGGCATTCCTTGATCGAGTAAAAAGTGACAGACTGCAATGGCCATATGGCCTTGGAGCCATTCGCTGCCAAGAGATCGAGCGATGAGTTCACCTGAAAGCTCCTCATTCAACGGTTTGTCATCACTGAGCACAAAGCCAATATCCATTCCTGAAATCGTAAAGTTTCCATGTTCACCTTCATACATCGAATGAGGATTTCCGTTCATAGGGAGTTTCTCATCGCCCATCCACAATCTTGGAGCATTCGCATCAAGGCAAACCACGTTTGCCTCACTCCATTCTGAAAGAGTGTGTTGAATGTCTCCCCCGCTATCGAAAATACCTGCGGAACGTTCAATCCAATGTCCACGTGCAGGAGTAGGCTCCTTTAGCACTTTACCGATTTGTCCAGCAACTGCCCTCTCCTCGGCATGAACTCCTTTCAGTAAGGAGCCTACAAATTTGATTCTCCGTGCAGGCCCAGGTCCTCCCATCAAGTGCAGGATGACTTCTGTATCGTGTCGAATACCGTGACTGGTCAGTAAACCCGCCATCAAGGCTCGGACGAGGACATCCATGCGTCCAGCTCCACCTGCCATGTCATTGAGGGGTAGTTTTCCCTCCGACATTGCTCGGTTTCCAAGAATGGCAAACCGGCGCATAGCAAACCCTCAGATTCCTCTTTCGACAAAAGTACGAATTGCTTCACACATTTTTGGAGTATCTTCCAAAACAAAGTGGCTACCCAGTGAATCCACTAAGTAACCTCTCGGCTTACTCGAATCGCCGAGGTCTTCAAGCCGGTTAGCGACAACTGCCGTCATTCCTGCCTTTTCGATTTGAGCAGTTGCTCGATAAATCAAGTCTTTTTGTTTAATACCAGATTCGAGTTTGAATCCAATTCGCACTGCATCCTTGCATGCCGCACGAATGGCCTCAATATGCTTCTCACCTTCGATAAGCTCGATATTGAGAGTACCTTGCTGACTGGCAATTTTACCTTCAGCAGGCTTCGCCACAAGATAATCTAAAACAGCAGCAGTGTGAATCCATGCTTGGATTGTGTCTTTTGACAAGACCTGAAGTTCTTTGAGCATTGCATTGGGTTCAGTCGCTTCAAGTATCAATGGAAGCCATTGTGGAGCTGAAACTGTGGTAACTCCTGCTACGCATGTAACATCATGGCCGTGGCGAAACAAATCATCTGCGATAGCAAATCCAGTTGCTCCTGAACTGGTGTTTTGCACATAGCGAATATCATCTATTGCAGAACGAGTCGCTCCTAAGGTGATGACGACTTCCTTGCGATTCTTCTTTCCACGATTCATATGGTGGGCAAATCGAGCTACAATTTCTTCATGGTGAGGTGTTTTTCTCTTTCCTTCCTGCTCTTCTCCCCAAACAACATGGATGCCATGTTGACGAACTTCTTGCACGATATCATCGGTGACAGGGTCATTGGCTAAGTCCAAATGCATACTTGGAATCATCATAACCGGACAGTCTCGACTGCGTGCGACACTGAGGGCCATCATGAGTGGACCATGTTGCAATCCGTGAACATAACTGGCCATTGTGTCACGAGTCGCAGGTGCAACAAGAATACCGTCAACTTGATCGAGAACTTCCATATTCCCATCCCAATCTGTAATCACTTCACCTTGAGTAGCCCATTCAACGGCGAGCGGCGTAATGATTCGCTGTGCTGAATGGGTGAGTGCAACACGAACGTTGGCGCCATGGCGTCGTAATTCACGGGCTAAGCGGACAGTGTCAACCGCAGCAATACCGCCCGAAACGCCGAGTAATATTGTCAGTCCAGCAAGGCTCTGGCCCCGCCGTTCGACATCGGTGTCTCGAATCGCCATGTGTACTGGGAGAATGGTCACCATCATGACTTCTTCCATTGGCCCTATCGCTGGCTGCAATTGAGCAATCCTTCAAACACCATGAACAGTAGCGAACACCATGGCAGGCCGAGCAGACGAGTTGGTCGTTGCAGGTATGAAACCCAGTTCAGTGACCAACAACTCCAACGCTTTCCTCCGATTGCATCGTGGAATCACCTTCATCCTTCTTGTTGACAGTTTCATCGTGTTGCTGATTATTTCAGAACTAGCAGGGCAATTATTCGCACCTACACTGCAGAACACAATTTTTAGCATCTCTGCAGTCATTCTGTTGGTGAATTTCCTCGCTTATCGAAACCGAAGTCCGTTGGTTTATTGGGTCGGCGGAGTAATTATTGGATTAGCAGGGGCTGTTTTCGCAATATTGGCCCTTGCTTATCTGTTGAACGGAGGTTTTCTTTTCGGATTTTTACTCATTTGGGCTATGTTTGGTTCTGGGCGTCGTGCTCTTTCACACTTTCACCCCGGATACAAAAACGCCTACATGGGCAAAGACGATTCAATCCCTGCCCTTGAACTTGAACCTGGTGAAATGCTTGCTGCATGCCCTCACTGTATGGCAGTTTTGGCCATTCGCCCCGATTTACTCAACCCGAAAGATAACTGCCCTTACTGTAAATTACCATTGGTGAGTAAAGAACTCGCTTCAAGATTTGAAGAAGAATGAGGCTTTTTGGGATTGAGAGGCCTTCTGTGGACCTTTTGAGAGATTAAAATCTGACTCATCTTCACATTCCAAATGATGATGGGTCCATATCCATGTCTCCATCTTTCATCATCTTGCGCATTTGCTTGTTGAGTTTTCTGTTCCCACCCATTCCCTTCATCATCTTTCGAGAACGATTCCATTGTGCGATAAGTTCACGGACATCTTTCTCACGAACTCCGGCGCCACGGGCAACCCGACGTATACGGTCAGCCTTGATCTTTGCAGGTTCATTCTTCTCCCATGCAGTCATACTGTCCATAATTGTCCGATAGCGGTCAAGGTTACCTTGCATGGCTTCTTTTTGTCCCTTTGACATTGCACCCATTCCACCAAGCATGTTTCCTGGTAAAAACGACATTAACTTGTCAATGGTTCCTACTTTTGACATCATTTCCATTTGTTTGTACATGTCATTGAGTGTGAATCGCCCACTCATCAAGCGTTGAGTAAGTCGCATGGCTTCTTCTTCATCCATGTCTTCTGGAGCCAAATCAATGAGTCCCTGGATGTCGCCCATTCCAAGAAGTCTTGAGATGAATCTGTCCGATTCAAATTTTTCTAAGTCAGGAACATTTTCTCCAGTACCAATGTGGACAATCGGGGCACCGGTTGCTGCAACGGCGGACAGAGCACCACCACCTCGAGCAGTTCCGTCGAGTTTTGTAATCACGATACCAGTTACGCCGGCAAGAGAGTGGAATGATGCCGCTACAGGTCCGGCTGCTTGTCCGACTTGTGCATCGATGACCAACCAGCGTTCGCTTGCTCGAGTAATGGAAGAGATTTGTTCAAGTTCGTCGACCAATTCTTGATCGAGTTGGTGTCGACCAGCAGTATCGACAATGACCAAATCAGCGGCTGCACATGCTGCTAATCCATTTCGAACAATAGTAGGTGCATCTTTCGTGTCGGGTTCACCATAGACCTGAACAGTAGAGTCTTCCAGAAGTTGTGTGAGTTGAGCATAAGCACCAGGTCGGTGGACGTCAGCCTCAATTACCGCTACACGCAAACCGTGCTTTCGACGATACCACTCAGCTAATTTTGCAGTAGTGGTGGTTTTTCCTTGCCCGTAAAGTCCGACCAGCAAAAGTGTGGCGCCATGGGGTTGAAATTCATGAGCAGGACCGAGCATTCGAACAAGTTCGGTGTAGAGAATATTCATTGCATGGGTTTGCAGATTAATTCCTGGGCGTGGCTCTTCGTCACGTAGACGTGCTTCCATTTTTTCAACTAAATCCTTGGTTTGACGAACGTTGAAATCCGCTTCTTGTAATGCCCTGCGAAGACTGCGAGTCATTTCTCGCAGTTCATCCTCATCCAACTTTCGCTTATTCTTCAGCAACCCAATGGAGCGGAAAATACCCTTTGAGAGGCCTTCGAGTGCCATGACCTACCCTGTTGGCTTTCCCATTTCAATCCACCCATCGATGAAAATGGGTTTTACTCCTCAGTGAGCGGGATGTCAAGTTGTAAAACATCATTTTCCAGTTTTGCTTTGACGCGACTGGCTTTTGTCGGAACTTGTGTTTCGACTTCTCGTTCTCGTCCATTCAGACCAACAAAGAGAACTCCTTCGTGACTACGAAGCGAGAGTTCATCTCTTTTTATTCCAGGGTAATGCAAGAATATACGTTCAGTATCACCATCTATCTCCTTCTTCATTCCACGATGGATCGAATGTTGAAGTGATTTTCCAACGGGGTGTGGTCCAAGGGAATCATCGAGTTTCTGCACATGACCGTAGAGGCGAGTTCCTACATCGCGCAAGCGCTCAAGTCCGACCACTTCATCATCCATGAGTTCCATTGTAGCAATCTCGACATCATTCAATTTTTCTTTTAATTCATCTATTCTCTCAAGTTCCGAGTTTCGTCGATTCATCAAAAATGGATGGTCAAATTCAGGAGTAACCCGATTCACAAGACAGTTGGGTACGGGTAATTCGTATTCACGAAGCGATTCATGAGCTCGCAATGTTTCATTGATCCCCATTCGTTCAGGTATGGTGACGAGAGTGAATGAAGTAATATCCTCGTTTGAAAGGACGCGACGAACATGAAGGACGCGACGTCTGAACCGCTCTAATTCCTCTTTCATGGAATCGCTTTCTTTACGCCCAAAGAGCATTGAACGCAATCCGCCCGAGACCCTCATCATTCGAATCAGCCGATCTGACCAGGCTTCGATAAGCTCTGGAAGTGAGAGGAAACGCAGTGTGTGACCGGTAGGTGCAGTGTCAAAAACAATGACGTCCCAAGTTGGATCTTCGACATGACGCAGTAGTTCATCAAAAGCAAGAGCCTCATCAAGTCCAGGAATCACCATGTCAGAGGTTTGAACTTCGGAACGCATTTCGTCCATTTCCTGTTTGGCATTCGGATCAAGCATCATACTGAGGCTTCCTAATCCACCCATGCCACCACTTGAACCCATATTGTTCATCATGTCGCCTAATTTGGGCAAGACCGAGGAAATCTTTGATTCGGGGTCCATTTCTAATCCGAACAGGCCTTCAACGCCTTCTATTGGTGTTGGTGAAGAGCCAATTTCAACTCCAAGTGAATCAGAAGTTGAGTGAGCAGGGTCGCTTGAGACCAAGAGAACGCGCAGACCTGAATCAGCGAGCCAAACTGCAGTTGCAGCAGAGGTTGTCGTTTTCCCAACTCCTCCTTTTCCTCCGAACAATAAGAGTCGAGCCATACTTCGACCAGGTCATGGTGGTCCTTGAATACAACGGATGGGTTTTTTTGAAGCAACGACTTGATGAAGGAAAACACAGCCCATGACATATGGCCTCTACCTTCCTCCTGTTTCAGGTTGCGAGTGTTTCGGCTTTAGTAGGAATGACATTGGGTTGGCGCGGGGTAATGACTCGGTATTCAGGGTTTTACGACCTTCCCACTGCATGGAGCAATGTTTTTTGGGGCATTTTAATCGGAGGTTTTTATGCCTCTTTCACTCATAACAACATTGTTGTACCTTACATCGTGATGGTGAATAACGATGAGGCTGCAGTGGTCAATCCACTCAATCTTTTGCTCCTTTGTCTGATTGCTTCCGTTGCTGTTCATCTGCTTCTTCGCCGAGACAGAGTGCGAAGAGGAAGTTCTCAGCCAACAAGCGGTTGGGCATTGGGTCTTGCTATGGGCGGTATGATGTCATTGGTGTTTATCCTCAGTATTCTCGAAACAGAATTCAACCCCAGTCTCGTGATTACGATTGCTTGTCTCGCCTTGTTTGGACCTCGGTGCGAAGCACTAATCACTTCATTTCAAGGCCATTTAATGCTCAATGGAAAGCGGTGGGGTGCTGTTTTGCGCGGAACTTTTTGGCGTTGTGCATATGTAGTCATGTTCGCTTTTGCACTTGTCAATCTCTCAGCTTGGCTGTTCATCATTCCTGCCGCACTTCTTTTCAATCGATCATCAGAAACATGGATTTGGGATTCGATTCCAAAAGAGGGAAAGAAGAGGCTCCGAAAGATTTGGGCACGGAATGCGAGAGAAAATTCCCATCGTGATTCCGAAATCGAGGACCCGCCAAATGGTGCTCTCGGAACCGGTATTGCATCCGGAGAAGAGTAAGGCTTTACTTACTTGTCCGCTATATCCGTCTTTTTGCCTATTTCACCCTTCTCTTACAAATAAGCATTATCGGGGTGTTCCGCACGCAACCGTTATACAACGCCTGCATAACCAAATTGTTATGGGTACGTGCCCCTATTGCCAAAGCGTCACCTATACGGGTGACACGATTTGCTACTCGTGTGGTAGGATTTTGGCAAATATCCGTTCTGACAAGTTTGCTATGGAGCAGCAATTCCATCGAGGAAGTTTGGATTCGACCTTCAAAATGACCAAGAAACCGACGAAGGGTGGTGTTGTTCAGACACACACTGGTCGTAATGTTAACATTATGAAAAGCCGAAGAAACAGGACTCGGCATTTAGTGCTGCTCTTTTTTGTTGCTTTCATCATGTTAGCGCCGCAAGTTCGGGAAAACATTTTCCAAAAATGGGCACCTGGTATCCAAGAATACGTGATGCTCATGGCTGAAACTGATTTGGCTGTTTACGATAATGTTGCGACATTCACGGTTGACCGAACAATTGTAGTAACTAATTCGAATTCGGTTGGATGGCTATACGAAGACATCGTAATACCAACTGATGTTGAATCACTCTATGGCCAAGACACTGATTTTTCTTATGTTAACGGTGACTTGCCCAGCCCTACATCGATTATTCAGGAAGTCAAATCTGTGAATCTTCTGTTCACAAGTGGTGGATCTATAATTGACGATATGATTGCTATACCTACTGACGGCTCGATACTGAGTTATGAAGATAAAACAATAACCTCCAAAGGCCACTATGTGTGGTGGCCTGGTTACGGTGCAGACAACAATTCTTGCCATGTCGGCAATTGCGTGAAATTAGAACTTCATCTCCAACCGGGTGAAACGGTTGTTTTCTCATTCCAAGCAACGGTGACAAGCACATCTTACTCTTGGTGGGATGGATCTCGTGTTGATACAATCATCGAGGGACTTGATGAAGCGATTAATGTAGATAACAGCGGTAAGTTTAGTGATATTGAATTGCGCGGCGGTGGTGAAAGGTCTCAAGATTTCTCCAGCCCCTACTGGTATGACCGAGGGACACGTGGTGGTGTAACTCATGGATATGCAATCAACGCACAGGAGCAAGTTGTTCTTGAAACAGCAGAATTGATTTCTTCCAGTTTGCCAGAAGGTCTTCAAGACAATGCATACGCTTATGCTCGTGCAACTTTCGATTACATGCACAAACACATCACATACGACAAGAACGCTCCAAACCCTGCACGAAGCGGACCGCTTTGTCTTGAAGAATCAACGGGTGATTGTGATGAACAAACGAATGCCTTCTTATCGCTACTGCGGGTGAAAAATATTCCCGGCTGGTATGTGTTTGGTGCTCTAACTGGTGACTATGATTATTGGGAAGCGCACGGTTGGGGATACATTATGTTGCCAATGAGCGAATCATGGTGTGAATCGCGAAATATTGAGCTAGATACGTGTTTTGTTGAAGGGTCTGTAGATGTTGTCAACAACAAATGGTTACTTCATACTCCGAATGCCTACATTGCATGGGTCGAAGAACCTGACAGCACGGGGACACTGTTGAACAGTTATTATTCTCCAGGAAAGTATTCTTCGAATGGACTTGTGCGTGCGCCGCCACACTACTCAACGATTGGAGATGTTGACACAAGTGGCGGAAAGTATCAGGTGAAGCCAGTCAAAGAAATACTACGGTGATTGAATGCGTATAATTATTGGTGGAGCAGGTCGGGTTGGAACCGATATGGCACGTGCATTACGTGCTGAAGATATGGACGTTGTTCTTGTTGACTCAGATTCACGCGCAGTAAAAAATGCTCAAAATTTGGATGTGTTGGTTATTCATGGTGATTTAACGACGCGCCACAAATTACACGAAGCAGGAATTGGCGAAGCTGAAGTCTTTGTTGCTGCTACGAATTCAGATGAGAGGAACCTCCTGGCTTGTGCTTTGGCGCAACATGCGCATGATGAATTGAATGGCTCAAAACCAAAACCACTGTTGACTATTTGTCGAGTCCGAAATATGAATTATGTCGAAGAACAAGATGAAGGTAAACTCGCGCATTGGGCGAAGGTAGACTATGTTGTCAATCCTCTTGAAGGAGCAATTCGTAGACTTCACTCAGGTTTACGCTCATCTGCCATTGAGGAAGTCATACCGTTTGGCCATGATGCGTTTATCGTTGAAATGGATGTGACCAGTGATGCTTCTCAAATTGTTTTCCAGAGTCTTCGCGATGCAAGTAAGAACATCGAGGGTGGAATGCCGTTGATTGTTGGATTAAAACGCGATGGTGAGAAAAGTCTGGTCCCCGATGGCGATTTTATGTTGATGCCAAACGATAGAATTGCTGTTGCTACGACCGGACTCTCAAGTTTTAATCGAATTCTCAACATATTTGGACATGAAGCTACAGATTTTCCACTTCAACCACGAGTTGCTGTAATTGGGGCCAACCATATTGGTCAACGTATTGCTGATGATTGGCTAAAGTCTGGTGCTTCAGTCACTGTTATTGAACGGGACTTGCAATTAGCGAACACCTTGGCTGGAACTGAGATTGGGTCCAACCCGCTTCTCGAAGTGATTCACGGCGATCATTTAGACCGAGATATCCTTACTGAAATTGGTATTTCAGAGCATCACATCGCCATCGCTGCGCTTGAAGATGATTTGGCAAGCATTGCAGCAGCACTACTCGCCAGTGATATGGGCGTATCAAGAACAGGACTGTTACTCTATGATGCAGATTTGGTGAAAGTTACCCAACGAATGGGCATTACATTTGCTGTAGATCGTAAGCGTGTTGCAGTCGACAATATGCTCGCACAAATTCACACCAAGACTGCTGGTGGTTATGCTATCCTGTCAAACATCCCTAACATCATCGGCGTTAGTATGCTGGTTTCTGAAGAAGCTAAATTTGCCGGTAAAAGAGTTCTTGAGGCTGCATTCCCTGATTGGATGCGGATTGCCTTTATTCAACGTCTTAATACGAACGGTACTTGGGAATCACTTCGACCATCTCCGGACAAAACCTTGCTTGACGGTGACCGTTTAATCATCTTCTGCAGTCCAGAGCGTGTTGTTGAGCTCGAAAAACGGTTCAAGGTGTAAGTATGCGTTTCGATGTACTCTATCTCATCCTCGGATGGACGCTTATTGCGTTGACGTTACCATTGTTTCTTTGTGGTCTCATCACTTGGTGGCTCGATGATTTAGAACTGGCATTGTATGCATTCGCACTTCCAGCAACCGTATCACCCACTCTTGGCCTGCTTATGTTGAGTCTTGGAACTCGGATGGATACGACTGAACGTTTGCGAGACAGAGAGGCTTTTGCTGCGGTTGCACTTGTTTGGCCGATTGCTGTTTTTATCGGCTCACTGCCTTTTTGGCTCGGAGGAGTCTTTGTAGGCCCGTTCACCCCTGATGCTACGTTCGCAGATATTGCTCGGGGTGCAGTTAACTCCTGGTTTGAATCGATGTCAGGATTTACCACAACAGGTGCTACAGTGATTACCCATAGCATGAGTCCAAATTGTATTCCAGGGACAACAGCTGACTGCATTAACGCACAACCCCGAGGTTTGCTGATTTGGCGCTCGCTAACTCAATGGTTTGGTGGTATGGGTATCATTATGCTTGGAATGATGATTCTTTCTCGAGTCATTGGTGGAGGTATGGCTCTTGCTCGAGCAGAATTAACCGGCCCCTCACTATCACGGCTGCGCCCGAAACTAAAACAGACTGCTTTTGCATTGTGGGGTCTGTATCTGTTCCTTACTCTTATGGAATTCTTATTGCTCTATTTTTCAGGTTCTATGAATCTGTTTGACGCAGTGAACCACTCTCTTACGACCATGCCATCAGGTGGTTTTTCGACCCATGACGCGAGTATTGGCTTCTACGATTCGTTCTTAGTAGAATCGATTATTATCATTTTCATGTTCCTTGCAGGTGTTAATTTCACGCTCCTTTGGTTCATTCGTGATGGAGACTTTAAGAGAGCATTTGGTGATGAGGAGTTCCGAAATTATGTCGTTTACATCACGGTGGCTATTCTTGCAGTGTTCGTCGCTCTCGTTGCTTCAGGCACATCTGCAGGAAGATCGTTACGTGACAGTATGTTTCAAGTCATTTCTATCGGAACCAGTACCGGATATACTTCGACAGACTACATGGATGCGTCTTGGCCATTGGTTACGCATTTGATTCTCTTCATCTTGATGGTTGTAGGTGCAAGTGCGGGTTCAACCAGCGGAGGATTGAAACTTTTGAGAGTTACTTTGGCGTTCAAGGTAGCAATGAGAGAACTGGTTCGAATTGCTCAACCTCGAAAGATTGAGCAAATTCGAATGAATGGTGAAGTGGTTGAACAGAATCAGATCGGTCTCATTGTCGGTATGCTGTTTGTCTGGGTTGGTCTGTTCTTCATATCCAGCTTGATCTTAGCAATTTTCATGCCAGGTGACACGTTTGAGAGCGTGACAATGGTAGTAGCATCTTCACTCGGTAACACAGGTCCGACATTGGGAGATTACGGCCCAAGTTCAACTTGGGCAGGTATGAATTCAGGCGCATTATTGATCACCTCAATTTTGATGTGGTTCGGCCGTCTTGAATTACTCACAGCAGTTATCTTGATGCATCCAAGAACTTGGAGGCGAGAGAGCCGAGTGCACTCCGACCGTTCTGCAATTGCCTTGTACCGTAGAATAATGGAAGAAAAAGACGATAAGAAAAATCGTGATGATTCAAAATAATTTCATTTGACCACTGGATTCAGGTGGCTCATCATCTTGTTTTTCTTCAGAAGTTTCCTCTTTTCGAGTAACCTTCTCTTCGGGAATTGCATCAAAGGTTTGTTCTGTTAATTGACTCTCATATTGCTCATCATACTTTGCAATGAGAGCTTTTGTTGCTTTACGAGTGAGCGGTAACCCCGCAAGGGATGCATGCTCTTCCCCACTGAATCCAAACTTGAGAGAGAGGTCGAAATTTCCTGAATCGCCAAGTTGCGGTGAATCTTTGAGCATTGCAGAAAGAAGCGGGAGAATCTCTTCTCGGAGAGCCGACTGACTCATTCCGGAATAACTCACCATACGCTTGATGATTGAAGGCCGTGTGCGAGATGTTTGCCGCCGTAGAAAGTTCGGATAGGAAGGGAATATTCTCCCTGAGAAGGGAGTGGTGTTGGTTACTGAGGCAGAGAGACTTGCGAGTTGTCCACTCCAATACCAGGAGCGATGGGCAGTACTTCGAAACTGACCCATGTACATTTTGGAGGCACTTGAAAGACTCTGTGCACCTCGTCGAATCATCTGGGGTTGGGGGAATAACCCTGCATTGTTCCAATGAACCCAATTAATCATATCAGGAGGTGATTTTTCTATAGAACGTCCAATACGAACTGCTTCTTCAGCATTTGTGGACCGATACAATTTGTCCAGTCCAGGAAAGACGCCTTCTGATGTATCTCGATGACCTGCAAGAGCTTGTCCAACCACCATTTCCTTGGTAATTGTGCCAGTTGAGGTTGAGGAAAGAACTTGCAAGTCTCGCACTAAAGCACGTAAATCTCCTGGATTATTTTCGACCAATGCTTCAATAGCAGTATCCTCAAATTCTAAATTTTCTTCACGCAAGACTCTCCGTGCAATACGCCGAAGAGCCTCATCACTCGCCCGTTCGAACGTGATGGTTTGAAGGTGTTTCGTAAAACGATCCCTCGTGGAACTCCAAGATGATCCTCTCCCCCATAATCCCATTATTTCATTGCAAGCAAGTATGACCGGTTGTCGAGTTTTGGCAAGAAGGTTGAGCAATTCGGCTTTTCCTCCCGAATCTCCCTTCAAAGAAACATCTTTTCCAGAATCGTCATTACCCTGCATTGCTTTTTCGATTCTGTCTTGGCTCACTGCTCTCAAACCACCGGAAAGGTGGTCGACCTCATCAAGTAAAACGAGTGTACGTTGCTTCTTTTCATTCGGATTGTGGAACAAAGAACGGTGCGTAGAGCCCTGCGTGGCTACCTTGCGTATTGCTGCAGCATTTCTTGCATCGGATGCATTGAGTTCGATGACATTCCAACCCATGTCCTGCGCAATCGCTCGTGCCACCGATGTCTTACCAACACCAGGAGGTCCAACAAGTAACAGTGCCTTCTTACGTGGTGTACCGTTTTTCCATTCATCAAGCCATGCACGAATTTTTCTTCGTTGGACTTCGTTCCCCTCTAGGTGGCGTTCAGATGATGGCCGATGTCGCTCCGTCCAATCGGAAATACCAGCCATAGTTTGACAATTTTCCGAAGGTTCTTCAACCTTCACCGATGTTTCATTCGTTTTCGTGGTTAACGATACAATTAGAGCGAATCGATGGCAACCCGATGTTGCTCTCCAGAGTCTCTATCTCGAACAGTAACTGTATTGTCTTCAAGGGATTGGTGATCCACAGTGATACATTTTGGAACCCCTATTTCATCTGCTCGTGCATAGCGGCGGCCAATTGAACCACTTGCATCATACATTGAAACGATGTTCGGCTTTGAACACATGATCGCGTGAATGCTTTGAGCAAGCTTTCCCATTCCATCTTTTTCAAACAATGGGAATATGCAATAGTCTACAGGTGCGACGTGTTCGCTCAAATGCATTGTCGTATATACCTCCCCATCTTTACCAGATTCATCATAAGCGTGATCGAGAATATGCCAAATAATTCTATCGATTCCAAATGCAGGTTCAACGACATGAGGGATATACCATTCACCTGTAACGGTTTCAGTACGTTGGTCGCGTTTGACATGTTCTTGCTCAACAGTTACTTTTTCTCCATTTGAAAGCGTCACCTCAAGGGGAAAAGTCGATTCGGAAGGTAGATTCTCAACGGCTTGTTTTACAGCACCTGCCAATGCACGGAATGCGGGACCTGCCTTGGCACCCTCAGTCGTCCAACCATCGATTTCAAGAATTTGGGGTTGGTCAAATTCACGACGAGCACGGAGCGATTTTCCAGTAGCCTTCTCATGAGATTCCAAGTCGTAGCATCCTCTATGTGCGATACCAACACACTCAATCCACCCATAGGAACCGTGAATTTCAGCATCCCAGCAATCGCTTGCATAATGCGCCATTTCATCTGCTTCGTGCTGGCGGAAGCGAATTCTTTGTGAGTCAATTCCGACTTTCGATAAGAAATCGAATGTCTGCGCCATGAAATATCCAACGGTTGCATGCCGAATCACACCGTTTTCAATTGCTTGGGGTATGCTCATTTTGAGTTCGCCTTTATGTTCTGCCAGAAGGGTCACTTCGTGATCTGCCCATTGTGAAAAATCGTGAGATGGTTCTTCGTGGGGGTTGATGAAATATTCCAATTCAGCCATGTTAAATTCCCGCAACCGTATCATTCCTTGGCGTGGAGATATTTCGTTTCGATAACCCTTACCAACTTGAATCGCTCCAAATGGAAGACGCTCTCGATTATGTCGATATAAAGCTGGGAAAGATGTGAACATTCCTTGTGCAGTTTCCGGCCTCAGAAAACCAGGGCGTCCGGATGAACCAGCACCGATTGTTGTATTGAACATCAAATTCTGAGCGGTAATCGGTGACCAAACTGGGGCTTGACATGATGGGCAAGGCGGCTTTGATTTGTCGAGGAGAGATTGAAGTTCTGATTTGGTTAACGCATCAGGATTAGGATGGTGTAATTCGAGCAATGTATCTGCTCTACTTGCCTCTTCACATGTGGTGCAAACGGTCATGAAGTCGGAAAACTCACCGACGTGACCTGATGCTTCAAGAACAGCATACGGAGTGACAGTAGGGCATGATATTTCGACGATATTCCCAAGAGAAAGCCAGTGGTTGAGCCATGTTTGATTCACCTTATTCCGAAGTCTTCCGCCGACGGGTCCGAAATCATACAATCCTTTTGCGCCACCGTGAATCTCGAAAGCAGGGAGTAGTATTCCTCTGCGTTTAAGCATACCAGACAGACGTTCCAAACGGCTCGTATCAAGTTCTGTCATTGCCACACCTAAACACCGGTAGAAGAACTGGCCTTTCAACCTCACCGTTCAAGAATCCCAAAAAGATGCATCAGCAGCGTAATCAATTTCCGCCATCGGTACTCTTATTTTACATAAAAAAAGAATTATACAGGTATTCTTTTCAATAAAATTATATCCATTTTTATATAATTTTCATAAGTTTCACACCTTGGTTTGAAATGTTTTGTTTTGCTGAGAAAACGATACATTGATTTACTCGTAGCATACGATGTGCGAACACGGGTGTGCAAAATAAATGGCAGATATACACTACTTAGAGAATCCTCTTGAGACAGAGGAACTCTTGGAGTTATTATGTCCACCCGTTCGCAACTGGTTCAAAGATAAATTTCCAGATTTTACAGACCCACAAAAATTAGCAATTCCTGCCATAATGGAACAAGAGCATTTGCTGCTTTGTTCACCAACAGGTTCTGGAAAAACACTCACCGCATTCCTTTCGATAATTGATCAATTGGTTCGTAGAGCATTGGATAATAAGTTGGATAAACGTGTATATTGCGTTTACATCTCTCCAATCAAAGCCCTTGCAAACGACATTGAGCGCAATTTAATCGGTCCATTGACTGAAATTTCGGAATCATATTTGCCAAGTCGAGCACAAGAAATCAAAGTCGGACTTCGAACTGGAGATACCCCTCAATCAGAGCGCCAAAAGATGCTTCGTAATCCCCCTCACATCCTCATCACCACTCCTGAGAGTCTAGCGATTGCCATCACCTCTCCAAGGTTTCAGCCAATCGTGAGCGAAGTCGAATACATGATTGTCGATGAATTACATTCACTGGTTCCAAGCAAGCGTGGTGTTCACCTTGCACTAACGCTTTCTTATCTTGATACCCTCCTCAAACGCCCCGTGCAAAGAATCGGAATTTCTGCTACAATGGAACCTCTTGAAACAGTTGCTGAATACTTAGTATCAAGCGATGATCGCGAGAGTCGGGGTGAAAACACTCGTGTTTCGATTGCAAAAATCTCAGGTTCACGAGAACTTGATTTGGACATTCTCATTACGGATCCAAAATTCAGCGATCTGTCTGTTCTCAAAATTTTTGATAAGAATGTTGACGCAATAGCTGATTTAATCGCTGCACACACGACCACTTTAGTCTTTGCAAATACGAGAAAAATGACCGAAAACATTGTTTTGAAATTACGGCCTTATCTTGGTGATTTGGTCGCAGGTCACCACGGCTCAATGGACAAAAAGATACGACTCGATGTTGAAAAGAAATTGAAGCATGGCCATTTGCGTGCAGTTGTCACCTCTTCATCTCTTGAAATGGGTATAGATATTGGTTCAGTAGACTTGGTTTTACAGATTGGTAGCCCCGGTGACATTGCTACTGCTCTTCAACGAATTGGCCGAGCAGGACACCATGTAGGCGGTATTCCTCGTGCACGATTTTTACCATCGAGCGTTGATGACCTCATCGAACTCGCTGCATTGCAATCGGCAATCCAAACTGGCGATATGGACCGACTTGATTTTCCCGAAAACTGTTTAGATGTCGTTGCACAATTTATGATTGGCTTGGTCATCATCAACGATATTGATATTGATGAAGCGTACGAAGTTATCGTCAACGCTTGGTCATATCGTAATTTCGAATATGATGATTTCATTGAAGTTCTTGACATGCTTGAAGATGAGCGACGTATCTGGATTGATTGGGAAGAGAATATTTATGGAAAGCGTGGATATGCTCGTATGATTTATTACCAAAATATTGGAACAATAGCTCCAGATAATTCCTACCTCGTTTTCAACGCTGAAGGATCAATTCTCGGACAACTTTCTGGTTCTTTCGTTTCCAACCTTCGCGGTGGTGACGTGATTTTACTTGGTGGTTCAACATACAGGGTCACCAACATTCAGGGCACACGCGTTAATGTCGCATCAGTCACAGGTCATCGCCCCACAGTCCCATCGTGGTCGGGTGAAGCTCGCTCACGTTCACGAGAACTTTCGAATGCACTGCTCAATCTCATCGGCCACTGTATTGTAGCACTGCGCCGAGAGCAAGACCCAAGGATTCTGTTGCGTGATGCATACGGGCTGTCTTCTGATGTGGCGAATGCCATTGCACGTCATTTAGAAGAGCATTCTATCGATTCATTTCAGGTTCCAGATCCGAATAGAATCTTGGTTGAACAGGTCATCTCAGGCGGCCATCCCACGTACATGATTACAACTTGCAGAGGTAGAGGCTTCAATACTGCTCTTGGATATTTCATGGCAGGTCTAGCGGAATCAAACAACATCTCGGTCATCGAATTATCATTTGATGAAAATGGTCTCCTGATTCGAACTTCTGAAGAAGTCGATCCTGGGCAGATGTATCAAGCGTTCAGAGATAACGATTACACCGAAGTCATTGAGCGTTATATCGTAAACACACAGATTTTTGCAAAAAGATTCAGAGAAGTTTCCGGTCGTTCGATGATTATTCCAAAACGAATTGGCTCAGACGAAGTCAGCCCGCAACAATTCCAGCAACGTGCTGATGCGTTATTGAATAAACACCGAACAATCGATGACAGTCTGTTGATGCGAGAGGCAAAAAATGAAATCATGTTTGGAGATATAGACATGAAGAGTCTCCAACAATTTTTGAGCCTATGCTTGACGGGTGATGCTCGTATTGTCCACAACAAAGTGACCGTTCCTTCACGACTTGGGATGTCACTTTTCATGTCTGCATTTGAAGATTTGATGGCTATGAAGACTCGCGCCTTCCTGGTAAAAGACATTGATCCAGCAGTTCTACAAAGACTCTTGGGAACTCGTAGTCTTGCAACAGAATTATCTCCAGAGCAACTGTCTCGATTCTATCTTGACAAAGCACCTATTCCGAAAAATGCAACTGAATTATTTACTCTCATGTCTCATGGAGGCGGATTAGACTCATCGTTCCAAAACCCGTTGTACAATGAGAAACTCAAGGACATTGAAATGGACGTGCTTCGTGAATGGGTTGAAGTTCTTTGCCAAGATGGAAAAATTACCAAAATCGATGGAACTGGTGCACCCGAATTAGATGGGAAGTGGTTCAGTACCTTCATGGCAGAAATTCACGGAACGCTCGGTTGTCTTTCGATGAACGGTGGAGGTGACGTTGATGACTTGCGTGAACTCCATATTGGCGGACTTAGTTACCGAGTGGCAACTCAATTTGATGGGCGTGTTCCGACTGCTTGGGAGGATAAAGAACTCGGCGACCCTCACGAAGCATTGCGTGTTAAAATCATTGAAATGCTCGGCAGTGAGGGTCCCCAAACTGGAGATGTTCTCAGCGATCGGTTACCATTCCCTCGAAAGATGGTTGACAGAATTTTACTTGAACTTGAAACACGTAACGTCCTTTCAGTAGGATTCTATAAACAAACAGATGACGCCGAATATATCCTCAAGATTGACGAGCATCGATTAATTGATGGCTCTGAAGAAGTCGTTGAATATAGATGGGTACAAAATCTCGTTCTCGACAAGACTTTCAAACAATACAGTGATGGTTTTACAGCATTCGACTCACACGTTCTTTTCCAGAAACAACAGGAACTTTTGTACAGAGTCAACGATTTCCGTTTCAAAGATTGGCAAGACATGCAGTTGGATTCTGATGTCATTATGGGCCGACTCTTGCACAACCGTATGGGGTATACCAACAAGGATACAATTCCCATGCTCCTTGGCTTGAAACCTGAACCGTGGATTGGCCCAATGGAAGAAGAACTTCTGCGTCGTATCCCCATTGGAGAAAATCTCACACGACAAGAAATACTACAAGATTTCCCGAAAGGAGACGAGCATCGTGCGCTACAACGCGACATCAAATATGCCATGTCGAATCTTGAACGACAAATGTTGGTCGTCAAGCAATTTGAGGATGTTTCAGGTCGAAGGCGGCGGTTATCACTTTTCCACAGAGTTCACGGTGTTTATGACACTCTTGATTTTGAGAGTGCTTTGGTCGAAATAATTCGTCGCATGGGTCCAGTAAAGGGCAGCACTTTGCGATTCTATGTTTCTCGTTCTTTTGAGGAGCTTACTGTTGCTTTGATGAATCTCGAGAAAGAAGGACGTATTGCGAAAGTAATGGCATTGGTTCCTGACCCAGAGGCATTCTACTGTATGCCCGAAGAAGTCCAGTTGCTTCAGCGGCCTCGTAGAGAAGACCGAGCAATGAGAATCCTCACCCAGTCTGACCCTTATGTTTCTCGATTTATTTGGGAAGTTCGCAGTGTTCTCGACCGAGGATGGTATCTTCCAGTGTTCAAGGGAATTGACCCTATCGGCAAAGTGCTGATGTTCAAAGTCAATGATTACTTGGTCATCAAAGATCTACACGTCCCGACTGCTTATCTTGAAGAGTTCTGTTCTGCCTTTGAATTGCTTCTCGAAAATCACGCTGACCAATTAGTCGATGTTGCAGTGATGTCGAATTTCAACAGCGAACCGGTTACCGATATGGATGAAAAGACGCGTTCTGCGCTTGAATCGATTGGCTTCAAGATGGCAGGGGAACGAATGATTCGTGGCGGAGTTGTTGACCCTCAACCAAGAGAGATTGCTGAAAGGGCCCTTTTCTATCGACATCATTTGCATCAAAAAACTCGTCACGAGCATGAAAGTGCTGCAGTGAGAAAAGTCGATGAAATACGGGATGATTTCGCATTAAGAGGAAGATGTGAACTTTATCGGGTCGACCTCAAAAGTATGGCCAGTGCAAATCGTTTGCATCAAGGTGTAAATCTTCGAGGACATCAAGTTTGGTCGACCTACGAGCATTTCCAAAATCTTCTCGCGATTCGCGGAGAACCCCACGAGGACGAACTCTGGGATATTATCGAATTCTTTAGCGGGAATTCTGACCCCAACTTGTTCAAAGAGCGACATGCTTTGACTCAGTCAGAATTTAGGAAACTCATCCAACCGTTGGTTCGAACAGGCCACATCGTTCAAGACTTTAGAGGAGGATTCCGGACTGTTAAAATCTCGAAAGACGTTGATAGAATTGAGTTGCGGCGTGAATACTTGAGAAATTTAGTCAAAGAATATCCAGTTATTACGCTCAAACAAATTCTCCGTCTTGCAGGAACTCCGTTTAAGCCTGAAGAAATAAAATCTGTACTCACCTCATTTGAAGAAGATGGAACTTTGGTCAAAGGTTTCCTCATCGAAGACCTCGATCAAGTGTGCTGGGGTCGTAAAAATTTACTTGAGGAGGCCCAAGAAATTCCACCTATACGTGATTTCGTTCTTCCACCCAGTGATCCAATTGCTCCTTACTTTTCAGACATCTTGAAAGAAAGATTCGGATTTGGTTCAGCCTATTTGGTCTTCAAGAATGCAGAACCTGTGGCTGCCTTCAAAGCCAATACGCGTAACAACATAATCGAAGTGAAAGATTACGAAGGTTCTGAAAAAGCTTGGCGCATCGTCAAAGAATTTGCTTGGGAGCACCAAATGCCTCTGCAAACTGAATTAAGAATCGGCGGCAAGCGGCTTAAATGATACACAAACTGAAAGTATGATTTTAGTCAACACACCAATTGCTTGATAAGTCACCGTTGGATGCATTTTGATATGAAAGCACAGGCAGTCATTGTCTTATCACTGTTTTTCCTAAGTTCAGTATCGCCACTTTTGATGTCGGCTGAAGCAGAAAATTCAACCGGGATTGAAATTCTTGATACTGCCGTGAATCCTGAAAATGGCCACACATACCACCTCCTCAGTGCCAGTTCTTGGGAAGATGCAGCAAATGCCGCCCGTGGGTTGGACGGTTTCCTGACAACCATTAACGATGAAGTTGAAAATCAATGGATTTTTGATACCTTCTCGACGTTTGATAATCAATCTCGACATCTCTGGACTGGCTTGTCAGACTATGATGAAGATGGTTTTTACAAATGGCACGATGGCTCCCCCTTTTACTACAATAACTGGGGTGACAGTCAACCTTCTCAAGGCGGCGATGAAGATTTTGTTCACATAGCAAGTACAAACATGGGCAACATCATGCCAGGCACGTGGAATGATTTGGAAAATGACCCGCAATATTTCCCAGTTTATGGCGTTGTAGAGGTTGGCGAGGGTGCTGATTTTTCACTTCGGTTCAATGGTGATGGCGATAAGATTGTGATCCCTCATGATGACACTCTCAATATCACTGGTGGTCTTCACCTCTCCGCTTGGGTTTTTCCTTACTCAATTCAGGGTATTCAGTTCATTACCATGAAAGGTGATTACGGATGGGGAATGTATCTCAACAACGGTGCAGTTGGTTATGCTTCTGAATACAGCCTTTCCAAGCATCCACTTTCAAACATGACCGTTGCTGCAAATCAATGGAGTCATATCGAAATCGATTTCATTGAATCTGTTGGTGGACATTTCAAAATCAACGGTGAACCTGCTGGAAACATTTCTGCAGAAAAATCGCTGATTCCTCAAGGTGACTTCGGGTCAAATGACTGTTTCACATCTGGTGATTCATGTGATGAGCTTTACATCGCAAGCATGGGTGCAGGTTGCGACTGCAACTTCTTTGAAGGAATGCTTGACAACATTTCGATAGGAATTTCTGCATTGAACATGACGACAAACTGGATTTCAAACTGGACCTTCGCAGAGGGTGAAGGCCCAGTAACTTCAGATGATGCCAACCGCACAGGAGAGATTGACGGTGCAGATTGGGTTATGCCAGATGGCACAATAGTTACGCAGGCTGTTGAATTGTTCAACGATGAAGATATTATAATCGAATCAGCTGAAGCAGGTGACCAACTTTTGTTTTATGCAGATGTTGAAGAAATGACGAAAGAAATGTACTTCAACATGTATTCTTGGGACCAATTCGAAAAACAACCAATTGACATCGATGTTTACATTTCTCATGAATCAATACCGAGTTCATGGGAACATGATGACTACTTTGTCGCAGAATTCAGTTACCTTTGGGAAGATTGGAGTTGGCCAGATGCTGGCATCTGGTGGATTGTTATCATACCTACCGAGGACATTGAAGACTTGACAGTCACTCTTACTTGGGAAATCGCAGATCCTCCTCCGGAATTGAGTGAGATGACTGAATTAAAGAACAGCATCCCAGTCACCGACCAATCGATTGATGTTGGACGACAGGCACCTCTTGAAGAGCGAATTTTGTATTATTATGTAAATGTCACAGAACCTCTTGCCAGTTTATCTGTCGAGACTTACGACGGAACCGGAAACATAAATCTTGGACTTTCATGGATGACGGTTCCAGATCCTTTTGATTTGTTCAGCGATATTTTCGAGGATGATGACGATTTGGAAAACAGTGCTTCGAAACTTGCTTGGAGCACTGGCCAAGGAAATGAAGAAATGGCTACATTGTATGATGTCGAACCCGGGATATACTATGCTTCTGCATTCACATTCGGGCGTGCTCTTGATTTCACCATCAGTGCCAGTTTTGCTTATGCTCCTGACAACGTTGCTCCTGAAGACGCCATTGAACTCTCGCCTGGTATTGCCTACGGTCCTTTGAGTGGTTATGATGGCCTTCTTCAGTATTTCAAAATTGACGTTCCTACCGGTACTGAACGACTTGAAGTAGACCTTTCAGAAGGATATGGTGAAGCGACTCTCTTCTTGCAATATCTTGAAGCCCCTGATGCTGCAAACTTCGATTACCTTTCAGGCACACCTGGTGCCGGTGACATGGTTGGTTTCAATGACCCCACACCTGGTATGTGGTACATCTTGGTCTACACTGAAGAAATCTTCGCCAACGTTATGATTACTGCTTCTTTTGAAGACCGATATATTTGGAGTTATGATGGAACTCCAATCGAACTTTTCAACGGTGAAGAAATATCAGGTATTGAGGCGCCAGAAGGCGAAGAATTGTTCTTTTTCGTCCAGTTAGAAGAACCCGGTGAGTATCTCGAAATAATTTCATTTGGAGGTGAAGGTGAATTGCTCATTGAGGGCGAGGGTGAACAGATTGTTTTCAACTTTGGCGGTGGCCAAGGCGAAGGTAATGGAGGGCCTGGAGGACGGCAAATGCCGGGCATGGAACTCGAAAGCGAATCAATAATTGTCGAATCGAAGGGAGAAGGAACTGAACATACGCTCTTCATTGAATTGCCTTCAAACGGCCGTTTTGATATCTCACTCATTGCTGAAGAGTCCTTTTCAGATGTATCGTTAGTCGCTAATTGGGAGTATTCCGACTTGCCACCTGTCGATCCTGATGAACCCGATGAACCCGTCGTAGTCATGTCTTGTCAAGAATCGGCCAAGGAGGTCATGACCCAGTTCGATATTGACAACGATGGCGTTCTTTCTGTTCGAGAATTTGAATCAATTGATGCAGAGGATGTCGTTTTCTCAGATATTGATCTCAATGCTGATGAGACGCTTGAGTATCGAGAAATTGTTCAGGAACTCTGCACATGCAGTAATGAGTTAGAGGGCATGTTCGATCAATTGGAAAACTTTGACCGAGTGTCACTCGAACTGTTTTCATCTCAATCATTCGTGAATTCCTATAAATTCTCTTCTTTTGATGGTAATAAAGATAGCATACTCGATGGCGATGAAATCGAATTAGCTGCACTTGTATGTGTGACCACATATGATGCTTTTGACGGTGATAAAGACGGTGTCCCTGATGATGAAGACGCATTCCCTGATGACCCTGATGAAACTCTTGACACCGACGGTGATGGAGTCGGTGATAATGCAGATATCGCCCCAAGCGTAGCGAATGACATGATTTATTCTGCAGGCGGAATCCTCTTTGTCATGCTTATCGGTGTGCTCGTATTCTTCCTACGTAGCGGCGGGAACAGCAATTCGTCTCGAGATTGGGAAAATTCCAATGCTCCTGATTTTGATGAACGAATGTTGCAGAAGGAGGACAAAGTACTTCCTTCTATTGAGCCGTTTGAGAGCCCTGTTGAACCTTCCAACGATTCGTCTGAACAGTTGAACCCATTTGACGCATACAAAGCACCGCAGACTGGCAACACTATGCCTGTTGGTGATATGAGTGATTTATTTGAATCGCCTACTCCTCAATCTCCTCCATCTGCATTGATGGGTATGATTGATGCAAGCGGGCAAGAAGTCATCGAGTATCCCGCAGGCAGCGGAATCAAATGGATGCGAAGCGATGCATCACAAGATTGGGCTCAACAATGAGTCTACTTCTTTGCTTGAGGTTGTAATAATCCAAACGGCCGCAGTAATCTGACAATATGTCGATGCAACTCTGGTAAGATGTCGAACATGACGATAGCCATCAAAAACATGGCTCCTAAAGAGACGACTCGGGCAGCATAAGCATGTCCAAACTCAAAGACTGACATGCCTAGATATGACCATTCTGTGTAGGTCATGTGCATCCAAATCAGCCCAGCATTTCGGAACAAGTTGAGGATGTGTATGACCGGGAGTGTGAGAATCAGTGCCCGACATCGTCGCTTCCAATCAATGTCGAGAACTGCGATGGCGCCGATGAATATGACCATCGATTGCAAAGCAGTGCATGCTAACACAAAATTAATTCCAATGGCGGTTCCATCACTCATTAACAGTTCGGTTTGAAATGGATATTCACCGACAAATTCGCCCATGAACCATCGGTTTCCATCCCATGCACTCCACGCAACTTCACCGTTGACCGTGTTGACGGTTGTCTCACCGAGAACAACGTCACCTGAACCTGAGAATCGCAAAAACAAGGCTGCTTGACTTGCGACAAACCAGATAGCAAGAACATTGAGCCATGGCACATGGGCGATGAGCAAGTAAGGCCCGCCTGCGTAAGCAACTGCTCCCCTTGACCAAATCAAAGCTCGCTGCGTTTTTGCATCATTTACACGTTGTTCCCACACCGCCATTCCTACAGCCATAGGAAGTGTAGCAATGGTAAATACAGTAAGCACTGCATCGCCATGAGACAAATATTTCTCCGCATCATTGAAGAAGGTTAAACCGACAAGAACCCAACCAAATTGGGCGAGACGAATTTCGCCTTTTTTTCTCCTGTGCCACGAAACTGCGAGGGAAATAAGTCCTGTTGCACCGATGAGTGAAGCCACTTCAGCGCTGAACAGCATGGAGCATCCTACATGCTGATTCCATTTCAACACTCTGTTGGTTCGACCAAAATCACTTCATCTTCCACCTGCTGGGCCAACCATGCGAGGGTTCGTTGTTCAGTACACGCCTAGTCCCTTGCCTGCTTCTGCTCCTTTGCACGGCGGTATTGCATTTCTTGACCGTGATGGAGTGCTGAACATTGGCAGTTCAGAATACATCAATCAGCCAAGTGAATTTATCCCTCTCTCCAATGCTGCTCAGTCAGTTGGAATGCTCCGAAGGGCTGGCTACAGAATCTGTATCGTCACAAATCAGTCTCCAATTATGAGAGGTTTGTGGGATGAGCACCGACTGCATTCAATTCATGACCATATGCGCAGTGTGTTTCTAAAAATTGATGGTGATGCCCATTTTGACATGATTCTTGCCTGTCCACATCGTCATCGTGATCGATGCATGTGTCGTAAACCGATGCCCGGAATGCTACGATTCGGAGAAAAAGTGCTTCGAGGTAAAATTGAACACCCGTTAGGCCAATCAATTGCAGAAGTTCCTCCAGAAGATGCAGAGGTTGATTGGTGGGGCCATAAGCC
>DAMU01000033.1:0-3765 GCA_002499705.1 Euryarchaeota archaeon UBA91
AACGCTACCCATAGCAACGACATCGTTTACGAGGGAACCTTGTTTTATCTGTGAAGTTTTGAAACTCACTATCACAGGCCCTTATTGGTCAGAATCAAGGTATGTGCGAATCGATTCACGCGCCGATTCATCTTCAATCCCTTTTGCCGACAAGAGCCAGTGGATATAGCGCGGATCTTCGAAATGAATTTCCCGGATATCGCGACCTTTGTGGCGTCCAAAAGCGAGAATCATTTGATTACCATCTTTGCGAATTTTTCCTAAGTTATCAACCAACTCTAAATCACCCAAACCTCTCCCTAAAGCAGTTGCATCTGAGGTGATGTTTCCATGAACTGCCCATCGTTCTAATTCTTCTAGAGAACGTCGAAACGAAGGTGCATGGTCAACAGAGAGTCGCCAAAACAGCAGCAGAGAAGCAGCTGCATCAGCAGCCGCAGTGTGTGCATTTTCCAATGAAATCCCGTGCCGAGTACACAATGCTCCTAGGTTGTGCGGCCGGGGGACTTTGAGTCTGCGGACCAGTTCAAGCGTATCCATGACAGCCTTTGGCCGAGGCATTCTTTTTCCCATTCTGAGAAATTCACCTTCAAGCATTTCAAGATCGAACCGACGTACATTGTGCCCCACGATTACCGAACTTTCGATCAAGTCCGCCACCTCATCCACAATGGTTGAGAAGTCACCTTTGCCGCGAACATCAGCATCAAAAATCCCGTGGACATTACTCGCTCCATGCGGAATGGGCCTGCGTGGATTGATGATTCGCTCATAGTGTACAGGCGTTCCATCTGCTTCAGCTCCGACCAAAGCAATTTGTACGATACGGTCCGATGAGGTTGAGATTCCCGTGGTCTCCAAATCAAATGAAAGAACCCGCTCACCTTCAAGGATATTCGGGGCCATAGTTGAACAACACCGCTTACCCCCTTTGAACATCACCCTCTGCATACAAGCAATCGCAAACGCCATACTCATCCTCTTGTTGGAGTAACCATGGGCTTCGTGAATCGGTTCAAGAGCCTCTTCTCTTCAAAGTCTGAGCAACTTGATGAACAGCCTAAGGAATTTCAAGACCCTCACCGAGCGAAGATGACGGAGGCTTTTGTTGAGCGACAACAAAGCGTTATTGATGATGCAATGGATGAATTAAAATCCGCTGATGAGAAAATAAAGAGCGAACCTGTTCCTACATCTGCATCAGATTACGACGCTGGAGATGTTGAAATGATGGACTTATTGTCGGAAGAGGAAGAGTATGAAGACCATTCAGAAATGAACGTTGTCGAGCATCTCTCCGTCGAGGAAATCGGTAGCCACCTTGAATCGGTAACTGTTGAAGGTGACCTTCCTGAAGAAGTTAAATTTGAATAATTCGGAGAACGATTTTGGCAATTCGAATCGGCTAAGAAATTCAAGATATAGCCCGAACCATTAGATAGGGTGGGTCTTCAGCAAAATCCATGTGGCAGATTGTGAGTGGACGTATTCCTCGTTCTTTGCTCATGGTTAGCCTTCTTGTTTGTTCGAGTTTCCTCGCTGGATGCACCGGTGCGCTGAATTTCACTGTGGACCCACGGGCAAGCCTTACTGCATACCCGCTGCTTATCCAAGAAGGAGAAACGGTCACCTTTGATGCCCGAGAATCGGAGCCGATTGAAGGTGTTATCACAGAGTTCCTTTGGGACTTTGGAGACGGCATAACTGCTGAAACGACGACAGGCTTCACGTCTCATCGTTACGAAACCTTTGGAATTTTTACTGCTGAATTAACCGTTGTCAACGACCAAGGAGGACAAGACCGGGCAACATCCACCATCAGTGTAAACGGTGCGCCGGATCTCAACCTTACCTATCCAGATTCAATTCGCTCTGGCGATTCAGTCCGATTGGACGCCAGCTCCAGTTTCGACCCTGAAGGAGATGCATTGAGGTTTGAATGGGATTTGAATTGGGGTGAAGATTCAGACGGTGATGGCGATATGAGAAACGATATTGATGCCACAGATTCCACCGTTTTACTCCCAACCAACCGTTCTGGAACGATTCAAGGAAGTCTCAAAGCGATTGACTCTGCGGATTCCATGGTTCAAGAATTGTTCACTCTCGTCATCAGCCCTCGGCGATATGAAGTCACATGGGAGTCCAAAGAGATAGAATACACGTGGGATGAATACCTTGACCAAGGCCAAGAATGGGAAGGAAACATTTCTCCAGGTGAAGAGGGCCGCCTCTCTTCATTCATCGGTATTTTAGAATTACAGCAAGATATTCTTGCACCTCAAGATAACTTCACCCTTTCCGTCTACATCGTCGATGACGGGTATGACAAGTCCGCTCAAACAGAAGGCGGTAATCTCACCGCCAATGAATCAGCTTCGGCTTCATTGTCGCTTGACAACATGAATCCTGCTGGGGAGAATGGAATCTATGACTCAGATTCGGAAGAGGAACTCCTTCAACAACTTCTCGATTCTTCTGGAAACCGTTCGGGCCAAGGAACGTGGATTTGGTCAGTATCTGCTCAGCAAGCGGACCCTGATCCGTTATTTGCAGGAACCCCCGACCCTGACCCTGGCAATGATTGGACCCTTACAGTAACCATAACTCTCCTCATCCCTAAATTAACTGAAATTGCATATGAGTGACCATTTTTTAGGATGGGAAGATGTATGAAGCGGGAACACTTCGGGTGAGTTGAGCCACATGGTCGATACAGTCGAGATTAGCCGAGTTAATATCCGAGACTCACTATCTGTTGATGTTTCCGTTTGGATGGAACATCCTGACGATATGGATTTCAGGCCAGCGCTTTCTATTTCAGGAACCACCTTCACAATCTCCAGTTTATCGAACGGCTCTCCTCTAGCATCCGTTGATCTTGACGAGACTCAAATGGAAGCAGTTGTCCGCGATCAAGCTGCAGAACTTCGAGTTAAATTCCATGTTCAAGGTATGCACGGACGCTTGAAAGATATTCATCCAATTATTGCAGACGGTAAGGCTAAGAAATTAGCAACAGCGAATTGGAAAACAACACTCGACGTCACTTTTGAGTGATTTTTCGCACTTTTTTCTTGGGACCCCCAAGGTTTCTTTGATATGGGTTGACAGTGATTTTCGCTTCATGCCACCACGCAGAGAAGGAAAAGGTTCCCAAAAGCAAGCACGATATGAACGGTTGAAAAACGAAATTCTGAAGTTTGTAGGAGCGAATCCTGGATGTTCAGCCCAATCTATTGTTGCTAGCCTTTCCAACGATCGTTCAATGCGAAACCATGGACTCACCCCTCGAAAAGTTGGATTTTTCATCCCCCGTCATCTTGCTCAATACCTTGTATGGTGGCAAGACCACACAGCCGGACGCCGGGTATATGGGGAGACAGGATGCCTTGAAGCCCCTGATAATCGCTGATTTGAATCACCTGTAAGGGTGGGACTCATGTATATTGAGAACCGAGGAGAAATCATGCGGGGAGGTGTTGCGGCCTACTTTGACCTTGATGGAACCCTTTTGGATTCTTCGAGTGAAAAAACACTGACTGCTGTTCTCGGACTTAAGCGACCATGGAGGATTCCTTACGGGACGGTCGCATGGAGTGTTGGTTTTCTCTTCAATATCCTACGCTTGCGAGCACCGTATGATGCTGCACGTAATCGCGGTCATTTTTCTCTTGCTTCTTGGGAAGTTTTGGAAAAACTTTCTCAAGATATTGCGAAGGAAAAACTCGCACCTAAAATCACCAAACAAGCACGCGATAAACT
>DAMU01000033.1:4156-4583 GCA_002499705.1 Euryarchaeota archaeon UBA91
GCCATGGCAGAGGTTCTCGGAATGGACGCCGTGTATGGTTGTGGACCAGCAAATCGTTCAGGAATACTTAGCGGCTCAGAACGTGGATGGTCAGTGCCGAGGAGAAAAGGAAAAGTCCCAATCGTTGAGCAAGATGCCCAAGAAAATGGACATGATCTCGATCAATGTTATGGGTATGGGAATACAATGGCTGACTCTTGGTTTATGCGAATCACCGGCAATCCAGTCGCCATTAATTCGAAGGGTTCTTTCAAAAAATTGGCCAAAGAGAAAGGATGGGAAATGCACGATTGGAAAATTCAATCTTAAGCAGCGGCAGCACTACTGAATGACAAGAGCGGCCCCACCGCGATTCGAACACGGGTTGCTGGCTCCGCAAGCCGGCGTGATATCCAAGCTACACTATAGGGCCTTGTAGTTCGGCCAC
>DAMU01000033.1:4906-20177 GCA_002499705.1 Euryarchaeota archaeon UBA91
GGATATAAGCGCAACGGGTTGCTTTTTGCACCTTTTAATCGCTTGGAATACAAGCCTTCATGATGGCCAAGCATGTGGTCGGACTATGGCAGTTCATTTGGCACGTCGAGTCGACTATCCGATGTTGGATAATGCGAACATTGCCTATTTCCCGCGAATATATGATTTGTCTCACCGTTTCTTTGAGGAATGTTGGGAGCCAATGTGCGGCATCAGTTATCCTGAAATGATTGGCGTGCGAAGAATTGGTTTTCCTGTCGTTCATATTGAAACCGATTTCATTGCTCCACTGCGCTATGGCGATACCGTGCATGCAACCATTTGGCTTGAGAAAGTAGGTTCTAAATCCTGTACTTGGGGGTATGAATTTCATAATCAAAACGAAGAATTACTCTGGCGTTCAAAGCAGGTTACCGTGTGTGTTGATATTGATTCTCTCGAATCGCAACCGATTCCTACGGATGTCAAAGAAGGCCTACTTCAACACGTGAAGGAGTCATCATCATGAGTGATTCAAAATCAGCAAGCAACTCCATCAATGACAGTGTTGTTATGGGCGATGTTCATCAACATGTCACTGTTCATACCGACTCCAAAGTATCTGATGTCGACCTTGGGTTTTCGATGCGTATGAGTGAAAACCAGCCTGAATACATCCCCGATGCATTTCCTATTCGGCCTGATACAAAGGGTCCAAAATCCATTGGCATCCTCTTGATTTTTGGCGCCCTGTTCTTATTTTTCCAAGCGTATGGTGATGTTTCATTGCATCAAGCAGAAGACCTCTCGACTGCTGAGGTAGAGATGCTTTTGGTTACTCCAAACAGCCAGGGAGACGGTTCAGACAATGTTTCAGTTGAACAATACCAGGAATTCCATGATGCTGCAAGAGAATCTGGAGGGTATGCTTTGCGTGGTTATGGGCTAGGCGTTTCAAGCATCATGCTGTTAGTAGGCGGAACTCTTCTGTTCTTCCTCAATGGGTCGGGTGCCAAGTTATCCCTTGGTGGTGCTGTAACTGGAATGGTCACCGGAATTTGGGGCAGTTTGCTTGTCAAAGGTGCAGCTGATGCACATTTGGCTGGAGTATTGCTCCTTACTTATGAAATCGCAGGATATTTCTGTGGCGTATGTATGTTCATGTGTGCGGGAATGGCGGCCTTACCACTCATCAATGTGCGTGCAAGGCTCGCCCTCTATCCGGAACAGAAAGTACGTCTTGTCAACGATGCTGAAGAATGAGTCAATTCGAACTTGGTTGAGGCCATTTCTTAGAAAGCGCCTTTCTCAAGTCATCGTCCAGCGTAGCATTCCACCAATCACTTCCCTGCCAAATAGCATATCTTCCACGAATCCCACGTAGGTCCGCTCCAGCAAATTGACAATTCCTGAAGTTCGAGAGGTTTAAACGCGCTTTTCTTAAGTCAGTATTTCGAAAATCCGAACCGTCAAAAGCCGATTTCATCAGATCCGCTTCATACATTGAGGCCCTTCGAAAATCACAGTTTGCAAAATCACCTTCGGTCAAATCTGCTTTGTCAAGAATGGCTCTGCGAAAGGTCGAACCTGCATGCCTGCCCTTACGGAGAATGGCTTCAGTATGGTTTTGAAAGGACCAATCCAACGGTACTGAAGTTTCGCCACTGGATTCCCGAGGGTCATCTTCGCCCCCACCTGACATGACCATTGTAATCCCTCACTTTTCAGAGCGCTTGTCCAGATGAGCTCTTCCTTCTTCACTCAAGATAGCGAATCGATTTTTATCTTCACTGCCCTCTGGGATGATTAAAAAATTCCGTTCACGCAGACGATTGAGATAGAGAGAGAGATTGCCAGGGGCCTGCATACCAGCATCTTCGAACAGTTGATTGATGGCTCGAGGCGGGCTATCCATGACGCCCTCTATTTCTCGCAGATAATGAATGGCACCGAGGACTTGTTCCGGTTTACGCTTTAATGAACAATTTTCAATCAATGCAGCAAAGTCTCCTCCTCTCGGAGATTCCCCTTTCGTGGCTGTTGCCGACTTATTGGATTCCATAGCTGTATTTTTAGCAACCCTTAACCGTTCGATCATGATGCTCCAAGAATCATCTTGGCGAAGCAGTGCTAACATTTCTCCTATAGCAGGAGCAGACCCCTCGTAATCAATTTCGACGTCACCTGCCGTTACTGAAATTTTGACCGTTCTGTCCATTGAATCAACCCAACTTATGCTTTGCTTTAAATCACTGCTCTTAACCCTTTAGCGACTTTATATGATGGATATTGAGTAGAGAATCGAACAAAGGCTTGAAAACCCGACCACGCCCCTTGTATTTTGTAAGGGGCTTGCCCCTTGAGCCGGTAGGGATGAATAGAATGAATCAAAATCGAGTCTCCGCACTCCTCGTACTTGCCTTGTTGATTTTTGCTCAATCAAACGCTCTTTTCCTTGGTAGTGCAAACACTCAACCGGGAACAATTAACACCTTTTCTAACGGATCTGCCTCTGTTGACATTTCTCTCACCGCTGATACTCTAGACACGAATTACGCTCTTGAAGTTCCTCGAAACGTAACATTCCAATCGGGCCAATTCATGGTGAATGCGAAAGACGAGGTTGCTTCTCCAGGGCAAGTATCTCTCGACATAGGGTTAGACGGAGTTTACGAATGGGCATTTGATGGGCTTGGTTTCGGGGATCTTGGACATCAGAATAAATTCATGAATAACGCTTCAAGTGATTCGATATATTCCAATGGTTCTGCCCAATCATCGCCGTTCTATCTGCCGCATAATTCAGTTATTGACAGTGGAACAATGGACATCTCTTACACCTCGCAAGTTCCTGCAGGTCTCATACCTATCGACAACATTACTGCCTATGAGACTGGAGACCTTGACAACGATACGCTTGATGAGGTTGTGGTGAAAGCCAATGTGCATCTTCCAGGGACTTCTGCAGGGCCAGCACTCACTTCTCTTGACTGGAGCGCATCGACAGGAATTACTCAGTCTACGTGGGTATCTACATGCAGAAACAGTGAAGAAATTGTTGTCATCGATATTGATGATGACAATCACTCGGACGTTGTTTCAATAGCCCCCAGTGAAGACATGGTCTGCATCCACAAAACAAACTCTACAACTGGGATGCTTACAAACGCAACACCAGTTCATCTTACTGCGGATTTGATTTCAGCTCAAGTCGGCGATGTTGATGGGGATGGTAATGCAGATATTCTTTCAATCCATCAAGGTGGAATTGTGTCCCTTCGTACCTACAACGACAAGACAGGTAATTTCAAGGCGAATACAACCCTCACCGTTAACGCTAATGGAACACTCATTCCAACGCAACTCACGGCCATGTATGCGGATCATTTTTACGGCCCACAAGGTGATTTTTCTGCGCTGGTTGTTGACTACACAGGCCATACAAGCCACGTGAAGTGGATGAACAACGCATTGGCCTTGGATATCTATTCGTTTGACGGTCTAGAAACCGAAATCACGGGCGCTGACATTGACCAAGACGGCGATATCGACTTGTTTTCATCAACCATGCAGGGATTCGTTCTTGCTGAAAATAATGGCACGAGTTGGAACACGACAAGCGTGGCTTCATCACGGGTTTTTGTCAATGTAACCATCGCAGACCATGACGGGGATGGCACGCTTTCGCTGCTTGCCCCACGACTTGCTTCAGGCGATGGCAATGCTCAGACTATTGAGGGTAACATCAGTGTTTTCGATATTTCAACAACGAACATCACGGCAACCCAAACGGTTCTGGAACCTTGGTCTTGCCCGCAAGATTCGAGGTTTATCGATATGGATGCAGACGGCCTTCCTGAACACATTATCACGGCAGGTGAAGGGACAACTTTCGGACTGTTCATAGGGTCTTGGAACTCAATTTCAATGGATATCGATCAAAACGGCCAAGATGATTTGTTCGCTCTTGGATATGCTGGTGACGGCGTTGGTGGAACTGCGCCTTTAGCATTCTCAGATACGTTTGGTCTTCTTCCAACCCTCCTTTCTCCTATGACGGTTGGACAAGCATTTACAACGCATGATTATGATATCAAAATGAATACATTCACGTTCAGTTTCTCATCATCTGGAACTGGACACTTCAACCTCAGTAACATGGACATAGGTTACGATGTTGATTTCGTTGTGGAGAATAATCCAGCCGCAGTTGGCAACTTAACCAACATCATCAACCAGCAGCAAACAGCAGGTACTGGAGTAATCCTCATCGATTTACCGTTCCTATCGACAAAAACAGGAATCCTTTCTTTATCGAGTTTGAATGCCGATTACATCCCAGGTGCTCCAAATTTAGCTTTACCACCTACGCCACTACTGCAGGTGGACGAATTGACGGATGAGCGCGTGGCAATCTCTTGGCAGGATCTCAGTGACTTTGGAGACGATTTGGAACTCTTTGAAATCTTTAAGGTGCCACAAGGAGATGCTTTTGATCTTAACAGTGCAGCCTTTTCGACTCCTCTCAATTTCACCCTGGATGTGGATATTTCCCCCGGAGATTCTTATGATTATGCTGTCCGTTCACTCCATCCTTTTGGCGTGACCAGCCAACTCTCGAGTCGGCTTTCAATCACCATACCGTTCCCTTCACCACCTCTTCCTGTCCAAGGTCTCGTTGCTGCAGACACCGCAGATGACAACGGAAGTTCTCTCATAGTGAGTTGGAATGCCTCAGAAGAACTTGTTTCAGAATACAGAATATTTGTTGAATCCGAAGAAATTCTTTCCCTTCAAGCCTATACTTCTGTTGACACCATTGCTCCTTTCGTGGGCTCATTAACGACGAACGTAACGACTCAAGGAAACGGCGATGCGCTGGTTGATCGAACAGATTACTGGCTTGCAGTAGCGGCCTATGATTCCTATGGAAATACAAGTTCTAACTTTGCTTTGTTCGGCCCAGTACAATCGCAGAACAACTCATTACGTTCCACCGATATCATGTTTGATTTGGTCACAAGCGGATTTTCAGACGCAAGTTCATTTGAAATCAGCGCATTAGATTCACTGTATCTGAACATCTCACTTATGAGTGCAGGTGAAGGCATTCCTGCGCAGGATTTGGATCTGTATTTCATTGGCCCAGACAACTTTGAGCATGTGGTTTCTGGAGTAACCGATGAGAATGGAAATTGGAACGCAGTTCAAGTTGAGGATTTGACCGAACTGGCTAATTCCTTCTCCGATTTTATCGGAGAGGTCTCCTTGGTTGCTCAATACGCTGGAACTGCAGGTACTGCTGATATTCAGCCCGCTGACCTGGCAACAGTGACCTTGAACGGGTTGGGCTTGTTGCGAGCGACTGTAACAGCGCCTTCTGAACCGATACAACTCGACGTCTCCAGTCAGTACTCCGTGACTGCTTCGATAACTCCGGAGTTACCCGCACAGAGCGCACGTCTTGCCAACATCATTTACGATTGGCATTTGACAGACGCAGCAGGAAACATCACCGATTCAGGAACTGCTGAAATTAAGGGTGGTGAAATTACCCTTTCAGGCAGTGCCAGTTCGACGGACGTGTTGACGCTAACACCTTCAGTGAACCAGGATTGGTATTCACCTTCACCAGCAGCAACCCTTTCATTCACCTTCCTTGCAGGTCAAGTCGATGATACTGGTAATGAAACTGATAATGAAACTGGTAATGAAACCACTCTCCCATCTTTCCCTGACGTAACACTTGCAGGCTCCCTTTCTTGCCAAGCAATAACGTATGCATGGGAGCAGAACTCTTCCGACGCACCGTTGACATGCACCATCACCAATCCGAACCCATTTGAGGTCCAAATTGTCTTTACTTGGGCAGTCATTCCGGCCACACCTCCACCACTCTCGTTTGAGCCCGACCCTCTGCCCAGTTCGGGGCCAACGCTTACAATGAACGCAAATGAAACGCTCGAGATCACGTTTACTCCGGTTAGAAATGGCCCATCCGATGGGTTATTACCCGGATTACAAGGTGTAGGATACACATTAGAACTAACCTGTATGGATGACGGCACAGGTCGCTGCTCAGCCATGTCCTCGCCTTCCGCTACAACCGAGGGAGAACTTCAGTGGACACTTGCTAACCAGTTAGAAGTCGATGAACCAGTAGATATGGATCCCGATGAAGCCAAAGGCGGCTCTGGCGCACTTGTTGGTGGAATCATCGCCCTACTCGTACTTGGTGGACTTGGTGCCGCATTTGTCTTATTGCGTCCTCGTGCTGAAGAGGACGATTGGTTCGAAGAGTTTGACGATGAAGAAGAGGAGGACTCCCCTCCGGCGACGAAACCAGGTCGCTCTCTTGATGAAATGAAGTCTGAAGACACAGGAGAAAAGATTGACTTCACTCCACCGGAGCGCCGTCCATCTCTCTTTGACGAATTTGATGGTCGGGAAAACATTGAACAATTCCAAGATGAATTTGAGAACGAGGTTGAAACCCTCGATGATGAAACTGAATACGTCGCAGAAGAAACAGCTGAAGATGATGGCATCACGGTCGATGAACAAGGAACTGAATGGTGGGAAGACGAAGAAGGCGTTTGGTGGTATCGTGAGGAAGGATGGGAAGATTGGGCGGTATGGGAAGATTGACCCTACCGTATGACTTTTCATTGAACGCCTTCACGCTCAAATTAGGGGGAAGAGTATGGAACATGAATTCAAAGGTTACGCCCTCGTTCTTCAAGACGGTGCTGACCCGCGTACAACTGGTGGAGTTGCTGTTGCTGGATTCACTACTGCAGGCATGGTTGGCGTTATCGCCGCCTCACACATCATTCAAACTCTCAAACTGAAACAACTTGGTACGGTGCTGAATGCAGAGTTCCCTGCAGTGGCTTTGATTCACAATGAGGTTCCAAAACATCCTGTTCGCGTCTATCAAGGCGATGGAATTGGCGTCTTCACCTCGGAAATACAGTTCAAGGATGAACAAGACATCATGTTTGCATCAACTGTCTTAGAATGGTTCACTCGTGGTGGTTTTGACCGCTTGATCATCATTGACGGTTTGGTTCAATCCAGTAAAGATGTAGCGACAGGACAACTGTTTGGTGTCGGCTCATCCCAACTTGCTCGTGACCGCCTTCACCAAGTAGGCATCGAACCTATTCAGCAAGGAATCGTAGCAGGAATCACAGGATTTCTTCTCGGAGAAGGAGACCGGCTCGGGATTGATGTAACTGCTTTGTTGGCAGAAGCAAGCCCGATGTATCCTGACGCTCGTGCTGCAGCCTTAGCAGTGGAAGCGGTTGCCGAATTAACTGGAATTGAAATCCCACTTAGCGAGTTGCTTGAAAACGCTCAAAACATCGAAGACAGCGTCCGTGAAGTACTTGAAAATTCCCGCACGCTCTTACCAGGACCTGAATCAAATACGGTTGATAACGACCGTGACCTCGACCCTTCATTCGGATGAAGGCGATGTTTTTCTCACGTGTTCAAGCACGATATCAAACGCTGCATCTGTGACCAGCAAGGGTTCCAAATCAGGAAGCCGAGCGGCGCTATGACCGTCGTTTGATAAACTGGAAATCAACTTCTCCAATTTCGGAGCACCACCTACACCTGCCCATCGGGGTAATGAATCGAGATTAAGCAGCAAGTGTTCGCGACTCATCAAGTCAGCAGCATCGGAAATGTAACGGACACTGCGTTTCAATTCTCGAGCCGAATATTCAACGTCTTCATCACTCCACTCCAAGCCTTGTAACTTCATTTGTTCAAGTTCTTGTGCAGTGGGTTGGCATAATTCGAGCACCTTTTGCTCAGTCATGCGTCCGGCTATTTCCTTATCCCAAAGCGGCCCAATCCACATCGGACCACTTGCTCGCTCGACTTGCTCTGGAGTTGGATGTTGAACGAAACGGTAAGGGATATCTTGTTCACGAACCCTCCAACCAATCGAGTTGCTGATTTTACTCGCATTTTCTCTGCTTGTTTTGACCAAACACGAAATTCGAACGTGATGTCCATCGAAGAGAGCCATTAACGGTGTGATGGATTTATCCAATCGAGCAGCGCTGGTTGCAACTGTTGCAAGAAGCAGGCGCACAGCATCATCATGTGCATAGACGTCAACGATTCCTTTTGCACCGTATCTACGGGCTTGGCTTGAAGCCGAAGAACCAGTAAGCGCAGCAGTATCGGTAGCAGTGATTTCCAAGACACCCGTTCTTGACAAACCTTGCAGGGCGGCATCAAGAAACTGAACTGGTGAGCCGAAAGGATCCAAATCAATCCATTGATAGCCCGATTCAATCATGGCAATTCGCGCATCTTTGTTACGGAAATCCAAGCCGTTATCAAAGACCTGTTCTGACGTTCCGCCATACCGGTCATCTTCCGGTTCATGTTCAATTGGCTGCGTAGGGGGGTGCATTGCATGCGATGCTTTGGCCCAGTCCAGCGCAAATTGGTCCAAGTCATTTGCAGTAATTCTCAAGCGTTGCTGAACTGATGAGGGAACTTCATTTCGCCATCTTCGAATACGGACGCCCGTAGCGCACAAGGCATCTAAGACCCGAATTGATTGGTCTTCTCTTACCAACCAATTGTGCTGCAATGCGTCGTTGAGGAGCAGAACACTACGCGTCCGAGCCGGGGCCATCGCCGGATTAAGAAATCCTGGCCCTGTTCTTTTTGCTGGTCCTCTTGGCATGTGTGTTGGACGAGTCTGCTCATCCAGTAAATGTACAAGTGTTCTTCCTTCTAACCACATTTGGCCAGGCCAGCCGGTTGGGGGCAATTGTCCCTGATTGTCACCGGCCATAACAGTCCGTAGAACTCCCCCTTGAAGACCGCACCGCTTGTTTTTCCGGTGAAAAGCCACAGTTCTAGATATCCACAGAAACACTTAGTTTCCGCACCAACTGTTATGTGCTATAAGTTGCCGTTGGGCATTTATGTCAATGATGACAATGAAAACGATGCTAGCAACAGGACTTGTATGTTTACTCCTCAGCGGAGGACTTTCAGTCCTTTCAACCGGAGGAGTAGAAGACGCAGTTCTTGAAGCGACAGAAACCAAACCATTGGACGATATTTGTGAAAACTCGGATTGTACAGATATCAATCCTGACTGGGCCACTTCAACGGCTGACCGAGACTTCTATGGATGGACCATCACCAACGTCGACGATGTAATGGCGAACGGCACTGCTCCAACGCATGAAAAGATTGGACCGGTCACCTACACCATTACTTCTGACCGAACCTTTACCTCCCACGATTCGGATGCTGGAACCATTACCTATCACGAGAACACATCGTATGCGTGCTCCGTTGATACCGTTGTTCCTTGTGATGTTCAAATCACGCAACTCAACATTGGTTTTACACCTCAAGTCATCGGTGCAACCGGAATGGCAATTAATGGAATCATGGACTTAACCAAGGTCGGATTCGCTGCTCAAATGATCAACCAAGACATGAACACCACACAAGCAGGAGTTGCCACATCTGGCGACCTCTGCACAATGGTCGTCGTCGTTCAAATATCAATTCCATGCGACGCATGGGCAAACGGCGCTGAAGCACAATGGAAATCCTCTTCTACTGGAATGGGCATTATGATGATGAATAACAATGAAACGCTCAACACAACAATGGGCAACTGGACAACTGGCGATTTAGATGCAGCAATGATGAACACTTTCCATCCTTTTGATGCAAACTTCAACATTTCCTTAATGGATCCACTTGGCTCTGTTGCGTTTATTGGAATGGGCGAGCCAGAAATGCTGGTCTCCGATGTCATGGCAGACCCATCCAACTCTACAGTAATGGCACGGGCATCTACCTATGGTTATCTTAGTATTGCTACCGTTGCTGATTTGGATGGAGATGGAACTCCTGAAACACCAATTCCTGATTTCTACAAAACATTCGTTCGAGACTGGACTATGTATGCTGGAGTAGGAACAATTTTCGCAGGCTACGGCGGCGGTTCTGACTTCAACGCAAGCAACAACGACGACATCACAAGCCGACTTCACAACCTCTTGGGTGTTGACTATGCTGGTGCAAACGGTGTTGCTCTCATGGTTGCAGGGCACCTCACCGACACTCCAACTGGTTTGATTGCAACCAACGCTGACGGAACTGGATTTGGTCTTGCAACCTTCCTTACCATGGAAGTCGCTGATGCTATGGCTGCATTCAACCTCACCGTCGACCAATACACCGCAGTTGCAACTTGGGCTGGCGGATGGGCAACATCTGCTTCCTCGGCTCAACTTGGTCTTCTTGGCGGTGTAGGCACAATGAACGCTGCGCAATTTGTCAACCAAACCTTTGGTGGCATGAGTCCAGTGGGTGACCCTTATCTCAGCAACTCCCTCAACATGGGTGGCGCATGGGGAGCTGGAATGATTCCAGGACACGCTGATGCAACACCTGTTTCAATTAACCAAACACAGGCTGCAGAGATTCTGTACGGCCCTCTTGGAATTACAACTCAAACAGGTGCGACCCTCTTCATGTATGGAGAATTGAGCGGCATGACTCCTCCAGTGAACTTGATGACCATGGAAGTTGCTGAGCCTATGCCATGGAACAGCGCTACCATTGGAGCAATTTATGGAATTGACGCAAATGCTGCAGATGCATTGAGTTACTTCGTAGCCTCACCAATCTTTGCTGATTTCGTCCCAGACTTCTTGATCAGTTCGTTTGGAACCACTCCATACCTGACTCAAGAGTTCAACAACTGGTTGCTCGGATGGCACGACCCTGTGGTTGCTTTCCTCGCAACTGGAAATCCAATGGATATGACTGTTGGATGGACCAGCCTTGAATCCAATGCCACCTACTACGGCTCTGGCGGAATTGTCAGTGATACTGGAACTGATTACATGATTTGCACTGGAGAAAACTCCGATTGCGATAAAGGTGAGATGCTTGCAGTAGATGGGAGTTCATTCTTCTCCTGGAAAGACCCAGCAAAGACTGCCAACACATTCGGTCTTATCACAGCAGAATCTCGAATTGAAACCACTGGTGGTTTCTTGACCGGCTCAGGCGACTTAGTCGACCTCTCTGGATACGCTACTGCAGCAATCACATGCGATGGAACTTCGACTTTGAAGGACATTGCAGTCGACGATTGTTCAGCCTCTCTTGACCCATTGACTCGCCCAATCCAAGCGAAACTCTTGGACACCGATACCTTGCTTGATGCAATTCCTGGTGCTCTTCCAGTTTACTTTGGAAGCGAAGTGACTCTGCAAGCAGAACAACTCAGTGGCGCAATTATTGCAGGCACTTCAGAATCCACTTTCTGGCTTGACATGCGGCCTATTACTGACCAACACACTGCTCCGAATGCAAGTAACTTGCAGGCAGTGTTCTCGATTGAATCCACTTCAGTTATCGGCGATGATGATGCAGAAACACTTGCATCCAGCGTCACGACCAACCAAAAGGCATTGACCTACTGGACCAACTTCGACGTCCCGACTGACTTCCTTGCACCGCTTCTTTGGCTTGGTGCAATCTTCGGATTGGGAATGGCAGCTGTAAAGTCAAAAGACGAATAATTCGTCTCTATTGATTTTGATGCGGACAACACGGACACCTGAAGTTCGGGTGTTGTTGTTCGAGCGTTGAGTTCTCGCTTTAGTAGTGTGAAAACTCGACACCTTCGATAGCGTGTGTAACGCTATGTCCATTATTGTGAACGTGGCCGATGATTTGAGTTCCAATCATTCGCTCATTAATCCAAGAGCAAATGGCTTGAGCGTGCTGCTTTGAAACAGCAAGAATCATTCCAGTTCCCATATTGAAGGTTCGATACATCTCACGGGTTTCAATGCCACCAACTTGTTGCAACCATTCAAACTCAGGGTGCGGGCGTAGGGGGGAATCAATGTGCCATCCCAGTGAGTCATGAAGGCGTAAAAGATTGGAGAGTCCTCCACCCGTAACGTGGCAAATGGCTCGAACATCTGAGAGTGAAAATTCAGCGTCTTCAGATTCAGCATACTGCAATAAATCCACTATCGGGTCACAATAGATTCGGGTTGGGTTAAGGAAGACTTCTCCGAGCGTAAACTGCTGGTCATCTTTCCCATCAAAGTGCATGACGCTTCGACCGATACTGGCAACGTTAAACGGTGCATCGTCGGTATATTTGTGCCCCGTATGTTCCATAACTCTCCGAACCAGTGAATACCCGTTGGAATGAATTCCAGATGAAGGCAAACCAATCAAAACATCACCGTCTTCCAGATGCTCTCCAGTGATTGCGTTGCCTTTTTTGACGTAACCAAGTGCAGTCCCTGAAAGATCGAGTTCAGTGACAATACCCGGCAGAGATGCCGTTTCTCCACCAGCCAAAGTGACTCTCGCTAAACGGCATGCTTCGGCGAGAGAGGCTCCAAGTGCAGCATGTGTTTCTGGGTCCGGCTTTGGCACAGCAACGTAATCGACAAAAGCAATTGGTTCAGCACCAACGCACAATAAATCATTGACATTCATGGCCATGCAATCAATTCCAACTCCGCCCCATTGGTTGAGTAATGATGCGATTTGTAACTTACTTCCAACGCCATCAGTAGCAAGAGCTAGCAGTGAATCGCCGAACTCGATGAGTCCACCAAATCCGCCGGGTAAATCGACCGGTGCACCAGGTGTGCCTGGAGGGCGACTGGAGGCGCTCAGTGAAGCGATAAGAGAGGCGACCGCAGACCCTTCAAGGTCAATATCAACGCCAGCACTCGCATAGTCCATTGGCTCGGCCATACCACCTTCAAAAGAAGGCGTTTGAAGAACTAACCGCCTCTTTAAGATGTCAAAACGAACTCAAGTCGTTTGATAATTGAGCAAAACTTGAGTCCAATCTGAAGTCAATTCCTGAATGGGTTCCATCAAATTCTTCCCACTTATGGGGGACATTGAGAACTGAAAAACGTTCAACGATTCGTCGACTTCCATATTGTATGTGATACTGGTCTCTTGCTCCGCAATCGATGAACAAACACTTCAATTCACGAAGCACTTCGTATTTCGATTCAACCAAATTTAATGGGTCAAAAATCATCCACTGAGCCCACGCCTTGTCATCAAGAACCGCTGTTTGCTCATTGAGAGGTAAAACAATTCCAAGAGGATTTTCTTGCGTAGGGGGGCGAGGGTCGTACGATGCAGCCATTGCACAGATCATCAATGAGTGAAAATCGGGGCCAGAAAGAGAGGCAGCATTTCGAATATGCTCAACATATTGCGCAACTCCTCCATAGCGCTGAACATGGGTCAGAGTTTCAGCAAATGTTGGCAGGAACATGGTTTCAAATCCAACATCGCCGGAGTGGCAAGCAACTGCATCCCAAACATTGGGTTGAAGCATTGCATTCATCAACGCCCCATAACCACCAGAGGATTTCCCTACTAATCCGAAGTTTCCGTTGGTCGCATATCGAGAATGAATTGCAGGTTTCAATGATTCTGCAAGCCAAGTGGACCAGTTGCCAAGGACGGGGGAATCGACAAATTGGTTTCCTCCCAGAGAAGTGAACGTGTCCGGCATGACCAAAATAACTGGAGACATTTCACCGGACGCAACCAGACGTTCATGACGCTGAGGCAGGGTTTCAGCAAAGGCTTTCCAACCTGCACGAGCATGACCGGAAGAAGTGAACGGTGCCAAATAAATGAGGACCGGTAAAGAGCCTCCATTCTCCATTTTTTCGACGCCTTCCGGTGCGATATGTGTGAGAATTTCACGCTCAGTAGGGTCGCCTAATCGGTTCTCGAGGTGAGGTGAATCAAGGACCCACCGCTCCAATTGACCGCGAACCGGTGAAAATGCATGCTTCGGCATATCATAACCGAAGGCATCCCTCCTCATCTTATCTGCGGTCATGGCACTTTGGCAGTGGACATCAAAAAATGGCTAAATCGGTGACGGGCAATCCACTTATTCTCCAATGGAAACGAGGGGGTGGGATTTTCGCGAGGTTATGGCTAAATACCGTTGGCATAATTGTTTGGAAGTCGGGAACCTCTCCCGCATTTCACAGGTGCTCAAAATGCTACAAGAATTCGACCTTCCAGCACGGTGGACTTCTCTCATTCAAGACCACTTTGCAGAATCGGTTCACAACCTAGCTCAAATGTGGCCAGATGAACAATCGCTTGAAGTTTCGTATCGTGTTGTTGAGGGATTTGACCATGAGTTTGCACATGACATCGTTCAGCATCCTGAACTTCACTTCCATGCATCCAATCAGGCTCTACGACAATTCCTGATGGATGCTGGACACACGACGATGTATCCATTTGTTCGAATCGTTCACCTACCAGTTGATCAAGTCCGTACCGTATCTCAATTGCGTGCAGACGATATTGGAACGATGCTCGCAATTGATGCAGTTACCACCAAGATTTCAGGAGTCCGACCTCGGATATATGCTGCAACCTTTGAATGCATGGCTTGCGGCCACTCCATGGTTGTCAATCAACCCAATGAGCAAGAATTGATTGAGCCAATCGAATGCCAGCAGTTGGACGGGGGCTGTGGCCGAGCGAAGCGTCAAACACGGTTTGAATTAAATCAAAAAGATTCAATTCTCATTAATTCACAATTTATCGAACTGCAAGAATTACCCGAACAGATGAAGGGCGGAATTCAACCAGAGCGAATCATATGTATTGCTGAACATGACTTAGCGGGAAAACTCAATCCGGGAGACCGCGTCAAAGGCAACGGTGTTCTCTTCATTCGTTCTCAAAGAAAAGGTGGTAAAGACACGCCCGTTTTCGATATTTTCTTGCGCATACATTCGCTTGAAAGACAAAATATTCCACTTGAAGAGATCGTAATTACCGAAGATGAGGAACTCGAAATCAAAGAACTGGCTCGCAGGCCAGATATTTACGAACTGTTTGCGAACAGTATTGCTCCGTCTATTTTTGGAATGAATCCAGTTAAGCAATCGCTCATGTTGCAATTATTTGGCGGCGTAGCCCGTTTGAACCCAGATGGAACCAGGAATCGTGGTGATATCCATATTCTCTTGATGGGTGACCCAGGAGTTGCAAAATCACAGTTGCTCAGTTACATGTCAACGATATCACCCCGTGGACGTTTCACTTCCGGTCAATCCGCATCTGCTGCAGGTTTGACTGCTGCCGCAGTTCAAGATGCTGCGGCTGATGGCCGCTGGACACTTGAGGCAGGAGCACTGGTCTTGGCCGACCTTGGATTAGCTGCAATTGACGAATTCGACAAAATGAA